>CANCXX010000001.1 GCA_947381965.1 uncultured bacterium
ATACGGCAATGGTTTGCCCAGTCCGCTGACGAAGAGGGTGAACTGATCAGGGTCTTTTTGACTTTCGCGGAACAATATACCTATCTGATTCACTATAATGGCAATACCTTTGACCTCCCATTTATTAAACAAAAAGCAGCAAAATATGGATTTGTCTGTAACTTTGACCAGATGGAGGGATTGGATATCTACCGCCGGATTGCCCCATATAAGAATTTTCTGAAAATTTCTGACTGCAAGCTGAAAACAATAGAGGAATTTTTAGAGATAGGACGCGAAGATACATACAATGGAGGAGAGCTGATCAAGGTTTATAAGGAATTTACCTTTTCCCACGACTATCGTCTATATCATACGCTGCTTCTTCACAACTCGGAAGATATGAAAGGAATGTTGGAAAGTCTCCCCATTCTTGCCTACTATGATTTATTTAATAACAGTGTAAAAGCCTGCAAGGTACAGGCCAACTATTATAATGATATTCATGGTATTCCAAGAAAAGAACTTGTTCTCCAGCTGGTATTCCCCTCATTTCTTCCCAAACCAGTCTCTTTTATGGGGAGGGGGTGCCACTTTAAAGGAGAAGGCCACGAGGGAACTTTAATCGTCCCCATATATGAAGAAGAGCTGAAATATTTTTACGCAAATTACAAGGACTATTATTATCTTCCTACAGAGGATATGGCGCTTCATAAATCTATAGCTTCCTTTGTAGATAAAGATTACCGTCAGCAGGCAACCGCTGCCAACTGCTATACAAGAAAGTTCTCCTGCTATCTTCCCCAGTGGAATGTACTTACTGTGCCTTTTTTTAAACGGGATTATAAAAGTAAGGATTTGTTTTTTGAGCTTACTGATGACATTAAGAAAAACAGACAACTTTTTTCGGACTATGCAAGCCATGTGCTTAACGCCATGGCCTTACAGGATTAAAGAGTACCTACGCAGAAGTGAATTTCAAATATACAAAATGAAGGCAGAGAAGAAACTTCTCTGCCCAACTTTTTATTTTTCAGGACGTTCATAATAAAAGGAATTTTTCCTCTCATATCCTATCTCTTTATGATTGATAATCTGCTCTGTGCTTCCAATAAACAGAACGCCTCCTGGCGCAAGAGACTGATAAAACTTTTTAAATACCTCGTCTTTTGCTTCCTCTGTAAAATAAATCAGCACATTACGGCAAACAATCATATGATATCCCTTGGCATAATTATTTTCAAGAAGATTGTGCTCCTTAAACTCCACCCTTGATTTAATATCGTTAGATATTTGGTATGACAATCCAATTTTTGTAAAATATTTTTTCTTTAAATCATCCGGAACTGCTGCAATACTCTTTTCACTATATAGACCAACCTTTGCCTTTGCAATAACCTGCTTATCCAAATCTGTCGCAGTAATACGAATCAGATTAAGCGGAATATGTCTGGACAACGCCATCACAAGAGAATATGGTTCATCTCCTGTAGAACAGGCAGCGCTCCATATTTTCAGACTCTTGCCAAATTTACCAATAAGTTCCGGTATAATCTGTTTTTCCATTACCCTCCACTGGTCAGGATTTCTGTAAAATTCCGACACATTAATAGTAAGATAATTCACAAATTCCTCAAATCTGGCCTTATCTGTTTTAAGAACATGCACGTAGTCTTCATAGCCTTTAATACCATGCTTGGTAATCAACGCGTCAATCCGCCGCTTCATCTGCCGTTCTTTATAACTGTTTAAGTCTATTTTGGTAAGTGCGAGCACAGCGCTCTTAAACTTTTCATAATCATAAGCCATAACCAAATCCCCGCCCCAGGATATTTTATTTTTAAGCTTCTTCTGCTGCAATCACTTCATCAATATCAACAGAAACCGCGTCTCCCTGCTCTGCCGCAGACTCTGCTGACAAAAGCGCTTTGATACTTAAGCTGATCTTCTTATCATTGCTGTTAAAATCTACTACCTTAGCTGTTACTTCCTCGCCAACTTTAAGAACATCCGCCGGTTTTTCAATATGCTCTCTGGATATCTGGGATACGTGAAGCAAGGCATCCACACCTGGTTCTAATTCTATAAACGCGCCAAAGTCTGTCATTCTTGCTACTCTTCCGGTCACCTCTGTTCCCACTGAGTATTTTTCATCCGCATTCTTCCAGGGATTAGCATCCTCAAACTTAAGACTTAAGGCAATCTTGGTACCGGAAATTTCTTTAATAAATGTTTTAACCTTATCCCCAACTTTAAATACCTTTCTGGGGTTTTCCACACGTCCCCAGGACATTTCTGAAATATGAAGGAGACCATCTGCTCCGCCAATATCAATAAACGCGCCAAAATCAGTTACATTCTTCACAACGCCCTCTACTACGTCGCCAACCTGAATGCTTTCAAGCAGCTTTCTCTGCATTTCTGCCTTTTCCGCTACCAGTAACTGCTTGCGGTCCCCAATATATCTTCTTCTCTTGGGATTATATTCACTTATTACAAACTGAACCTCCTGACCAGCATATTTGGTAAGGTCCTTTTCAAACACATCTGAAACAAGGCTGGCAGGAATAAAGATACGCACCTCATCTATAACAACGCTTAATCCGCCGTCAAGCACCTGTGCCACTTTTGCCGTAAGCACTTCCTTGTTATTATAGGCCTCCTCTATTCTCTTATTTCCACGATCAGCAGCCAGTCTCTTATAGGTCAGGATAACCTGTCCCTCCCCGTCATTAACTTTAAGGACTTTAACTTCCATGGTGTCACCCGGTTTCGCTACAGTTGTAAGGTCCACATTGGGTTCGTTGGTATATTCGTTTCTGGTTAAAATACCATCAGATTTATAGCCGATGTTAAGAATAATCTCTTCCGGCTTAACATCAATGACCGTACCCTCAACTACCTCTCCTGTATGTATTGTCTTTAATGATTCTTCCAACATTTGTTCAAAAGTTAATTCTGACATAATTTTGAACCTCCTCAATAATATTGTTTGGGGTGGAAGCCCCCGCGGTAATACCCACCAGAGCAGCAGTTTTAGGCAGTTCTAAATGCAAATCTTCCAGTGTCTGTATAAAATAAGTGGCGTTGCATTTTTCCCTGCATATTTCGTACAGTTTCTGTGTATTGGAACTATGCCTGCCGCCTATTACTATCATTGCATCGACCTTGGCTGCAATCTGTGCAGCTTCCGTCTGTCGTTCTTCTGTCGCATTACAGATAGTATTTACAACATTAACATTGTAACCTCTTTTTTGAAAAATTTCAACTAATTCTTGAAATTTGTTGTAGTTAAATGTCGTCTGGGATACAATGCACAAAGGTTTTTCCCCCGATCCCTTATAATTTTCAGCTTCCGTGACAGACTCAATCACCTCTGCCGGGGTATGTGACCAGCCTTTTATCCCCTCCACCTCCGGGTGTCCGGGATTTCCAATAATAACTATCTGCTTTCCTTCCCGGCTTTCCTTCTCCACAATCTTATGTATCCTTTGGACAAAGGGACAGGTGGCGTCAATACATTCCAATCCGTTTGCCTCTATTAAATCATAAATCTTTTCAGGCACCCCATGGGAACGTATTACCACCGTTCCCTGTGTCAAATCTTCCAGCTCCTGTGGGCTGTCTATTACAGAAACACCTTTTTCCTTAAGATCCCTCACCACTTCTTCATTATGTATGATTGGACCATAAGTGTATATTTTCCTGCCGGTACCGGTCTGTTCATAAACCTTTTCCACTGCCCGTTTCACTCCAAAACAAAAACCGGCGCTTTTTGCAAGTAAAACCTCCATACGTTTCCAGCCTTTTCCTTCCAAGTGTCAGTTAATTAATTTTCGAAGTACTCTTTTCACATAATGTCATAATCTCATTTGCCACTTCGTCTATCGACATATAAGAGGAATCTATAAATACCGCATCCTCTGCTGGCTTTAATGGTGCAATTTTCCGGTTCATGTCCTGCTCATCACGTTTTATGATATCCTCCTCAATCTTTTGGATATCACATTCTTGTCCTTTAGCAGACAGCTCATCAAATCTCCGCTTTGCCCTGACACCTGCACTTGCCGTAAGAAATATCTTCACATCCGCTTCCGGCAGGACACAGGTCCCAATATCCCTTCCATCCATAACCACATTATTTTTCTCCGCAAGAGCCTTTTGCAGAGAAGTAAGCCGCAACCTGACCTTTGGATTTTTGCTGGTTAAAGATGCCATATTTCCCACCTCTTCCGTGCGCAGCACATCATTAACATTCTTTCCATTTAAAAAGACTGCCTGTTCCCCTTCCTCATAACAAATCGTTATGTCAGCTTCCATACAGCTTTTTTCAACTGCTTTTGTATCTTCCGGGTCTATATGATTACAGAGCAAATAATATGCCATCGCACGGTACATCGCTCCTGTATCCACATAAATAAATTCTTTTGCTTTTGCCACCTTCCGGGCAATGGTGCTTTTCCCTGCCCCTGCAGGGCCATCTATTGCAATCTGGTAACTCATTTGTTTCATTCCTTTTCTGTTCGATTCAGACACCCCCCACAGACCGGGCTGTCTGAATTATATTGTTTTAAATAATTTCCTTATATTATAATGCTTCATCATAACACGAATTATAAATTTTGCCAAGTATTTATTCCTTATTTTCGGTCGCTGCACTGGTTCCTGCCAGATATCCGGTTGACCATGCTATCTGAAGATTAAACCCTCCCGTAAGGGCATCCAGGTCCAAAACCTCTCCTGCAAAATAAAGCCCTTTAACTAATTTTGACTCCATCGTGGAAGGATTAATTTCTTTTACATGAACACCACCCTGGGTTATAATTGCTTCCTTAAAATCTCTGGTTCCTGTCACTGTCAGGGTAAGCGCCTTCAGGCACTCAATTATCCTGCCCCTTTCCGCACGTGTAATCTCATTTACCTGCTTTTGAGGCGATATACCGGATAAACGTATAATAACAGGAACCATTTTGGAAGGAAGCAGGCCATCCAGCGCATTTTTAAACTGTCGGTTTTTAATTTCATCAAAATCCCTCAGCAAACGCTTATCCAGCTGTTCTCTTGTAAGGGCAGGCTTTAAATCAATTAAAAGTTCCACCTGCATTCCATTATACTTTTTTGCATAATAACTGCTTGCGCTTAATATTAAGGGACCGCTGACTCCAAAATGGGTAAACAGCATCTCTCCGAACCCCTCATATATTTTTTTCTTTCCGTTTTTTATCACTACCGATACATTTTTAAGGGAAAGTCCCTGCATTTCCGTGCACCAGCTTTCTTTAATGGTAAAAGGCGCCAATGCCGGTTTGAGCTCTTTTATGCTGTGCCCTGCTTTTTCTGCCAGGCGGTAGCCATCCCCAGACGCCCCGGTAGCTTCATAAGACATACCTCCGGTGGCTACGATAACCCCATCCGCATCCACCACTGTCCCATTTTTCAGCTTTACCCCCAAAACACGACTTTTTAATGCCGCTCTTTCTTTCTCCTCATCCCCATTGTTGTTTTCCATAAGAATTTCCGAAACCGGACTGTGCAGCCAAACCTTTACCCCTCTTTTCTCCATTTGCCTGTTTAATGCAGCAATCACATCAGAAGAATGGTCTGACATGGGAAATACCCTCTCTCCACGCTCCGTTTTCAGCCTACAACCTGCCTTTTCAAAAAAATTTATTACGGACTGATTATCCATGCAGTTAAAAGCGCTATATAAAAATTTACCATTGCTTACTATATTATTAAAAAATTCTTCCCGGCTGCAGGCATTTGTCAAATTACATCTGCCTTTTCCTGTTATGTAAATCTTCTTTCCTGTTTTTTCATTCTGCTCAAGCAGTGTAACCAAAGCGCCCTGCCCAGCTGCCCCGACTGCCGCCATCATGCCGGCTGCCCCGCCGCCTATTACCACTATACGCTTCATAAATCTGTCCTTCCTTTATTCCACGACAATACCCAAAACAACTGCTATTGTCCTCTGGTTTGAGGATAGTGCAGCATAGGTTCTTCGTCAATAAAATTAATCTCATCATTCAGATAAACCTGATAATTATTCCACACCATTTCCAGTGTTTCCAGGTTTTTTTTCACAGATTCCGGCTGTTTCAAGCATAAAGCAACCACCAGCGCATTAATTACGCTCAAAGGAGCTACCAGAGAATCCACAATCGAAACCATATCGCTTCTTGCCAGGAGATTACAGGAAGAATATAAATTCATTGGAGAATGGATACTGTCTGTAATCGTTATCACCTTAGCATTTCTGTCATTGGCAAATTCCATTGCCTTTAGGGTCCGCATGGAATACCTTGGAAAGCTAATGCCAATAACTGCATCCTGTTCTCCAATACGTATCATTTGTTCAAACATCTCCGTGACACTTGTTGTTTTAACAAGAACAATATTCCCCCGTATCATATTCAGATAAAAGTGCAGGAAATCCGCAAGAGGTTCACAGCTTCTTACCCCAACCAGATAAACCGTATCCGCCTCTAAAATCGTCTCTACCGCCGCCTCAAAAGCCGCTGCGTCCAGATTGACAATAGTATCCTGTATTTTTTCTATGTCCGCTGTAAGTACCGAATGAAGAATTTCCGATTGTGTGCTTTTTCCATATTTCGCCCCAATTTTCTGAACAGAATTTAACTTATTTCTTACCCACTTTTCCAGCGCTTTCTGAAATTCCGGGTACCCCTCATAGCCAAGGGCAGAGGCAAACCGTACCACTGTGGACTCACTAACTCCCACTGTCTCCCCCAGCTTCGCCGCCGTCATAAACACAGCCTCTTCATAGTGGTCTGATATATAAGCTGCGATTGCTTTATGCCCTTTGCTCATCTTCATATATTTATCATTCATTCTGGTAATAATATCGTACTCCTGTTGCTCCATCTTTCCTGCCTTCCCAATTTCAAACACTTCATTTAAATGAGTAATAAGATTCCTTAAGTACCTGCAAGGTTTCTGTTTCCGATAAATCATAATCACCAGTAATTGACATACAGGCAGCGCCATGAATAAATATCCACATTTTCATAAACAGCTTACTGGCATCTTTGCACCCCTGGGACTTGGCCGCCTGAATTTCTTTGTTCACATATCCCCTGCTGCCATTTACAATGTCATATTTACTTTTTCCAAACTGGTCTGATGACAGAAAAATAAATTCAAACAGCCTTTGATATTCACCTGCAAACTTTATGTACACCTGTCCAAGATTTACAAAAGGTGTCACTGTCTGCCGCCGAAACTTTCCATAATAATCCTGAAAAAAATCACATGTTTTTTCAAACAATTCTTCTGTCAGTTCCTCCATATTTTTATATAAGCGAAAAATCGGCTGGGTAGAGCATCCTGCCTTTGCCGCCAGTTTCCTGGCCGTAACCTGCCCAATGCCTTCTTCCTGCAAGATCGTAAATGCCGCCTGAATTATGGTTTCTTTGGTGATGGTTTCTTTTCTTGCCATTATTATCACCCTTTCTTTTGTATAACACATGTTATTATCCTACAATGTTTTTCTTTCTCTGTCAACATATGACATTCATTTCAAACAACTCTCTAACTACAGAAATAATAAAGGAAAAGAAAATGCGGCATCCATAAGTTGCCGCATTTTCTTTTCCTTTAATTTCCTTTATTTATCCTTGCAATATACTCCCTCAGATCACTTATAAATTGTTCCCATGACTCCGGATGCTCTACAAAATACAAAGGGCACTTTTTACCTCCCTCATCAAAATGTCTTCTCATATCCTCCGGCTCCAAATTATATTTATCCAATAGCCATGCGCTTAGCTGCAGCAAAGACTGGTATGTCTCGTCTGTAAAATGTCCGTCATCATGCTTGTAGCAGCATTCTATGGAAATAGAATCCTGGTTTCTTCTCTGCACTGCATAGGCAATCTCATTTAAAGGAATACACTGTATAATTTCACCATCGTACCCAATAATAAAATGTGCGCTTGCTGATGTTTCACCAGTTGTACCCAGATTTTCAAAATAACTTCTGTTTTGTGCCGCACTTGTTCCTTTGTTTGCCGTATAATGAACAAAAATATTGTTGACTACATTTAGTTCCTCTCCCGGCCTTGAATATTCATTTATTGTCAGAAAATCTTCCTGTATTGATGGCTTTAACACCCCGCCTTCTTCTTTAATATCTTCTGTTTCCTGAACATATGTAACCGGCTTTACTTTATCCTTACTTTCTGTTTTGATAAACAGCTTTGTTACCATAAATACCAATCCAAAAGCCAATAGAACAATTGGCAGCACCATACACAATATCACGGTAAATCTGGCCAATATACGTTTTTTCCGCCTTATCTGACGTCTGCGTATCTGCTCTTTTTGCACTTCCGGGTCTATCGGTCTTGCCTGGCGCCTTACTCTTCTGACTGCCTGTCCCTCTGCAGCTGACATTACGCGGCCGGCTGACGTGCTTCTGACATAAGACTCATTCCCAGACCTTGATGTTTTTTTTACTCTTGAAGCATTTCTAACATTCGATTCACTTCTGTTTCCGCCCTCCTGTACCCTTCTGGTATTTGGTCTTCTGGTATCCGGCCCTCCTGCATCTGGTCTTCTCTTTTTGGGGCCTGCCCCCCTTCCATCCTCCGATATCCTTACACTGTCTCCTGATACCCTTCTTCTGCTGTTTGCTGTATTTCTGATATCCAATACACTTACCGAATCATCCGGCGCGTATCTGGCCCTTATTTCTCTTTCGGCATTCGATGATGTATTTTTGACACGTTTACGTCTGCTTCCGTCCTCTCTTGATACATCAATAAAATCCAGTTCCATTCCGCCCCATCCTTTGTACATAAAATTACTATGTCCCAGTAGAAAGTAGTATAGCAAACAGATATATAATTTTATTTAATATAATATAAATTTTTTATTAATCTTGGAGTATGTGGGGGAGAATTCCTGTATAAAAGACAATTCAAAACCCACCTGAATAAATTTTATGAACACTTCGGAAATATAATTGATAAATCCATTTCTATCAGGTATGATATTATTAAATAATAAGCAGGAGTTTTCAACTATATGATACCTGAAGTAACTGACAAAAGCGTTTTATTCATTACAACTAAAAACTTAGACTATATCCGCAATGCCCAGGAAATTAATCTTATTAAAAAGAATGCCTCTTCCTGTAAAATAATTGGCTCCTTAAGCAAACATTATTTTTTTCGGCTGATAACCGTTTTTTTCTCACTTTTAAAAACTTCTTCCACACCGTATGATACTGTATTTATTGGCTTTGCACCACAGCTGATCCTCCCTCTTTTCCGCTGGAAATTCAGAAAAAAATATATTATCATAGACTTTTTTATTTCATTATATGACACTTTCTGCCTGGATCGAAAAGTCATCCCTCCAGATAGCATGGCAGGCCGTTTTCTCCACTTTCTGGATCAGTCCACTCTTTCTTCTGCCAGACTTATTATCTGTGACACTGTAGCCCATGGTGAATATTTTGTCAAAGAGTTTCAGGCCTCTCCGGATGTACTTTTCCCTCTGTATCTGCAGGCTGATCAGTCTGTTTATCATCCGATTCCCCAGCGCAAGCCTCCTCATCTTCAGGATAAGTATATAATTCTTTATTTTGGCAGCGTCCTTCCCTTGCAGGGAATTGATGTAATTTTAAATGCAATGTCTCTTTTAAAAGAAAATAAGAAACTGCTTTTTTATTTTATTGGTCCTATCCAAGGGAAAGGGCTAAACGCAATCTGCCCCCATTCAAATAACATTATATATATTGATTATCTTCCACAGACCCAGCTGGCGGAATACATTGGATGGGCAGATTTATGTCTTGCAGGCCATTTTAATAAAAATATTGAAAAAGCCAGACGCACAATTCCTGGTAAGGCATTTATTTATAAAGCAATGAATAAGCCCATGATTTTAGGTGACAGCCCTGCAAATCATGAGCTTTTCCAAGCAGATGAAAATACCACTTTTGTAGAAATGGGAAACCCAAAAGCACTTGCATCTGCAATCCTGGACTTATTTGAAAAACATTTAAAGTAATACCTGCTATATTTATATGGCATCATGTAACATTGCATCCGCCAACATTAACACATAATATTATGTAAAGCCTTACTAAAAATACTCTGTACCAAATGCAAAAAATATACACCTCTGCCCCATCTGCACCTTCCAACACATGTCATTATCTTTAATCTCCACTCCGCCCCCCTTAATGCTCCCTTCCAAAAAGCGGTCCGGTATGGTTCTCTTCCAAGAACTTCTTTTACAAATTCTATCTTGTCTCTAACCGTGTTTTCGTTTTTAGAATTAAAAAATGATAACCTGCAGCATATGCTGAAAGATTTTATTATTCTGTGATAGTATGCCTGGATAAACTGATATTTGTCCTTTGGCTCCCAGACATCCTTCTTAAAAGATTCTGTCATATAATTTTGCAGATATTTCCATACTTTTCTGTCCTGCGTCATACGATCCGGGCTAAAGCTGTTAGTAATGGAATCGCTCACATAACAGTAATGATATACTTTATCTTTACTGTAAACTACCTTTTGTGCACTTCCAAAAGCTGCTACATTAAAAACCATATCATCCAAAACCTTCAGATTAGGCTGGAAGCATATACTTTCTTTCTGTAGAAATGCTCTGCGGTATAACTTATCCCAGGGCGCGGCAAGAGAGATTTTTGTTGCATTACCTGTACTCGGAAAGTACAGGGCTCCTCTCTGTAAAGCTCTGATTTTCTTTTTATCTTCCCAAATAAATCCCCTGCGAAAGTGCTCCCAGGGGTATTCTCTGCTTCCAACATTTTTCCACGCATCCATCAGAATCATGTCCGCATCCGGATTCTCGTTTATTCTTTTTAGGAATATTTGGATTGCAGATTTTGCAAGATAGTCGTCAGGATCTGCAAAATACAGCCACTTTCCCTGGGCATGTTCAATTCCAGTATTTCTTGCCGCTGCCACCCCTTCATTTTTTTTATGGATTACTCTTATATATGGATATTTACTGGCATAAAAATCTGCTATTTCACCTGATTGATCAGGTGAACCATCATCAATCACTATTACTTCAATGTCTTCCTCCTTCACTTCTGTTGTGATACTGTCAAGACATCTGGAAAGATATTGTTCTACCTTATAAACGGGAATAATAATTGAAAGTAAGGGAGACATTGCCGCTGTTCCTTTCTGTTTTTGTAGGGCCGGACACAAAAACTTTAACACATATTAAAGGTTTTTTGCCTTTTTTTCCTTTCTCCTGAAATTTTATCATTTTCCTGACCCATACAGCTTTTCCATTGAATCCTTTGTTCTTCCTCTTCATTCTGCTTCTGTATGAGAAATTCATATTCCATTCTTCTGATATGATACTGTGTGTCCGAGAGTATCCGTCGGTTTGCCGCCATCAGATCTGACACAAGACCAATCATAAAGGTCAAAAATCCAACAATAACCAAGGTACATGCCAATATCAGGGATTGTACATGCCCATATCCTTCTCCTATCATAATTAAATATAAAAATCGCAGTCCAATCATCATTCCGCATAATAAAGGAATGCAAGACAAATAAGTAAAACATTTAAGAGGCTGGTACATCATATAGGCTCTTAAAATTATCACCACCGATTTCTTCACATAAGACCAGATTCCCCGAAACAGCCTTGATGGACGCAAATAGGAATTGGTATGAATTGGTACACTTGTAATTGCAATTTTATCCCTTCCTGCCTGTACGATTGTTTCCAGTGTATATGTATAATCGTTAATCACATTTATGTGCATTGCCGCTTCCCGTGTCATGGCGCGAAAACCGCTTGGAGCATCAGGAATATCTGTATTTGATGCCTTTCGCACCGCCCAGCTTCCAAAATGCTGCAGCTTTTTCTTCATGTATGAAAAATGCTCTGTTTCATCTATGGGTCTTGCACCAATGACCATATCGGCTTCCCCATCCAAAATTGGCTGGATAAGACGCTGGATATCCTCCGCACAATATTGATTGTCCGCGTCAGTATTTACTATAATGTCTGCACCATTTCTAAGACATCCATCCAGCCCCGCCATAAATCCTCTTGCCAGTCCTTTGTTTTGATTAAAGTTTACAATATAATGAACTCCCCATCTCTCCGCAACCTTCACAGTAGCATCCTTACTGCCATCGTTAACAATCAGATATTCAATTTCATCTATTCCCTCCAGCTTATCAGGCAGGTCATTTAATGCTACTTCCAAAGTATCCGCTTCATTGTAGCAGGGAATTTGGATAATCAGCTTCATGGACATTGTTCCTCTTCTGAATCTTATATTAACAACCATTTGCTATAATGCTATTATAAATAGCATTATAGTCAAGTATATGCTACCAAATATATTTTATCAAGTACCTTTTAATGGATATAAAGTTTCATAATCTTATTATTTTGCCTATCTCTCTTTTACATTCCCTTATTGTCTGCCCAAGACCATATAATTTTAAACACCGGATCGTTTTATAAACAGGGGAATTACTTTTCTTTTCAAACATCCTGTCCTGTGTTGGTTTTTTCTTTTTTTCATCTGACAGCATTTTATATAATATATATTCATAAAAAGGTGACTTCCGGGCATATTTCCAAAACACATCACTGAAATCACAATCAGGATAATGCCATGGCTTTTCAGGGCCGGCAAAGTGAATAAGCTTTGGATGTTTTCTAGCTTCCATATACATCCTGTACTGCCATTGGGGAGCTAAACGGAATATCTTGTCAATTCGGATGTTCCCATAATCAAAAACCACATTCCATGACATATCCAGATATTTGACTTTACCTTCACACAACTTATTCAGAATATCCTGATCCAAAAGCTGCCAGTCTCTTTCTACGGCCATTTCCAATATTTTCTCCATAGAAAATGTTTCTCTGAACTTAAAAAGATTCATCAACAACACACCTGCCTGAAAATAATCAAATGGATGACGTAGTCCTATTTCCTTATCCATATACTTCTTCTTTCCCGGCATAAATCCATTATACAGCCCTGCCGTGTCAATATCGTATACTGCTCCAAGCAAATATTCTTCCAGTTTTGTATGATATAATTCAGCTACATCCGCCTCCGCCACCATATCTGCATCCAGGTATAAAACTTTATCATACGCAGATAAAAACCAGGGTAAAACCAGCCTGTAATATGTTTCCACACTAAAATGCGCTTTAACAGGCAGCCGATATTTTCCCAGCAGATACTCCGGATCAGCCACCCGCAGACTGACATTGTCTAAACCTGCTGTCATGTTTTTTAACTTTTGTTTCTCCAACTCTTTCATATCGTGAGAAAGAATTATTATGTCATAAAAGTTATCAGAGCGCATGTGCTCCAGAACTGAAGACAATAAAACGCTTCCAAAAGGCACATACTTTTCATTTACCGCCATCACTATTGGAATATTATTTTGAACATTTGCCGGCAAAATTTTTTTCACTTCTGTATCCTCAAAAAATATTCTTTGCAGTTCACAAGTCCTGTATTTTTCCTGTCCTTTCAAATATAGAAAATAAATACCAAATAAACGCTCCCCTAAATAACCGCTTACCCGATATCCATCAATACTGTAATTCCTGCAATCTCTTCTCTTTTCATGTTCTTCCAAAATATCAAACAGCCATGCACAGTACTCTCCAAATAATTCCTGTTTCATAATAAACATATTACAAAAATATCCATAATCAGTCTCATACATATATTTATACGCATAAGGATAATGGGAAGGATATTTTTCCTTAATTATTTCCATTACAAGGTCAATATCCTCTTTATATTCATATGCTTTAGCTGTATATTGCTGATAATTATTACGAAATTTTCTGTTTAAGTCCCTTAACTGTACCGGAGAAGTTGCAATCACATCATAGCTGCTAATTAATTTCCGCATATGTTCCCCATCATAATTAAATTTTCGCAGCATATTCCCCGATAATCTTTTTTCCTGTATATCCTGAAAATCATTATGGGGAAATTGCTTATCAGAAAAAGACATATATCTCCGGTAATGGAAAAAACCATAAAATTCCGCCTGCACATTCTTCCATACCCAATACTGGACGGTAAGCTCACAGTACATGGGATTTTTCTGTGAAATGTTATTTTCACCTGCATCATCGTGAAGCATATTGGGAAAATGTATGCCAGCATCTGCAGCCCCTGCCTGTATTGGGAATAAAAGCTCATGCCTGGGAATATAACACTGCTTATGGCATGATATAAATATATTGATGTCTTTGTTCACAGTGCAAATCCCTCCATTCAACTTTCACCAGATTTATCATCATGCCATAAATTTTATATAATCAGCTATGACTTTTTCTGGTTTGCCAATCTCTTTTACTTCTCCATTATGTATCCATAAAACCTCATGACATAGCTCTCTTAACGTTTTCATATCATGGGATACAATAATTACTGTTCTGTCTTTATCCGTAATCAGTTCCTTCATTTTCGCCAGACTTTTCTTCCGGAAACGTTCATCCCCTACACTTAACACCTCATCTACCAGCATAATATCTGTTTCCAGCATTGCAGTAATGGCAAAAGCAAGTTTTGAGTGCATGCCGCTTGAATAGGTGCGGACTGGCCTGTCTATAAATTCTCCAATCTCTGCAAATTCAATAATTTCCTGCATTTTATTCTCAATTTCATTTTCAGAAAATCCAAGCAACATTCCGCTTAAAATGATATTTTCCCTGCCAGTTAGCGCATCCTTAAATCCAACTCCCAGAGCCATCAGCGAAACCGTATGTCCCTTTAAATCAATCGTTCCTTCATTTGGCGAAAATACTCCAGCAATCGAACGGAGCAGAGTGGATTTCCCACTGCCATTTCTTCCGATAATGCCAAGAATTCCTCCCTTTTCTACAGAAAAAGAAACATTCTTTACAGCTTCAAACATTATATTTCTTTCTTTTTTCTTGAAAAAACTCTTTCTTATGGAAATATTATTTAAAATTTGATAGTAAATAGATACATTTCTTACTTCTATTGCATTTTCTACCTTTTCCTTGTCCATTAAATCACCTTCACATATGAATTCTCATTGTGGTATATTGTAAATATACCAAGTGCACTTAACACTAAAGAGATAAGCGCCCATATTCCAAGCATCCGCCAGTCAGGAGTTTCTCCATACAAAACTGCATTTCGCATGGATGCAATTAAAAAAGAAACCGGATTAAACTTTTCAAGTAGTTCTCCAAAAGGGTCTGGAACTTTTTTACTAATTGAATAAAAAATGCCAGACAGATACATCAACATATTGGTAGATATTCCAACAATATATGATAAGTCAGATACATAAACCCCATAGTGCATCAATATGGTTCCCACACCAAAAGTAAAAATAAATAAAACAAACACTATCGGGAAAAAGCAAAGAATATTTCTTGTTATTGGAACTTTGAAGAAAAAAAGCATTACAGCCGCAACCCCAAATGATATCATCATTTTAAAACCATTCACAAACATTCGCGCCAACAGCAAAATATATTTTGGAAGGTATACTTTTGTAACAATTCCTTTATTCCCCCTGACAATGTCAACACTACCATTTATCCCTCTTGAAAAGAAACTAAACATTATCAGCCCAAAAAAAATAAAGACAGGAAAATATTTTTCAGCCGCTCTCATGATTGTACCAAATACAAAAGTGTAAATTAACACCATACAAAATGGCTCTATCAGCCACCAAAGCCAGTCTAAAAAAGAATTTGCAACTTCTGCGCGCAAGTCTGCCTTCGCCGATCTTATTGCATAATAAAAATATTTTTTTATATCTTTAAAAAAACGATGTACATATTTTTGTACACCTTTAATAGTAATCTGTTCCTCTGTCAAAAAACACACCAAAAATGGAATAATACATGCAAAAACACAACTCATCCCACAGTATTTGATTTTGTAGGACATTGTCATATTGCCAAAATCTATCCTTTTAACGTCTCTCAAATAGGATACAACATATGTACACCCATTAATCAGAAGAACATATAATATACCCAAAAACAATTTTCTTTTTCCACTTATATCTCCATGTTTTAAATAAATATGAATTCCCCACGCCAAAGCTGCTGGCACCAAAATCATTGCAATATTTATCATTACCATAACAACCTGCCTTTTATCCTTATTCTAATGTTAAAAAATTTGCCTTGTGATTAAGAATGTAAAAACCTTTTCTGTTAATACTATCTTTTCTATTATAATACATTGGGGTATTGTCCATCTGGTAAAATACTGCCCCTGCCTCTTCAGTAATACACTGCATAGCTGCCGTATCCCATTCCATAGTGGGATTATATCTGTAGTAAACGTCTGCTACCCCGCTTGCAATCATACATCCCTTTAAGGAACTTCCCACCTTAACAAAATTTTTTATTTTATACTTATCAATCAATTTCTTTATTTCCTCACATTCATGGGAAGCGCTGATTACCATCTTCAGGGAGGAAATGTCTCTGTTTTCAGAAACTCTAAGCCTTCTTTCTGCTCCATCTGCACTTCTCACATATGCTCCATAATTCTTTTGCGCATAATATAAATCTCCGGTCACAGGCACATATATCACCCCCATCACCGGACAATGCTTATAGGATAATGCAATATTTACCGTGAACTGATCATTACGTTTGATAAACTCTTTGGTGCCATCCAGTGGATCAACAATAAAGCAATAGTCATTCTCAAGCCGGCACGGATTGTCCTTCTCTTCTTCTGACAGAACTGAATGATTCGGAAACTCCTTTTTTAATCCCATTACAATTATTTGATTTGCTTCCTTATCTGCCACGGTCAAAGGCATATCCCCATCTTTATACTCCACCTGCATATCAGAGGCAGTATTATAAATCTCCATAATTGCTTTTCCGGCTTTAAGTGCATATTTTTTTGCTGCTGTTAATTCCCTTGTATACATTTTTCATTTTCCTCATTTTATATTATAGTCAATAAAACTTCTTACAAAATCCGTCCGGGGATTCTGACAGACTTCCTCCGGCGTACCAATCTGTTCTATTTTTCCCTGATTTGTAATAATGATCCTGTCAGCTACTTCCATAGCTTCTTCCTGATCATGTGTCACAAAAATACTTGTGATCCCGACTTGTTTAATCATCTCCCGAAGCCATGCACGGAGTTCACGGCGCACTTTTGCATCAATTGCCGCAAAGGGTTCATCCAATAAAAGTAGCTGTGGATTTGGCGCAAGCGCCCGTGCAAATGCTACCCGCTGACGCTGTCCGCCAGATAACTGATGGGGAAATCTCTTTCCTAAGTCCGCCATAGAAACCAGTTCCAATAGTTCCGATACACGCGCCTTTATCTCTGTTTTACTTTTTTTCTGCACTTCCAGCCCAAAGGCAATATTATCAGCTACTGTCATATACCGGAACAAAGCGTAGTTTTGAAAAACAAACCCTATCCCCCTCTTACTGCCTGGTATCTCATTTACGATTCTGCCATTTATAATTATCTCCCCGGAATCAGGCATATCCAGTCCCGCAATCATTCGGAGAATTGTGGTTTTTCCACTTCCACTGGGTCCAAGGAGCGCCGCTAAATGTCCCTTTTCTACCTGAAAATTCACATCATCCGAGGCATGAAATCCATCAAATGTTTTATAAATATTTCTCATTTCCACATACATGGCAATCCTTACTCACTTTCTTTTCCATTCCATAATATTTCTTGCAATCAATATTAATATGGCAAGTATAACCAGTATAGACGATACTGCAAAAGCCTCTGTGGTATTAAACTCATTGTATAGAATTTCCACATGAAGGGGAAGTGTGTTAGTTTTCCCTCTCAAATGCCCTGAAATGACGGACACCGCTCCAAATTCTCCCATGGCCCTTGCCGTACACAAGATAACTCCATAAAATAATGCCCATTTAATATGCGGAAAGGTAATCTTTCTGAAAATTGTAATACCTTTTGCCCCAAACAAAGCCGCCGCTTCTTCCTCCTGCTTTCCCTGTGCATTCATTACCGGAAATAATTCCCGAAACACAAAAGGAAGTGTAACAAATGTAGTTGCCAGAATAACTCCGGGCACTGCAAAAACAATTTTAATATTATGCTGGTCTAAAAAATCTCCCATCCATCCAATATTTCCAAAGGTTAATATGAAAATCAATCCGGCAATAACAGGAGAAATTGAAAATGGGATATCTATTAATGCTGCCAGTATCTGACGACCCCTAAAATAAAATTTTGATAACAGAAACGAAGCAAATAATCCAAATATGGTGTTAACTGCCACTGAAATAACTGTAGCCAATAACGTTAATTGTAATGCTTTAATCGTGTATTCATCCATCACTGCTTCCGTATAAGCTTTCCATCCATCCTTCAATGCGTTTGCCACAATTACCGCTAGCGGCATAATCAGCATTACAAATAAAAATAATATGCTTATTCCTATCAAAATATATTTCACAAAAAAATTAGAACTATCTCTTGGTGGTTCAATTACCTTTTGCAGGGAGTTTATCCCATCTCCCACCATATCCTTTTCATAAGATCTCAGGTTGTCTTTCTGCATATCCATTCTCCATTAGTATCAGGTTATTCTTTTACAAATTTCTGCATATAAATTTGAAGAGAATTAATTACAAACATCAGCACAAAAGACAATATGAGCAAAACCAGCGCTATGGCTGTGGCATCTGCATATTTATATTGTTCAAGCTTTGACATTATCAGCACAGGAGCAATTTGTGTTTTGTATGGAATATTCCCGGCAATAAATACCACACTCCCATATTCTCCAATCCCTCTTGCAAACGCCAAACCAAATCCTGCTAAAAGCGCCGGAAATACTTCCGGAAGAACCACACGAAAAAAAATGCAGACTTTTCCTGCTCCAAGCATTTCGGCCGCCTCTTCATACTGCCTGTCCAACTTTTCAAGCACTGGCTGTACCGCTCTTACAACAAAAGGAATTCCCACAAATATCATGGCTATCACAATGCCTACACGCGTGTATGCAATTTTAATTCCTGCTTTATTAAAAAGGAAGCCTATCCATCCACGGTCTGAATACAGGAAGGTTAGGGATATACCTGCCACCGCTGTCGGAAGCGCAAAGGGCAATTCTACCATTCCATCCATAAGCCATTTCCCCGGAAATTCATACCTGACTAATACCCATGCCAGTATCATACCAAACACAGCATTAATAACGGCCGCTATAAAGGCACTGGATAAACTCACCATATAACCGGAAACAATCTGCCTGGAGGTGATAACAGCAAGGAATTCCTGTATGCTTAACTTACTTACATTCATAAACAGGGATGCCAAAGGAATTAAAACCAGCATTCCCAGCATTGTAAGGGTCACTCCCAGGGATATTCCAAAACCTGGTATCACCTTAACAGCCCGCTTATTTACTACTTTAACAATCTGTTGTTCCATTCTGCGAATATTCCTCTCATTTATATACCCCCGCATATCGCAGGCATCGCCTGCGATACTGCATCTTTTACTCTCCATATATCTGGTCAAAAACCGCACCATCATCAAAATAATCCTTATATGCTTTCTGCCATCCTCCAAAATCATCAATCGTCACCAGATTCATCTGTAAATCAAACTGACTGGAAAATTCATTTAGAATGTTCTGATTTGAGGGCCGGTAAAAATGTTCTCCCGCCAGACGCTGGGCTTTGTCGCTGTACAAATATTCCAGATACGCCTTTGCAATTTCTTCTGTTCCATGTTTTTTTGCATTTTGGTCCACCACCGCCACTGACGGCTGCGCCAAAATACTAATGCTTGGCGTTACAATCTCAAACTGCTCCGGGTATTCTTCCATTGCCAAATATGCTTCATTCTCCCAGGCAATTAAAACATCCCCCTGCTTGTTTTCAACAAATGTATTGGTGGCTCCTCTTGCACCTGAATCCAGCACAAGTACATTGTGATACAGTTTCTTCATAAACTCTTTTGTTGCATTTTCATCATTTCCATTTTGGTTCTGTTGGTATGCCCATACTGCCAGAAAGTTCCAACATGCTCCGCCGGAAGTTTTGGGATTTGGTGTAATTACTTCCACCCCATCCTTTATTAAATCGTCCCAATCTGTTATATTTTTTTCATTACCCTTCCGCACAAGAAATACAATCGTTGATGTGTAAGGTGAACTACTTTCATCCAGTTCCTCCATCCATCCGCTTTCAATCATACCTGCATCCTCAATTGCCATCACATCACGGGCAAGGGCAAGGGTTACCACATCTGCATCATTCCCTTCAATTACGGAACGGGCCTGTGAACCTGAACCACCATGAGACTGCGTTATTGTTACCTCTTCCCCACTTTTTTCTTTCCAATATTCACTGAATATTTTGTTATATTCCACATAAAACTCCCGCGTAGGATCATAAGATACATTTAGCAGCTCTGCAGGGGACTCACCTTCGCCCTCAGAAGCATGATTTCCACATCCCACAAATACCCCTGCCGCCACTATGCACAACAACAGCAAAAATAATACTTTTCTTTTTTTCAAATTAGTTCATCTCCATTTCCTGCCTGCATCCAAACAAAGCGCTATAAATATTCATTAAGTTTTTTCACTATCATCGAAACAGCATCTTCCAGAGAACATTTACTGGTGTCTATTGTTATATCCGGATTTTCAGGCTTTTCATAGGGACTGGATATTCCTGTAAAATTAGGTATTTCTCCCTCCCGTGCCTTTTTATATAATCCTTTGACATCCCGTTTTTCACATTCCTCCAAAGGTGTGCTTACATATATTTCAATAAAGTTCTTTTCTCCGATAATGTCTCTGGCGCTTTGTCTGTCGCTTCGGTATGGTGATATAAAGGCAGTCAGCACAATCAGCCCTGCCTCATTCATCAGTCTTGATACTTCCGCTATCCGTCGGATATTTTCTATTCTGTCTCTCTCTTCAAATCCTAAATCTTTATTAAGTCCCATGCGGATATTGTCTCCATCCAGCAGCATCGTATGTCTGCCGCCAGTACACAATACCTTTTCCACCTCATTTGCCAATGCAGATTTACCTGAACCTGAAAGTCCTGTAAACCACACTGTCAGAGGATTTTGTCCCAGACTGTTCGACCGCAGTTCACGAGATATATCACTCTTTTGCCATACCAGATTTTCTGATCGGCGCAGAGAATGATTAATAACGCCGCAAGCTGAAGTCATATTGGTAACTCTATCAGTCAGGATGAAACTTCCCACTGACTTATGTTTGTCAAACTGAGCAAAAACAATTACATCAGACATTGCAATATCACAAACAGCTATTTCATTTTTATATATCTGTTTTGCCAAAGCATCTGTTCCCATATTAATGTCTATCTTTTTCTTAATATCCATGACAGTTGCAGGAATCAGTCTGGTTCCCACCTTTATCATGTAATTTTTCCCACGAACCAGTTCCGCATCATCCATCCACAATAATGTGGCTGTAAACATATTCGTTACCTTTAATTTTGTACCATGGCTTAGCACACATCCTCTGGATATATCAACTTCCCGGTCCAGTGAAACAGTAACCGGCTGTCCTTTTACAGCTGTCTGTACTTCCTTATCTGCCACAAGCAAAGATTTTATTTCCGCCTCTTCTCCGCTTGGAAGTACAGTTACCTTTTCACCTGCACAAATCTGACCGCAGGCAATTTCCCCCTGAAAACCACGGAATGTATGGTTCGGTCTGCATACCCTTTGTATGGGCATCACAAAACCTTCTTCTTCTGTCCCGTCATCCGTATCAACAGTTTCCAAAAATGCTAACAATGTTTTTCCTTTATACCATGGCATATGGCCTGAGCCTTTGGTTACATTGTCCCCTTCCGTTGCAGACACCGGAATTGTAACAATATTAGTTAAATCAAGTTCTACCGCAAGCTTTTTAATCTCTTTTGTCAGGTTTTCATATTTTTGTCTGTCATAATGCACTAAATCCATTTTATTAATGGCAAATACAAAATGCCTGATTCCCATCAAAGCGCAAATCCTGGCATGGCGTCTGGTCTGGATAAGTATCCCTTTCGTTGCATCTACTAAAATTACAGCCAGCTCAGCAAAAGACGCTCCCACTGCCATATTTCTTGTATATTCCTCATGTCCTGGTGTATCAGCTACTATAAAGCTTCTATGCTCGGTAGTAAAATAACGGTAAGCTACGTCTATTGTAATTCCCTGTTCCCGCTCTGCCATCAGCCCGTCTAAAAGCAAAGAATAATCAATTTTCCCTTCCCTGCTCCCAACTTTACTATCAAGTTCCAATGCCTGCTCCTGATCTGCATATAAAAGTTTCGCATCATAAAGCATATGACCAATCAATGTTGATTTGCCATCATCCACACTTCCACAGGTAATAAACTTTAATAATCCATTCATATTAAAAATATCCTTCTCTCTTTCGTCTTTCCATACTTCCTGCTGCTTCATGGTCAATTACACGGCTTGTCCTCTCTGAATTAACAGCGCTTAACGTTTCTTCAACTATTTTCTCCAATGAATCAGCCACAGACTCTACTCCGCCCGTTAATGGATAACAACCAAGAGTCCTGAATCGTACACTTTTATATTCTATTTTTTCATCCGGGAACAGTTTCATTCTGTCATCATCTACCATAATGATATTGCCGTCTCTGTAAACAACGGGCCGTACTTTCGCAAAATACAATGGAACTATCTCAATTTTTTCACGTGCAATATACTGCCAGATATCCTTTTCCGTCCAGTTCGAAATTGGAAACACTCTTATACTCTCTCCTTTATGTATCTGAGTATTATATAAATTCCACATTTCCGGTCGCTGGTTTTTGGGATCCCATGCCTGTTCGCTGTTGCGGAATGAAAATATCCTTTCTTTCGCACGGGATTTTTCTTCATCCCTGCGCCCGCCCCCAAAAGCTGCCGTAAATCCATATTTGGATAGAGCCTGTTTCAATGCCTGTGTTTTCATAATATCTGTATAAGCCGCGCCATGGTCAAAAGGATTAATTCCCTGTCTTACACCTTCTTCATTGGTATAGACCAGCATTTCTATTCCCTTTTCTAAAGCTATTCTGTCACGAAATTCTATCATTTCCCGAAACTTCCATGTTGTGTCAATGTGCATAAAAGGGAAAGGTGGCTTTTCAGGATAAAACGCCTTTAATGCAAGATGAAGCATTACTGAACTGTCTTTGCCAATTGAATAGAGCATAACAGGCTTTTCACATTCCGCTGCCACTTCCCTAATAATGTATATTGCTTCCGCTTCAAGCTTGTCTAAATGTGAGAGTTCACTCATAAAAATTCCTCGTTTCTATCAGTTTCGTATAAAAAATCTTCTTATCATTCTAAGTGGCGCTGTAATTCTCCAACAGTAACCATTTTTGATGTTGTTAATCTCCTGTTGTTTTTCCAGTAGTTGTAATGAAAGATTTTCCTCTTTTGTCTTTATTTCTTCTATTGCTCCAGCTAACTTTGTTATCTCATCCTGAAGCTGTTGTTGGCTTAATTGCAACTCTTCATCTCTTTTATTATTTTCCTGATTGGTTCTTTCATTATTCCGCTTTATTTCTTCTGTTTCTTTTTGCAAGGAAATAATTTCTTTATTTTTTATCAGTATTACTGATGTAAAAAACCTGATTGTCTGCTTAAGTAAATCATGTGTTGGAACAGATGCACCTGCTAAATTTTCATTATCCTTTTTATAAAACAATATTCCATTTTCTCTATTTAAATAATCTACTGCAATTTTTCTGTTTATATCTTCATAATTTTTCATAAATTCCTGACGCTGAGAAAAACTAAGTAAACTTTTAAAATGAGCACACTCCTTTTCACTACCCTCTTCTACTCCGTCTTCCATCAAAACATCATAAAAACAATCATTCATATTCTTTTGAGTAGCAATACTTGATAAGTTCATATAACGCTTCATTTCTAATGCAGCATTGCTCATTGAAGGATTATAATTTCTTTCAGATAGAATAAACTCATCGTTTAAAGACAAACCTATTAATTCCAGAAAATCTTCTATAATATTTCCATTTTTAAATTGACCTTTCTCATAAGGCCTGACAAGTATGTTTTTCCTGCCAATTACATCTGCCATTTCTTCCAAAACTGAATAATAATTCAAGCTTTTCTTTACATTTTCCATTTCCAAATTATCAGTACCACAGATATCTACAAAAGACCCTCTAGTTAAAATTAATCTGACATATTCTCTATACTGAGATTCGAAATAATCAACCTGTTTTCTCAAATATATGATAACCTTAACTTCAATATCATCCGCTATCATTTTTATATTACTTATAAATGATTTTTTATCCACAACCTCCAACCAAATATTTTCTGTTGATAATAAAATATCATTATGATCTTGAAATAATTTACTGATCTCTTCTCTTTTTTGCCAATCTTCCAAATTACTTCTCTCTATCCAACCAAAATTTCCATCTGTGGAATCTTTCCCTCCCCAAGCTAAATGTTTAGACCAAATGGGATAAAATAATCCTTTTTTTTCTAAAATATTTCTATTTAGTAAGAAAAAATGTTGTAATGATGATGTCCCAGTTTTTGGAGTACCAATATGTATATATAATTTTTTCATATTAATTCCTTTTTACTTCATCTACTCTTCAGAGATTCCCCCTGACACTACACTTTTTTACTTTTCTAAATAACCTTTTAATTTTTCTTAATGGTGCTGTAAGCCTCCATGAATATCCACTTTTCATCGCATCAATCTCTTGTTGTTTATCCAAAATTTGCTCTGAAAGTTTTTCCAATTTCTTATCCATTTCTAATAATGAACCTGCCATAACAATGATTGAGTTTTCAAGCAACTCACTTTTATAGCCAGCACTACATTTATCTAATTTTGGACTGAAAAATAATTCTTCTTTAGTATTAAAAAACTCTAATGCTATTTTATTATTCATTTCTTGATACATTTCCCATATTTTCAACTCTTGTTCATAGCTTAAATATTTATCAATTTTTTTCACTGAGCCAATAGATTTTCTTTTTCCCCCAACAAACATTCCCTCCATAATAGATAAAAGAAAAACCTCATCCACTTTTTTCTCTCCATATTTTTCTGCCCAATAATTTACTAATCTCTTTATTTCCAGCATATCAATATTAAGTGACGGATTAATCAATTTATCATGTGAAATTTCAAAGTTATTACTTATGTCAATTCCTATACATTCTAAAAAATCTTCACAAATATCCTTATTTAAATTAATAATTTGATCATAATTTCTAATAATGATATTTTTTTTACCTATTATTTTTTCTATTTGTTTAATATTTGTGTAATAATCTAAAGACATTTTTAAGTGCCATATTTGGTCTTTGCTTATTTCTGGACAATTAATCAGGTTTACTCCATTAACAATATAGTTATATGCTTCTCCCACCTTTAATGTCATATTAGAACATTTAACTAACTGTCGAAAAGTTGATTCAAAATAATCACATTGATTCCGTAAATAAACTATAACTATAATCTGAAGATCTGGGTCAAAATTTTTTAAATGTTGAAAAAAGTTTGTTTATCTTTTATTTCAAACCAAATCCTTTCTGATGATATAAGCGTTTTTTCATTATTACTTATTAAGCTATAAATTTTCTTTGCTTTTTCTTCTAAAGATGTACATGCTGATAAATTATCTCCTAAATTTCCATCTGTGAATTCAAAAGATTCACTTGGTATACCTCCCATAGAAATGGGGTAAATTATACCTTTATTTTTTAATATATCCCTATTCTTATAACAGAACGACTGTATAGCTGTTGTTCCAGTCTTCGAAGTACCAATATGAAAATACAATGTTTTCATTATCTATCTCCTAACTATTTAATCTATAAATTCTTAAGGATAAAAGTATATATGTCCCAGTTTCTTCTAGAGCGTGTTTGAAAAATCATTTCCAACATGGGAAGCATTTTTCAAACACGCTCTAGAGCAAACATTTCAAAATTAGCCTATGTGAAACTGCGACATTCGGCTATAATTACTGTTAATTTCACGAGAATTTCTTTGCAAAAGTGAGTAATCTATCAAATGTACGCTGTAGTACTAGAACATTGAATAATTAATAACTATCCTATTATGTTTGGATAAAAATGAATAAGAATAAATATTTAGTTAGATATTTTATTTATGCTATACAAGTGACCGTCTTTGTAATTCTTCATTTTCTTTCACTTGAACTTCTAATTTCTTTTGCATCTCACACTTTTCACTAAACAGATAATTAATTTGTTCTTTCAGTTCAGTTATTACATATCCCTCTTCATATTTAATATTCATCAATTCTTCATATTTCCTTTTTATCTCCAATGTTGTAAATTGAATTGCTTCCTGTTTTACATCAAATTCCCAATTAAATACTCGCGAATCCTGACATATGGGCTCTTTAATAACATCTAAATATTCATTATTATAAGGATGACAAGGGTTAAGCATATTTTTAAATAATAACTTATCTTCTTGCGTTCCAAACCACTTAAATATAGGCCTTAATACAATATCATCTGCATCATATTCTATACACTTTTGTATAAATTGTGGAATTTGTCTAAAATTACTATCTTGTATAACCATGATAATTCGAATTTTTCCCACTGCACCTTCATGCTTAAGTTTCGTAATATAGGCCATACTTTCCTCAAATTTATATAAATCATCTCTACCCGCAAGATACCTATATGTTTCTCTATCAAAGCTATTTGGTGTTACGGATATTATATTACGGTTATTTGCAAGATGCTTTATTTTGTTCCAGTTTTCTTTCAAATAAGACACCATTCGTCTCAATAAACATATAGAATTCAGGGTCCTGTGGGTGAAATCTAGATAACATATCCAAAATTTCATGGGAAACAAATAAATCTCCCATTCCATTTGTTGCAATATATTTTACCTTTCCAATATATGGCTCTATATTTTTTGTTATGATTTTTAGATCTTTTTTATATTCTTTACTAGCATCAAAAAATTCATGCCTGCGTGACGGACACGCATGGTTACATCTTTCATCATAAGTCAAACTTATACGTAAAGGAATTGAAGGCAAATCTTCATTTAGTTGTATTAACTCTTCTTCTTTAATTTCCAAAACGGGGCTTTTATTTATACAGTCTGGACAATATTGTTCATTACATCCAGCCAACTTCCCTTGATAAATGCCTTTCTGATATAGTTAGCTTTATCGCTCTGCCATATTTCTTCTAAAGTATTCTTTTTCAAATTTCCGATTACTATGCCATTCCATGTACAAAATTTAATATCCCCTCCAACAAACACATATGCAAATTCAAAGCACCTCCTGCAAGACCTCATTTTTTTCTCCTGTCATACATAATTAAAAAATAATATAATTTTTTAAATTCATATTTTTTCATCTTACTTCTTAAATATCCTTCTAATCTTTCTTAATGGAGCCGTCAATTTCCAACTATATCCATTCTTCATAGCTTCTTTTATTTGTATTTCATTAAACAACTGTTTTTGTAATTCAGCATTTACTTCCATTTGATAGATTAATTGTTTCTGAATATTATAATTTTCACTAGTTTGGCAGTTTATCTTGTCTTTTAATTCATTTATTCCACTTTTTTCACTAATATCAGAATTTTTCAATTCTTCATATTTTCTTTTCATTTCCAAAGTCGGAAATGGTATAGCCTCCTGCTCTACATCAAATCCCCAATTATACACCCTTGGATCCTGACATATAGGATCTTGTATAACTTCTAAATATTCTTGATAATAAGGATGGCAAGGATTCAATACATTCTTATATAATAATTCATCTTCCTGCATTCCAAACCACTTAAAAATGGGTCTGAGTACAATATCATCAGCATCATATTCTATACATTTTTTAATAAATTGCGGTATCTGTCTAAAATTACTATCCTGAATAACCATAATAATCCGTATTCTACCAATTGCTCCTTCATGCTTAAGTTTTGTGATAAATGCCATACTTTCTTCAAATTTTTCCAGATCATCTCTTCCTGCTAAATATTTATAAGTTTCACGATCAAAGCTATTTGGAGTTATGGACACTATATTGCGTTTATTCGCAAGGTGTTTTATTTTTTCCCAATTATTTTTAAATAAAACTCCATTAGTTTCAATAAACATATAAAACTCTGGATCACTTGGACGAAATCTGGACAACATATTTAATATTTCATGAGAAACAAATAAATCTCCGATTCCATTTGTTGCTATATGTTTCACCCGTCCTATATACGGTTCTATATTTTGTGTTATAATTTCTAGATCCTCCAAATATTCCTTACTTGCACAAAAAAATTCGTGCCTGCATGATGGACATGCATGGTTACATCTTTCATCATAAGCTAAACTGATTTGTGAAGGAATCTCAGGCAAGTCTGTATACAAACGTCTTAAATCTTCTTCATCTATGTCTAATGTGGTACTTTCATTAATACAGTCCGGACAATATTGTTCATTACATCCAAGCAGTTCTCCTCTGACAAAAGCCTTCCTAACCTTTTCCGCTTCTGCGCTATGCCAGATTTCCTCTAATGTATTTCTTTTCAAATTCCCAATAACAATACCATTCCAAGGGCAAAATCTAACATCACCACCCACAAATACATATGCATACTCAAAACATTTTTTACAAGATTTCATTTTTTCTCCTTTATACATTCAATATTTATTTTCTACTAATCTTTGCTCTGACCAAAGCTTTCACTGTTGCAATACTTTTTTCCATTTTATAAAATGAATTGACTAAACCAAATTTTCCAAACATAATCATGTTACGTATGGGCTGTTTTTGATACTCATAAAACATTTGTATCCTTTCATCCCTCCAATAAGCTCCTCCTAAAATTTTATCAACTGTAAAAAAATGTTGCTGCCGAAATATAAATCCTATAAATCTATAAAAAAAATTTTTGCGATAATAGAACTCCCTAATATCATAATAATTTTTTTCAACCTTATAGGCATTATCATCCGAAGCAGAAATATTTCTTTTTCCAACTCTGTAATGTCCCATTACTTCATCTGTTCGATAAACTGCATATTTTTTCATTAACCGTAAAGGAAGTACCATATCTGCGCATATACCCAAATCATCATTAAACCCTCCCATTTCTAATATAGCCGCTCTATTCATAACAGTTCCATTGGACGGTAATGAAACCCCCACTGCTCCTGTTATCATAAATTCAATTCTCCTAACTCTTATCAACACTGGAATCCTTTTTTCCTGCTTTTCATATATCTCTTCATCTCTAATCTTTAACTCATTTTTCCAATAGTTATCTTCTTTTATATTTTCTGAATAAAAAGATAAATATGATGAAGAAATATACCCAATATTTTTTCCAATTCTTTTTGTATAGAGTTCAAGAATTCTTTCTATTCTGCTTAGATAGCCCTTAACCAATAGATCATCACTATGTACCATAGAAACCCATTTGCCGCGCGCTAGCTCAATCCCTCTATTATAGTTTCCCGCAACTCCTATATTTTTTTCGTTACGATAATACAAAATTCTTGGATTATTTATTTTACGAATAAGCCTTTCTATTTCATTAACAACTCCATATTCCAATTCCTCATTGTCAACAACTACTATTTCCCATGGATGTTTTATATCTTCTTGCTGTAAAATACTGTTAATAGTATCTTCTAACAAGTCTGCACGCTTATATACTGGTATCACTATTGTAATCCATGGTTCTTGTATATGGTTTAAATTCCCGAATACCAATCTTGATGGAACTTCATCTTTTGGAACAATACAATTCACATTTGCTTCAAAATTAATTCCGTTATATTTCCCAAAAGATTTTTTTATATTCTTACTTATGTTTTTTACTTTTCTCACAGAAAACTTGGCAAATTTACCAATTGCCTTATCTTTATAAAACAACAAAAATCTTCCAAATTTTTTAGGACTTTTTGCAATTAAAAGATTATTTTGGGCTATATTCTTTTTCTTATCAGCAATCAAAAAGGCATTTTGCATTTTAAGATTTATAATACGTTGTTTGGTAAATGGATCCCAAAAGCTGCCTTTTAAATCAACTACTTTTGCCTTTTCTTCTTCACATATACCTGGCATATTTTGAACAATTTTTTCTAACTTATTTGTCCACTTATCTATATAATATTCAATTCCAAATATATGATTAAAATTACTAATATCATAAATTATATCAATACATCCAATACAATTTATTTTTTTTTTGTCTATATATCTAAAAATCTTTTCTACTAAATCTTCTTCATACATCATGTTATGTAAATCATGGTCATAATATAGATTTTTAATAAATTGGATAGAATAGATTACCGTACCTACTGCATATATATTTATAAAATACCTTAACAAAATATCTATATTATTATCATATATGTATGTACCTTCCTTTTCTTCTCCTCTCCAATTGTTCTCAATTACAATAATATCAGCTTCCTTTTTTAAAAATGGTAATAAACCTCCAATTTTTTGAAATTGTATTATAAATTCCGGTTGATTTATCCATACATATTCATAGTTCTCACATATAAAATAAATAGTGTTTATTACATCTTTTGGAGTATTTGCAAAATGTAAATTTAATATCTCTAATTTAAAAAATTTTTCATCTATTACAATCTTATCTACTTTAGATTTATTACAAATGTATACATTTATCCTACTTTGTGCAATATTTGAAATTTGCATGCGTAAATATATATTTAGCAATTCAACAGAAGCCTTATCTACCCAAATAATAACTGCTAATTTGTTCTTAAAAAAATTTTCTCTACACTTTTCTAATTTTTGAAGGCTCCTATTTAAATTAAAATATTCACGTTCTTTATTTGGTATTTCCCTTGTGATGTGTGCTAATTCTTCACTTGTAATATAGGTTGTATTAACTATATCTCTGTATGAATAATTAACAGCATTATCGCAAATTATAGTTGAAAGTCTATCAACTTTCCATTGCACATTATTATTTACACTTTTTAGAATAACATCCATTACTTTCTCTATTCTTGTAAGCTCAAATTTTCCATTATTCCTATCATTTAACCATGTAGCTTCTACTTCCAATTCTATTAAGCTAACATTCCTACTTATTCCTAATATGGATGCTTCAATTATAAAATCTCTTTCTTCTATAAATTTTATTAAATATTCTATAATTCCTTGTGACTGATACCTTGAGTTTCTACCACGAAATCCCAGCGCAACGCTAGTAGCTAAAACTTTATTTGCCCTTTCAAAACAATCTATCAACTTTTTTTCTTCATATGTTCCAAAAATATCATCAAATACTAATACATCGTCAAAACAAATTTTTTCTATAAATCTAGAGATTTCATCTATATTATCCTCAGGCTTTATTTCAATACATATAATCAATCTATATCCATTTTCATTTGCTTTCTTACAAAATAAATTCAATATTTCTATTTGGTCATTAATTGTAACTGTCAAACGAAGAAAATTAACTTTTGGAATCTTAATTAAATTTTCAATTTTAAAACTTCTATAATCAATAATTGAAACAGAATATTCCCTTTCAGAGCTGAGATATTTAACCGGAATTTGGTTTAACGTTTCGTACGAACTACCACCATTTACATACTTTCCACCACCAATCACTCCAATATCTATAACATCAGCCCCAATAAGTGACAATTCACCTATCCATCCTTGTAACTGTTTTTCATTTCCACAAAATTTCCACTGATTTCTATAACCTCCCTCATGAATTGTACAATCAAATAACTTTACTTTTTTCATAATATCCCCTGTACCAATTTTATTTTATCTATATTATTTATACCAATAAACATCCCTATATTTAATTTGCTTACAAGTCTTATCTCACACTACCACAATTTCCACGGAGCCTCTCCTCTCCCCCAAAGCTCTTCCAAATACGCCCTGTCATGAACAGTATCCATTGGTGACCAAAACCCTTCATGACAATATGCCATCATTTGTCCGTCACCTGCAAGCCTCTCAAATGGCATTGCTTCCAGCATTTCACTTCCATCCCCCAGATAATCAAAGACCCTATGGTTAAATACCATATACCCAATATTCACCCATGACTGATCTTTCCTTGCCTTTTCCTTAAAATTTAATATCTCTCCGGTTCCTTCATTGATTTTAATTGCTCCAAAACGACCATCCGGTTTTACAACGGAAATAGTTGCCAATTTCCCATGAGATCTGTGGAATTTAAGTAGTTCATCTATATTTATATTTCCTACCCCATCTCCATAGGTAAGCATAAATTCCTCGTCGTCTCCAATATAATCTTTAATTTTTAAAATTCTCCCTGCAGTCAGCGTTTTCAATCCTGTATTTGCCAATGTAATCTTCCATGGCTCTATATCTTCTAAATAACTTTCTGTCTCCCGTTCACCCAGCCTGTAACTTGTTGTTCTGCGATATCTGTTATAATAAACAAAATAGTCTTTAATCATCTGCCCTTTATATCCACAACAGATAACAAATTCATGAAACCCAAAAGAAGAATAAATTTTCATAATATGCCATAGAATTGGATAACCGCCTATTTCAACCATTGGCTTGGGCTTGCTCTGTGTTTCTTCACTAAGCCTTGTTCCCATCCCTCCTGCTAATAACACAACCTTCATAATTTACCACACTTTCCATGGCGCCCTGTTTTCTTTCCACAATGTCTCAGCTTCTACCTTCTTTTTAAAAGTATCTATCGCCATATAAAAATCATGATGCTTATAAGCCTTTACCTGTCTTGCCTGTTCCATTCGCTCCATACAGATACCTTCCAGGTCATCTCCACTTTGTATATAGTCAAACACTTTTCTGTTAAAAATAAATGTACCTGCGCTTGTCCATATATTATTCCCCATCTCGTTTGGGCTTTGCTTTCCTAACAAATCCATATTTGAATCAATTGACAAAAGATGACTTCTGCCTGTTGGTTTAGCCACCACCGCCATACCCTCTACATTTTGTTTATAATACTCATTTATAAAATGCTGTACATCTATATTTGAAAGGACATCTCCATATGTAACTAGAAATTCATCTTCGTCAATATAATTTTTTACTAATGAAAGTCTGTCTCCTGTAGATGTATGTAAACCAGTGTCTTTAATTGTTACATTCCAGTTTTCTGTTTTCTTTTTATGAATCTCTATCTGATTCGTTTGAAGATTGACAGTGATGTCGGATTGGTATAAATAAAAATCGGCAAAGTAATCCTTAATCATATTTACCTTATATCCGCCGCAAATAATAAAATCAGTAATCCCATATACACTGTAATTTTTCATGATATGCCATAAAATCGGCTTTTCCCCTATCGTTGCCATAGGCTTAGGCACACCTGTAGTCCCATCTTCAATTGTACTTGCCTTTCCACCTGCCAAAATTATAACCTTCATTGATTTCTCCCCTTTTCAACTTATAATGATGCTCCTCCATCAACTGGCAACACAACTCCTGTAAGATATGCCGCATCATCCGATACAAGAAACAGAGCAACTTTGGCAACATCTTCTGGCGTTCCAACCCTTCCTAATGGTATTCTTTCTTCATATATTTTGGGATCTCTTCCATGCAGTATAGGTGTAAGAATTACACCAGGACAAATACAATTTACCCTGACCCCTTCTTCTCCGTAGTTTTTTGCCATCATATGGGAAAACTGAATAATTGCAGCTTTCGAAGCGCTGTAAGGGTATGAACGCCCTGTTGCATATGACTGCATACCTGCAATAGACGCATTATTCAAAATAACTCCTTTTGTCTCTAATAAATGTGTCTTGACGTACTTACTTACCAGAAAATATCCATTTACATTTACATCAAATGTCTCTTTCCACAACTCGTACTCCTGTCTTTCAATCTCTATAGATGGGAGCATCGTTCCTGCATTATTGAACAGAATATCAATTTTGCCATATGTATCAATCGTTTGTTGAACCATGGCTTTTACAGCCTCTTCTGATGTTACATCACATGTAATAAACATTGCTGTTCCGCCTGCCTGATTAATCCCCTCTGCAACCGCCATTCCTTTATCTGTACTTCTTCCACACAAGACTACTTTTGCGCCATTTTGTGCAAAAAGCCTTGCTGTTGCAGCGCCTATTCCCGATGTTGCGCCAGTTACAATTGCCACCTTATTCTCTAATTTGTTCATATCATTTTTCTTCCTGTCCTATCAATTCATGCAGCTTATCTGCAATATTCTCTGCCGTCAGGCCATAATAAGCCATCTTTTCATCGTATGTTCCATAGTTTCTAAAAATTTCTTTAGGAAATGCTACTTGTCCAATTTGTAATGCTTTTCCCAAAAAAGTATCTATAACATCTGTCAGCAAAGTGCCCATATACTCCGGTTCGCAAATTAATATTTTTCCATTATTATAATTTGAAGCCAGCGTTTCCCTGTCAAAAGGTTCCAATGTTGTGTAGTATAAAACCGTCACATCCTCATCCTTACAAGCTTTCATCACTTCATCCAGCATAATTGAAACAGCAATCACAGTAGCTTTACTTCCTCTTTGAATTACTTGGGCTCTGCCAAATTCAACATCAATATCATATGTTTTATTGGGATGGTCGCTAATTCTAAAGAAGGTTGGATTTCCATTATGGTATGTCTGATCAAAAAGCTGCATAAACTCTTTTGCGGTTCCCGGTGCAATAAATTCACATCCTGGTATCTGCTTAATGATTGCCGCATCCTCTGCACAGTAATGGGAATATCCATACTTTGGATAATCAATTGCAGCTCCTGTACCCACCACATTTATCCCTAATTTCTGATAAGCCAAATCCATTTTTATCTGTTCCAGCGCCCGTTCAACCAAGTATGGCTGTATCCCAAACACGGTGGGAATCAATCCTCTTCTTGCCATTCCCGCCGCAATGGAAAACATGGCATCTTCATAAATACCTACATTGGTACATCTGTCCGGGTACTCCGCAAGAACATCTCTGATTGCCCACATACCAATATCTACTGTGAAAAAGGTAGTGTCGGGTTCCTGCCGAATCATTTCACCCACACGTTTCAAAAATGCACGTCTCAAAACTCATCTACCTCCTTCATCAGCATTACGAGCTCTTCATCATCTGGCGCCTTATGAAACCAGATATCATTTTGTGTCATGGTTTTACTTCCATAACCTCTCACCGTTTTAGCTAATACCGCCTTTGGACGTCCGTTGCCTCTGTCCATCTTCCGCAATGCTTTCTCTATTTCTATCATGTCATGCCCATTTATTTCATATACATCAAAGCCAAAACCAGCCAGCTTTACATGAAAGTCTCCCATATTGACCATGGTCCCTACAGAATCATTGTCATCTATAATTACACATAAGTTATCTAATTTTTTTGAACTTGCAAACAAACAGGTTTCCCACATAGTTCCTTCACAAAACTCTCCATCGCCTGTTAATACAAATATCTGAGAAGGAGATTTTTGTATTTTGGCGGCCATCGCAATTCCGGCCGCAAAGGGAAATCCATGACCCAGGGAACCAGCATTATTCTCAATTCCTCCATTAAATTTTGTAATATCTGTCTGAATGCAGAACCTGCTGTCAAAGTCCCCTATTTTCTCCATTTCCTCCATGGTAAAAAAACCTTTTTTTATTAAAACCGGAAATAACGCCAATGTTGCCTGTCCCTTACTGATAATGAAGTAATCTCTGTCCGGATCCTGGGCTTTTTCCGGATTCCAGTTCATTATCTTATCGTATATGGTCCAAATTAAATCCATACAGGAAAAAACACTCTGCAAATTACCATCCTGACATTTATGGGAAAGCTGCAAACTCATTTTTCTTAATTCCTTTGAAATTGTTTCCATTCTACAACCCCGCTATTTATGTTCAAAATATTCTCTCTCATATAAATCCGCTTTTTCTTTTGTGTAAATAATTCTTTCTCTGGGTGGAATCTTTTTGATAATTCCATCAACATCCACTGGAGGAAGATTTCTTTCTCTGCCGTAATAAGCTCCAAAATTGGGATTACAGTTATGTATCGCAGTAATATAATGCGGCATGGAAAATCCCCATGGACATGACTGATAAATATCCTGAAGATATTTGCTGTAAATCTCTATCATTGGTTCTGTCCGATAGCTTTTTCCCAATTCTTCATTCATATAGCGTGCTATAAGTTCCAGATTTAAATTTCCGGCTCCCCGCCCTATACCGTACACACTGGCATCTACTATAATATCTCTCTCATATCCTGTATTGATAAAATCTACCGCTACCTGATATGCCTGCATCAGGTTATTATGTCCATGGTATCCCAATGCAATTCCATCTGGCATAGCATTATCAGCAAGAGACATATAATGAAGCAGGCTTTTGCTTGTTTGGGTTCCCCAACTGTCTACTACATAAATGGCAAGAGGATCAAGCTTACTGAAAGTTCTGACCATTTCTACAAATTCTTCATCTGAATATTGATCCACACGGGCAGGCTGTACACAAAGACGATATCCTTTTTCTACAACACCTTTACAATACTCATACCCTTCCTTCATCATCCTTTTCCAGATAATGACTCTGATGATATCAAGCTCTGTGTTTGAAGCCTCTTCCAGCATCTCAAGGGGCAGCGGATTAACCACTTCAATCATCGCTGCATATTGCAAATTATCTTTTTTATCCTGCAGAAGCGCTGATATTTGCTTTGCATCATTAAACACTGTTCTGTCCCGCTGATATGGTTCATTTTTCAGAAAACCTAATTCCAGAATATCTACATTGGTATTCTCCAGTTTACTTATCATATCATCAATTGCTTTAGCTCCAAATCGCCAGTCATTGATATATCCGCCATCTCTTAGTGTACAGTCCAGCAAATGCACCTTTCCCATTTTTTTCCTCTCTGTTCGTTTATTTTCTTTCCAGTCCTTTTCTGACCAAATCTGCAATATCTCTACTTCTTAAGCAATATTGTTCTCGCAGATAGTTTTCATTCCCAACCTGCCCAAATATGTCTTTAACGCCATTTTTCCATACAGTTACCGGATAATGCTCCGCCGTTACTGATGAAACCGCATCTCCCAATCCTCCGCAGACATTGTGATTTTCACTTGTAACAATCAACCCTGTCTTTTTTGCAGAATCAATAATCAGCTCTTCGTCCAAAGGTTTAACCGTAACCGGATCCGCTACCCGGACACTGATTCCTTCCTCTTTCAATAATTTTGCTGCTTCAAGCGCTTGTACCACCTGAATACCGGAAGCAATAATTGTCGCATCTGTTCCCTCTGTCAGTATTTTTCCTTTTCCTACCTCAAACTTTTCATTATACTGATAAATATCTTTGACTCCCCGACGGGCAGTTCTGAAGTAGACAACCCCCTCATAATCCTTAAGGCCTTTTAAAAAATAGGAAAACATTGTTCCATCACTCACATCCACAATACAGGCCCCTGGTATTGAGCGGTATAAGGCAATATCTTCAAAACACATATGCGTTCCTCCATTGTATGTGGCGCAAATCCCTGCATCACTGCCTATTACCTTTATACCTTTTTTGGCGTAAGCTGCCGAAATAAAAATCTGGTCAAAAACCCTTCTGCTTGCAAATGGTGCAAATGTATGAATATAAGGTTTAAAGCCTGCAAGATACAGACCACACGCCACTCCCACCATATTTGCTTCCTGAATTCCGGTGTTAAAAACCTTCCCAGGATACTTCTTCCATAATTCCTGTGTTTTTAGAGAACCCATTAAGTCTGCATCCAGATACACAACCTTTTCATCTTCCATAAATAATTCTTCCATTGTCTCGTTATATATCTGCATAATTTCTTTTTCAGGTAATTCTCCATTATATTTTAGTCCAGCCATTTTAAATTCACTCCCAGTTGTTCTGCCTGTGTCTCCAGCTCTCCTTTAGCCTGTAGATAAAGATTTTGACTAAATCCAATACAATGGTTATTTTTTATAGAAGAAACACAGGATACTCCATATCCCTTAATCGTATCAAGAATAATCATAGTCGGCTTTCCGTTTTTATATTCAATGGCATTTCCAACCGTTTCATTTATCTGAGTTACGCTTGAACCGTCAATTAGACAGGAGTTCCATCCAAACGCTTTATATTTCTCTTTCACATCCCCTAATGACATTACCTCATCATTACTTCCATCAATCTGCATTTTATTCCAATCAAGAAACACGATTAAGTTATCCAGTTTATAATGCGCCGAAAACTGCACCGCTTCCCAGATTTGTCCCTCTGCAGACTCTCCGTCACCTGTAATACAGAACACTCTTTGATCTGTTTTTGATAATTTGGCCGCCAGTGCAAGCCCAGCCGCAATTGACAGGCCCTGTCCCAGACTTCCTGTGGTGGCATCAACACCAGGCACTTTTATTCTGTCACAGTGTCCGGGCAACATACTCCCCTCCTGATTTAAGGTACGAAGCATCTCATATGGAAAAAAACCTTTAAGTGCAAGAGCTGCATATAAAGCTGGTCCTGCATGTCCTTTAGAACATACAAGATAATCCCTTTCATGCCACTGGGGATTTAATGGGTCAACTCTCATATATTCATCATATAAAACAGCAAACAGTTCTGCCAAATCAAGACTTCCTCCAATATGTCCGCCTCCTTTGGCAGCAATTGCCGCCACAATCGCTCCCCGGATTTTCAATGCACTTTTTTTCAATTCCAGCTCTAAATTCATAATCTTATGCCTTCCCTACTGCCTCTAAAATCACCTGCGCCATATAATCAATCATGGCATTTGTCATACCCGGATATACTCCAACCCAGAAACTATTGTTCATAATATAATCTGTTGCAGTAAGTTCTCCCACAACTCTATACTTATCTGTTCCCCTCATATCATCAAAACATGGATGTTTAATAATATTTCCGCTAAAAAGAAGTCTGGTCTGTACATTATGGTTCTCAATGAACATTACCACATCTCTTCTGTCTAAACCGCTGTTTTCTTTTAATGTTACAATAAATCCAAACCAGGAAGGTTCACTGTTTTTTTCCGGTTCCGGCAAAATAAGAACATCTTCTGCCTTTTTTAGTCCCAGATATAAACGCTGCCAGTTTTCTCTCCGCTTAATAATAAAAGCTGGAAATTTTTTTAACTGTTCACACCCTATAGCTGCCTGCATATCTGTAACCTTTAAGTTATAACCTAAATGACTATACACATATTTATGATCATATCCTGACGGCAACTCGCCATATTTTCCATCATATCTGTGCCCACAAAAGTTATCCTGCCCGGATGCGCATACACAATCACGTCCCCAATCTCTGTAGCTTCGAATAATACGGTGAAGCATGGGATTATTTGTATACACGCATCCACCCTCTCCCATCGTCATATGATGAGGCGGATAAAAACTACTTGTGCCTATATCTCCCCATGTCCCAGTATAACGACATTCGCCTTCCAGAGTATACTTCGTCCCCAGCGCGTCACAATTATCTTCTACAAGCCACAGACCATATTTCTCACAAAATTTCTTTACTGCCCGGATATTAAATGGATTTCCCAGCGTATGGGCGATCATAACCGCCTTTGTTTTTTCGCTTACTGCCTCTTCCAGTTTTGAAATATCTATATTGTACTCAGGAATTGTAACATCCACAAATACTGGTATAGCTCCATACTGAAGTGCGGGTGATACAGTTGTCGGGAAGCCGCAGGCGACCGTAATAATTTCATCCCCGGCTTTTATCCTTCTTTCCCCCAGCTCTGGTGCTGTTAGTGCCATAAAAGCAATTAAATTGGCAGAAGAACCACTATTTACAAGGCTTGCATATTTTACTCCAATCCATTTGGCAAATTCTTCTTCAAACTGATCTGCAAATCTTCCTGATGTCAGCCAGAAATCCAGACACGCATCCGTAAGCGCACACATTTCTTTTTCATCAAATACCCTTGAGGCATAGCTGATTCTGTCCCCCGGCTGAAATGATTCCTTTGATTTTTTAAAATCCTGATAATATTCTGTTACAAGCTCTTTAATTTTTGTTCTTGCCTCTTCTTCACTATTCCAGCTTTTCATTTTCTTCTCTTGTTCTCTCCCAATGATTTAATATCTCTTTATAGACTTCATGAACCGATAGTATGTCTTCCGGTATCCTGTCAAACCACTTTAAGTATCCCGGATCATTTTCTTTTTTATCTCCATTGCATATTTTATAATTTCCTTGCACATTACAATCATAAAGAATTGCCAGTTGATGTCCTCTTTCATTTGGATTCTTTAATCCAGTTCTTCCTTTGCAAATAACATCTTTTACTGCTATAGGCCCGCCATTTACAATAACCTCCGCCCCAATCTCCTCCAGCGCTGTCTTTTGAATTCGCTCATACATTGTTTCTCCAAAACGTATGCACCCACCTGGTATATGCCACCCTTTTCCAAAATATGGGTCGTCACGCCAAGAAAGTAAAAGTTGTTTTTTTTCATTTGTAATCAATAGATCCACATTTGGAATAGGGGTAACAGATGAAACATACAAAAATAATTCTTCTGGCAGTCCCTGGCTGTAATCAATCCCAGCTTCCCTCAATGTATTTATATACTCTGTCAGTTTTTCTGTATGATTCATACTGTTTCCTCTCTACTTCATACTTCTCTCCATACAAGATGGCTTTGCCTGTATATTAAAACCCAACATCTTCTTACTATTCGTAAAATCTCCCTTACAGCTTTACTTTTTTTGTAAGGATGTATATTATTTATCTCTTCAATCGTAAATACCTGCTTCCAGTCGTTAGTTTGACATTTCTCTATATAACTGATTTTCCTGTCCACCGCTTCTGCAAACTGCGCCTCCCGGAATATTTTTCCGAATACTTTCGTCAATATATTTTTTGAATACAAATACTCCCGTAAACAATAGTCAGCCTCAATCAGACTCAATAATGTTTTTTTCTGGGTACTTAAATTTTCTCCCTGTCGGTAGAATCCCATTACCTGTTCCGTTGCATACAAACTATACCCAAATTTCATAAATATCAGTCCCAACGTTGCGTCTCCAATAGGATTTAGCTTTTCGTTATAACCGCCAATTTTCAAAAAAGCATTACGGTTTACAAGGGATCCACATGAATTTACATAGGTAGGTCCATATCCGCGAAGCAGACTTTCAATCAGTAATTCAGGCTTAATAAACATCTTTCCTTCAACTTTTCTATTAGCTTTAAAATCCGGAAGATTACATATTTCAGAAAACAATACATGCTTTGTTCTGATATACGCTAAGGGATGTTTCCATCCACTACATGCTTCTATATATTTTTCTATCAAAATTAAGTAATCAGGAACCAGCAAATCATCATCATGTAACAGAGCCACCCATTTTCCTCTTGACAGTTCAACTCCTCTGTTTATATTCCCTTCATGTCCAATATTTTCCCTGTTACGATAATATCTGATTTTTTTATCCTGCAAACTGTCTATATATCCGTATAAATCATCATCTTCCGGATCGTTATCCATGATAATAATTTCCCACTTATAATTAACCTTTTCCTGTTCAAGTACACTTTTAACTGCCTGCCTTACCATTTTTGTTCTTTTATATGTGATGATCAGAACCGACAGGTAAACGGGTTCCGTTTCATCTCCTCCCCATAAAAGATCTGATTGGACATGTGCATATTTCAAGAAATTATTTTCAGGCTTTTCAATTGCAGTAAATTTTTTGTCTGTCATTTTTTCTTTTTCTTATTTTTACCCGAATTAACAGTGGAGATAATTCCAGTTACAAAAATCCCAATTACCAGCGCCACTATAACTATTGTCCATACTCGTGAACGCTTCGCTTCGCCTCGTTGTCTTTCAACTTCCTCGACTACCATTTTCCCTTCTGCTTCCACGGCCTCTATCTCCGCATCCAGCCCTGCTTCATTGAGCTCTACCATTTTCTTATCCTCCGTCTCAACCTGAAGGCCCCCTACAAATTCTTTACGTATATATCCTTCCTTGCCCTGATAAGAAACCTTATACCAGCCGTCATCAGTTTCCCCAACTACCCAAACTGATGCACCGGCGGAATAACTGGTAATCCCGGCAGAATCACTGTCAGGAAACTCTGTTGCTTCGCAATCGGCAACTACGGTCATAACCTGATTCATTTCTGTAACTGAAATGTTATCTTCCTCTTCCGCCTTTGCCTGTAACGTAAGTATTCCTAAAATACAGCACACACATAGTAATAAAGCTACTATTTTCCCTGCCTTTTTCATCTCTTCTGTTTCCTCTCCATAACCTTATCAATCATTTTTGTTAAAATACAAAATACAATTATTAACTGCAATATATCTGTTATATATGCGCTCTAATGATTCTTTCTGTGGTGAATTAGGAGAAACAATCAAAAAATCCCCTAAATCTTCCTGCAACTCTCTCACATCTCCTCTTACAACCTGAATTGGATTATCCGGCATCTGCATCTGTTGGAAATCTACAAATTCTGCTGCCCCCTCATCCAGGTAAACTATGCGCATATTTTCATTCCAATTTTCCATAATTTTTTCTGCAACTATCAAGTCCTGAAAACCTGCCTCATTCATTTTATATGTATAATGAGTACTCGCCTGAATTCCCAATAAAACTTCCATTATTATCAGAAATGCAAGTATCCACGCCATATTTTCCCATCTTTTTGCAATCCAGATTATTACAGACGCTAAAAGCATCATCAAAAGCCCCATTATCCATACGGTTCCAAAAAAATAATACGGATTAAACTCTTCTTCTTTTAGCCAATAGCTTATTCCAACAATAAAACACCCACGTATTCCTTCTAAATTTTTTTCTTCAATAACGGAAAAGACAGGAAGCAGCATCAACCCTGACACAGCTCCAAATATTAAAGTTCCGCTCCAAATCCAATTGCTTTGAAGCATTGCAACGATACCAATTGCCAAAAGTACAGGTACAAAAAATTCATTGTATCTCCCATACACAAGGCAATCAATTTTTCCTGATCCGTGCATAAAAATTGTACATATAAGCACTTCCCCTGCTACTGTCAGTACTAAAAACAAGGCAAGCCATTGCTGCACTTTAATTGTACGACTTGTCTTTCTTACAATTCGTTTAATCAGCACTGTTATTTCTTTAATACACCATCCAATTGCCCAATAAAATATTCCAAAACTCGCCATTCCCAGGTAAAAAATTTTACCCACTATTTCCTTTAATAAAATATAAATTTCTCTGAAAGTAAGAATTTCTCCGATTTTTTCTATTTGTCTTGAATAGTCATTAATTGCTATCACATCTGTATCTGCTTTTGAAAATACCGACATTAAAATATTTCTCTTAATAAATATTACTATCAGACCTGCCGCTGCAATGGTTCCAAGCAGAATAAACATTTGTTTTCTCATGGAAGGATTTGATAATCCCCATAACACTAAAGTTATCAGACAGGCTATCACCACGCTCACTGTACGCATATGCACACTGTAAGTATACATAAGCGCAATCGCAAGTCCACATGCTTTTCCTATTCCTGGTTTCTGTACCAGACTGACAAATAAAAAAACAATACTGACAAACAAAAACATTAAAAGCGCTTCTGTTAATGTCATCTGCATATAAAATATCCAGACCGGATAAAGAACTGCAATCCCACAAATAAATGCCTGTTTTACTCTGTCAAGTTTAGGAAATAATTTATTTATGGTATTCCATAAAAGGAATATACTTATACATGCAAGTATCACATTCAGCGCAACCGCCGCCCGATAAGCCATTACTCCATTGGTAAACAACTTAAGCACTGGAATAAGCAAAATACTGTAGCCAAAGGAATAATAAGAGCCTAAAGAAGCCAGTTCACTCCAGTCATATCCAACTATTTTCGCTGCGCTTGCCCAATAACCAAACTCATCCGGGTACATAACAAATCCGCAGATTTTCCGAATTCCATACTGATAAATACCTGCAATAATCAATACTATAAAAACAAGATAAACATATTCTCTCTTCTTATACATATGATTTTCATATCCCGCTTTTTCTGTAAGGGAGGCAGCCCATTTAAAGCTGCCTCCCCTATTAATCACCAGATAAAAGTCTGATATTCCATTTCCTTTCGTCCGACCACACTGTCAAACTATTAATATCTGATAATTGCGTAAGTACCTGCACCACCTGTGGTAGCAAAAGTAATGGTATCCGGATTGTCATCAACATCCTCTAAAATAGACACTACACCACCTGCACGTACACATACCATAGCAAATGTAGCGCCATCCTTTGCAAAATTCTTAGGAATGCCTAATGCAATTTTAATTTCTGCCCCATCACTGGGAAGCAGGCTATACTTACCTCCAGCCATTTTCCCAAGTTCAATGTTAACCATAGGGCCAACTGTTGCTCCCTGTGAAGATGCTGCAAAGTCAATTGCCTGTTTTGCCAAAGGGCTCTTCTTTACATCAAGATTAGTGAATTTCGCATAAGGCTTTTCCCCTTTGCCTAATCCATAACCTTCTGCAATAGATGCAACGCTGGTAGATACAGCGCTACCTTTTACGCTGGTTGCCAGATAGACACCTACTGTAGAAGTCTTTGCACCTGCAACTGAGCTGGTAGTAGGAACTTCTACAACTGGTGAACTTGATGCATCTTCATTTGATGTGCTGGGTGCGCTGGATACAACAACTTCTTCCACTACTGATGGTGATGTACTGCTAGGTGTGGTGCTGGCAGCGCTTACACTCATCATAGGTGCCATCACAAGGGATGCAGCCAATGCTCCAGTCAGCATCTTTTTGATGATACTTGCTTTCATCATTCTCTCCTCCATTTCAAATGTGTATTTGCGGTCCGGAAATTCCCACGATAGGTCATTTTCGGAATAACCGCCATATGTAAGCTATTAATCGCTACCTTATATGGTAATATGCTATTATTAATAGCTCTTATACGAGTATATGCTATTAGCAATATATTTTCAAGCATTTTTTTTATATAAACTACAAAATTATACAATATTGTTAATTCCAAATTTTTCAATAATATGGAGTGTACATATGGCCAATAAAACGTTAGAACAATACTTAAAGGAACTTCGAAAGTCCTGCAATTATTCTCAAGAATTTGTTGCTTCTCACCTAAATATTACCAGACAGACTTACTCCCATTATGAAACCGGAAGAATTACTCCTCCCATAAATTCTTTGTATAATCTTGCTAAATTATACGGCATTCATGTGGAAAACTTCCTGGAATTGGTAGTAACCTACAATATCAATATGGACTTTGCTCCCCACCAGCATACTGGCGGCACAGATGTAAATGATGATCTTACACAATTTATTGATTTTGTAAACGCACCAGAAAATAATAAAAAATTTAAGAATTTAAGCCGGAAGGAACGGCAGCTTCTCTTTTATTTTTTGTTGTTGGACAGCAGGGACCAGGATGATCTTTTAACTTTCATGAAGGTAAAGTATCAAAACAGAAAAGACGAAAAAGAAATTCTCCATGAAAAAACCGTCAAATAATTATATAAAAAAGACAGATGACATCCAATCATTGTCATCTGCCTTTACTATAATTTATAAAACTGCTTCTGGTTATTTCTCTTTCGCCCTTTTCCTGTCATTTTTATCCTGATACAGTTCCACATTTCCAATTCCCTGTACAAACTTGGAAAACTGACTGTATCCAAAATCTTTCAAGTTAAAATTTGTAAATTTATTGTATACCCGATTGCTAAGCTCACTAATCCCAATTCCTTTTTTACCAGCTTTACGGATTGTTTCTCTTACATAATCTCTTATCTCTTCCTGCGACTGTTCATTGTCCTTTAAGGAGATTGTTATTACATTCTGCCTCTTCTCTAATAGAAACAGTCCCGCATCTTCCACAAACCGTGACAAAAGGCTATAGCCATAGTTTCGCACGTCAAAATCAGGATACATATTAACCAGCCGGTTGCCAATCGCTGCCAGCTCCACACTCTTGCCCTTGCTTTCATTTTCATTAATTATATTGGTAATTGCATTATATATAATTTCCCTGCCAATCGTGTTGTCTGTATCATCCTTACTTTTGGCGTCTTCATCCTGGTTCCCCAGATTTTCAAGATTAACAAACCGAGAGCAGGCCACACGAAAAGAACGAGGTGTTTTTTCTTCTCCCATTCCAATTACTTCCATGCCTGACTCCCGCAGGCGACTTGCCAGCCGGGTAAAATCACTGTCACTGGATACAATACAAAACCCGTCCACATTTCCGGTATACAGGATGTCCATGGCATCAATAATTAAAGTAGAATCTGTTGCGTTCTTTCCCACTGTATTAGAAAACTGTTGTACAGGTATCACAGAATTTTCCAAAAGCTCTCCCTTCCATTTGGTAGCCTGCGTACTGGTCCAGTCTCCATATATTCTTTTATAGGTAGTTATGCCATAGGTGGAAAGTTCTTCTAAAATATCGCCTATGTACTTCGCTGAAATATTATCTGCATCAATAAGCAGGGCAAAACGCTTATTCTCCATGCGTTCCTCCTATCCTTCAAACCTGAATGTATCATCTGAAGACATAAAAATTTAATTTGGATCGCTTATAAATTAATTTATTACTTTTATATTTTGTCAAGTTCTGTTAAATTAATACCAAAAGAATTTAAGATTACTTTTTTTTACCAGTTACATCTTTATTATAATAGAATGTATAAAGAGTGTAAAGTCTTTATTCAATTATCAATGCTGGTTGTTATTATAGGATACTGCTAAAGCAAAAACCAACTAAAAAGAGTGTGTATTAACCTGAAAATTAGCACACACTCTTTTTCATTAATCGTTTTTCACTGTTATGTTATCAGTTAAATCCAAGTAGATATTTCCGACTGCAAACTCTGCTCTCTTAACTTTATACAGGATATGCTCCATTCTTCGTATCAGCCTGTGTCATATCCACCTTTTCCTGCTGTGCCTGACGGTATTTAAAGAAGTCAGTAGCAACCTGTGGGAACAGGGCGTAAGATAAAACGTCTTCATCCTGCTGTTTCCATTCTTTCATTTCTGCTTCCAGCTTATCCATCTCGTTTTCAATCAAATCAGCCGGACGGCAGGTAATTCTCTTTTCACCAGGAATAACTTTGTCAATAACTTCCTGGCTCATAGGTTTAACTGTCTGTCCATATTCTCCACGGAGAACTGCCTTTGTCTCCTTGGTAGCCATCTTATATCTTTCACCCATAAGCACATTGAACACTGCCTGTGTACCAACAATCTGTGAAGAAGGGGTAACCAGAGGCGGCTCACCAAGATCTTTTCTAACTTCAGGGATCTCTTTAAGCACATCGTAGTACTTATCTTCTGCATTCTGTTCTTTCAGCTGGCTAACCATATTGGAAAGCATTCCGCCCGGAACCTGATACAGCAGAGTCTTAATATCAACGCCCATAACCTTCGGATTAAGAAGACCGTCCGCTAAGCACTTATCTCTGTAAGGCCGGAAGTAATCTGCAATTTCGGATAAAATATTCTGGTCGTATCCAGTATCATAAGGAGTGCCCTTAAATGTTTCCACCATAACTTCTGTTGCCGGCTGTGAAGTTCCCATTGCAAAAGGAGAAATAGCACAGTCAATAACATCAACACCTGCTTCCACCGCCTTAAGATATGTCATGCCTGCAACACCGGATGTATAATGTGTATGAAGCTGGATAGGCAGTTTGGTTACTGATTTCATGGCAGCAATCATTTCTGATGCCTTATAGGGAACAAGAAGGCCCGCCATATCTTTGATACAAATAGAATCTGCCCCCATTTCCTCAATCTTTTTCGCCATATCCATCCAGTATTCCATTGTATATGCGTCACCCAAAGTGTAAGAAAGCGCTACCTGTGCATGGCCTCTGCCTTCCTGTTTTTTTACCTTGTTTGTGGCATTTACCGCTGCCTGTAAATTTCTAAGGTCATTTAAGCAGTCAAAAATACGGATAATATCAATACCATTTGAAATGGATTTCTCTACAAAACTGTCTACAACGTCATCTGCATAAGGTCTGTATCCAAGGATATTCTGGCCTCTGAAGAGCATCTGAAGCTTGGTGTTCTTAAATCCATCTCTTAATTTTCTAAGTCTGTCCCAAGGGTCCTCTTTCAGGAAACGAAGGGAAGCATCAAATGTTGCACCACCCCAGCATTCTACTGCATGGTAGCCAACTTTATCCATTTTGTCAACGATTGGAAGCATCATTTCGGTAGGCATTCTTGTTGCAATCAGAGACTGATGTGCATCACGAAGAACGGTTTCCATAATTCCAACCGGTTTTTTAGCCTGTTCTGCCATTTCTATTTCCTCCTGATTTTATATATAACTAATTATGAATCCGCCATTAAAAATACGATTCTTAAAAGACTCCAAACACTGCCATAAAGGTACCAGCTGCAACCGCTGTACCAATAACGCCTGCCACGTTAGGTCCCATTGCGTGCATAAGCAGGAAATTGGTAGGGTCTGCCTCTGCACCCACTTTTTGTGAAACTCTGGCAGCCATAGGCACCGCTGATACGCCTGCGGAACCGATAAGAGGGTTAACCTTTCCTTTGGTAGCTACACACATAAGTTTACCAAACAGAACGCCTGCCGCTGTACCGAATGCAAAAGCTACAAGGCCAAGGATAACGATTTTGATTGTATCCCAGTTAAGAAATGCCTCTGCACTGGTTGTTGCTCCTACAGAAGTTCCCAGCAGAATAACTACTATATACATAAGTGCATTGGATGCGGTATCTGTTAACTGTCTAACTACGCCGGATTCCCTAAACAGATTTCCAAGCATCAGCATACCAACAAGGGGAGCTGTAGTGGGGAGAATCAGGCATACAATAATTGTTACGATAACAGGAAAGAGAATTTTTTCAAGTTTGGATACCGGACGAAGCTGACCCATTTTAATCTTTCTCTCTTCTTCTGTTGTCAGTAATTTCATAATAGGCGGCTGGATAATAGGCACCAGTGACATATAAGAATATGCTGCCACTGCAATCGGTCCAAGCAAAGCCGTCTGTCCCAGTTTTCCTGCAAGGAAAATGGAAGTAGGGCCATCTGCACCACCAATAATGGAGATTGCTGCCGCTGCCTTATCATTAAATCCTAAGGCAATGGCTCCAAAGTATGCTGCAAAAATACCAAACTGCGCCGCGGCGCCAAGTAAGAAGCTCTTAGGGTTGGCAATCAGGGGACCAAAGTCCGTCATAGCTCCTACTCCCATAAAAATCAGGGATGGGAGAATTGCCCATTCATCTAAGAGATAAAAATAATACAGCAGGCCGCCGGTTCCATTTGCGGAATCTTCAATACTAACCATAATATCCGGATAGATATTAACCAGCAGCATGCCAAATGCGATAGGCGTCAAAAGCAACGGTTCAAAGCCCTTGGCAATCGCAAGATAAAGAAATACACATGCCACACCGATCATCGCATAATTTCCAATCGTCAGATTGAAAAATGCTGTCTGATGAATAAGATTTGACAGTGTAGTTACGATATAATCCATTTCTTTTACCTCCTGTTGTTTTCTAGACAAAGGCTGATCTGGTAAACACACCACCCTCTGTCACTGAATACGCATCAGAAATACTGCGTATTCTGCGCCTGTTAGTTGAGTGTTGCCAGCAATGCGCCTGCTTCCACTGCATCGCCAACTGCTACATCAATACTTGCCACAGTACCATCCTGAGGTGCCACAACAGGAATTTCCATCTTCATCGCTTCCACAATAACTACTGCATCGCCAGCCTTCACTGCCTGACCTACGCTTGCTTCAATCTTAAATACTTTACCTGCCGCGCCTGCTTCCACTCTGATGCTTCCTGCGCCTCCTGCTGCCTTGGGCGCTGCTGCAGGTGCCGCTTTGGGCGCTGCTTTCGGAGCAGCCTTAGGCGCTGCAGGTGCAGATGCGCCTGTTGATGTGCCTTCTTCCACTACTACATCATATACGTTGCCATTTACGGTAATTGTATAATTTTTCATTACTAAAATCCTCCTGTAATTTAATCTGATACTTGATTAACATGAATATACCGGCCCAGGCTTACACTCTCTGCCATTTGTTTCCGGCACGTTTAATGCTTCTTACCACAAATCCGTCTGTTGAAGAAGCGCCTTCGCTTGCTGCAATTGCTGCCGCAATAACTGCAACCAGTTCCAAGTCATCTGTAAGCTCTTCCTCTTCCACCACAGGTGCGGATACTTTAACTGCTGGCACAGCCTTAACTTCCGCTGCCGCAGGTTTCTTTGAAAACTTTTTCTGTAATTTGGGAATAACTCCAAAACAGTTAATAATAAGGCTGATCAGAATAAGTACTGCAAACACGGTTCCCATACCAAGAAGCGTATTTAAAGCCGCCTTTTCCATTTTTTCGCCAAACGTATACTCCACATTGGTGGAAATTCCGGTAATTATCTTGTTGTCAATTACGATTTCCACAATTGCTTCCCGATTGGAGCCTTTAACCCTGACATCAATCACGCCATCCTTTTCATCAAAGGTGGATTCGGTGCTGATAATCTCTTCATAACTACCCATATCCTCCGCAGCAGCTTCCCAGCCTTCCACGGCATTTAACACCACAGGATCGGATACCTGACTCTGCATCTGCTGGACCACGCACATATTAATGCTTTCCACTATCTGCGCTCCCAGTTCTTCCGCTTCTGCAGAAGACATCAGCTGCTCTGTCTTTTCCTCGCTTCCACATGCTGTTAAACCAAGCATACAGGTAATCATACCTAATACTAACAACCATTTTTTCATATTAAGTAATCATCCTTTCTAGACTGTACCATGTTTCTTTGCGGGACGTTCTTCCTTTTTGGAAAGCAGCATCTCAAAAGCTCCGATTACATACTTTCTCGTATCTTCCGGTGCAACAATCTGGTCAACATATCCTCTTCTTGCTGCTCCCTGTGCGCTTGTCTGCGTTTCGGCATATTCAGCCGCACATTTTTCAATGGCCTCTGCTCCCTGTCCGTCACAGATAATCTTTGCTGCCAGTTTCGCATCCATTGTTCCAATCTGAGCGTCAGGCCATGCCATCGTAATGTCTGCCCCGATTGCTTTTGAATTCATGGTAACATATGCACTTCCAAATGCCTGCCCAATAATCACATTCACCTTGGGAACTGTGGCATTTGCAAACGCATATGTAAGCCTTGCGGCTGCCTTTGCAATCTTCTTTTCCGAACATTTATCCGCTTTAAAGCCTTTCACATTGGTAAGCGAAAGCACCGGAATTTCAAAAGCGTCACAGAAATTAATAAAATCTGCTGCCTTATCGCACCCTGCAGGCGTTAAAACTGCTTCAAATTTATCTGTAACTGTTCCGTCTTCTCCGTAAACCTCGCTGCGGTTTGCAACCGCGCCAACAGTAATCCCATTTAACTTGATAAATGCTGTGACCATTTCCTTTGCATATCTGCTCTTTACTTCAAACACAGCTCCCTCATCCGCAAGCTGTGACAAAGCAATAGAAGTATCTCCCACGCATCCTGCAATTTCTGCACATGCACGGTTCAAGTCGTCAGCACACTCTTCCAGTGTCATACAGCCTTCATTATTTCCAGGAAGCATACATACCAGTTCCCTGATTTTCGAAAGAACAGAAAGCTCATCCTCTGCCACATCAACAATGCCTGCCTCTTCCCCCTGGAACGCTGCAGAGGAAGTATCGCATCTGCTAATTTCATTTCCATCCAGCGCATTAGGCGCATTTACAAATAATTTCGCTTTCTTTTCTTCCATAAAAGCAAAGTCTGTTAATGTGGGAATCAGGGCAAGTCCGCCGCCACAGGAGCCAAAAACAGCCGTAATCTGAGGAATTACGCCTGAGCATAAAACCTGTTTCTTATAAATTTCTCCAAATCCATTCAGTGCATCTGCCCCCTCCTGTAATCTAAGTCCGGCAGATTCAATCAACCCAATTACGGGTGCTCCCATCTTCAGTGCCAGATCATAGAGGTTGGCAATTTTTTTCGCATGCATTTCACCAATACTGCCGCCCAAAACGGATGCATCCTGGCTGTATACATACACAAGGCTGCCGCCTATCACTCCATATCCGGTAATTACACCATCAGAAGGAGTTTCTGTCTGTTTCAGATTAAAATCAGTGCTTCTAGCCGTTACCTGCGCACCAATTTCAACGAAACTGTTTTCATCGAGTAAAGCTGTTATTCTTTGACTCGCCTGTGAAGTAGTACTCATTATTCAGCCCTCCATTTTATATTAAAAAAAAATTAACTTTATTCATAGGGACACAAGTATCCCCATAATTTGTCTATAGCAGTATACCACAAATGTGACAAATCGCATAGGGTAAAGTTTGCAATTTTACATTTTTTTTACACCATTTTCCCCAAAGCCTGCCTATAACATGCGCCTAAACCTTTATATAGCAGATTCCAGTTCGGGAATTACAGGAATGGTTTCAAAAAAAATGGATTGGTCAATCTTCTTTTTTATATCCCCATTAGTGTTGTATAAAAGGATCAGCTTTGCATAAGCCGCCTCCGGAGAAATGTTCTGCATGGGAACCGCTCCTTTTTCCAGCACCGCTCCTGCTGTTACATAGTTTTTGCCCTGTACATTTTTGTAGGAAGCGGTATAAACAGGAATCTGTTCTTCGCAGCACCGTTCGATAAAAGCGGGAAGCGATTCCCCCTTCCCCACCGTGCAGGCGGTGGCAGAATGGTAAAGATAGTGAAGCACCGCGGCAGGCTTAATATTTAAATTGATAAACCGATAGTCGAGTCCCGGATAAGGACGTATCAGAAGGACCTGTCTGCTAAATTCAGGGCAACTCCTGGCAATAGGATTACGATTTTCGTTCACCTGAGCAATGGAGGGATTTACCGGACTGTCAAAATATACAAACGCTCCTTCTTTCATTTTTCCAAACGGAACGCCGCCAAAGCTGCCAAACGCATCTCTATAAGGGTCTGCTTCCATGATTCTTGTTGCCAGATAAACATTATTTTCCCCACATTCATTCCGGTACACTGTAAATACTCCTTTTAAAATCCGGGTGCGGATCAGTTCCACTGCACTTCTGAAATTAATAAGCCCGTTGCTGCCTTTTTCTCCAAGAGGATAGTTTGATGCAGTAAGTACCACTGGCACTGGTACATGGGACAACAGCATTCCTAAAAGGGCTGAGGTGTAGGACAGTGTATCAGAGCCATGAGTTACTATAACTCCTGCATAATCTTCATAAGAAATATTCCACATCACCTGACAAAGGGAAGTCCATGTGGTTAAATTCATGTTTTCACTTAATACAGATAAAGGATTTATCACTTCAAACGCTTCAATCCCTCCATAAACTTCTCCATATAAATTCATCAGATAATAGACAGATGCCCCTGTCACATCAATGTTTTTTCCTTCTACCCTGCTTCCTATGGTTCCCCCTGTTAAAACAACCAGTATTTTTTTCATATAACCTCCCAAATTTTGATTTTCACAGACAACAAATACCTATCATTATACTAAAAAATCCCCTTTTTTCAATAGTGTCCGTATATTTTCCCCTCCCATACACATATAAATAATTGAAACTACCTATCCGGACGAACATTATGAAGCATATAAAAATTTCATTTTTTCTGCCGCTTAAGCTCTTACTTTACCTTATACTTATTTTCTTTCCGGCCTTCCTGTTTCTTACAAAGGTTTATGCAGAAGAAGACAGCAATGCCGACATAAAGCTGTACGCCCAGTCAGCCGTATTAATGGATGCTGCATCCGGCCGTATTTTATATGAAAAAAATGGTCAGGAAATCCTTCCCATGGCCAGCACCACCAAAATTATGACTTGTATTCTTGCTCTGGAATGCGGCAATATGGAAGATTACGCCTCCGCTTCTTCCTACGCGGCAAGCATGCCTAAAGTAAAGCTTTATGTAAACAATGGCGAATATTATAAACTGAAAGATCTTCTCTATTCCCTTATGCTGGAATCCCATAACGATTCCGCTGTGGTTATAGCGGAACATATTGCGGGAAGCACGGAACGATTTGCAGATATGATGAATCAGAAAGCAAGGGATATTGGCTGCTTTGATACTTTTTTTATCACACCCAACGGCCTTGATGCCACTGCTTCCAGCGAAGATGGCACTGTAAGAGCCCATTCCACCACTGCCGCCGACCTTGCAAAAATTATGTCCTACTGCATTATGGATTCTCCCAAAAAAGAGGAATTTCTCGAAATCACCCGTACTTCTTCTTATTCCTTTGGCAGTTATAAGGAAAAAGACGGAAGTTTCATACCAAGCGGCCGTACGTTCAACTGCAACAACCACAATGCTTTTCTTTCCATGATGGAAGGCGCTCTTTCCGGGAAAACCGGCTTTACAGGAACCGCCGGTTATTGTTATGTAGGTTCCCTCCGACAGGATAACAGAACCTTTGTGGTGGCTCTCTTAGCCTGCGGCTGGCCTAACAATAAAACGTACAAATGGAGCGATACTAAAGCGCTTATGAACTACGGATTGGAAAATTTTGAATACCATACTCTGGCCGAAGCCGCTTATGATGAAAGCCGTTTAAAGCCTGTGAGAGTCATAAACGGACAGGTAGATGAACTAAACACAGACGCTTATACAGATATTAAAATTGTGCGTGAATGGGAAAATACTTCAGGCAGCCACAATTCCCCTGCCAAAAATAATACTACAGATGATTCCCTTTCCCTAAAAGGGTATGGACTGCTTTTGAAAAAAGGGGAAGAAATACAGGTTGACTGTCAGATAGCTGAGCATCTCACTGCTCCTGTCAGTGCCGGAACCCAGGTGGGATCTGTAAAATATCTGGTGGATGGGGAGGTGTACAAAGTAGAACACATCGTCACCTCTGATGATGTGTATGCCATTGACTTTACCTGGTGCCTGACCCAGATTCTTCAAAGGTACAGTCTGTAAAAAGTATTATCTGCCCTTTACAGGAACCTGTTTACGGGCAGGTTCCCGTTTTCTTTACTATATATCCAGCTGGACACTGGCCTCCTGCTCAGCCTGGATTTTAAATTCCTCTATCTGTACCGCTGACAGCTCTGGCAGCTCTTCCAAGGATTTGACGCCAAAGCTCCGCAAAAACTCTTCCGTGGTTCCAAACAAAAGGGGACGCCCTGGCGCATCCATCCGTCCCACTTCCATTACAAGTCCAAATTCCACCAGCCTGTTGACTGCATGGTCACAGCTTACCCCTCTGATTTTTTCTATTTCTGCTCTGGTGATCGGCTGCTTATAGGCAATTATGGAAAGTGTCTCCAACACAGTGTCCGTAAGCACATACTTGCGGGGAGTTTTTGCAATTTTTATCAGATATTCATACATCTCTGCCTTGGTGCACATTTGAAAGGAACCGTCAAATTCCATCAGCGTCACGCCACATTCCTTTCCTTCATAGTCTGCCTGCATTTCCATAAGCAGCTCTCTTGTATGCTTTTTGTCCGCCTCAATCACCGCCGCAAGCCGTTCCACTTCCACCGATTCTCCCATAGTAAAAAGAACGGCCTCCAATATCGCTTTTTCCTTCTGCCTGTCCAAGAGCGTTACCTCCTATTCCAGTTCCGCGCCCGTCCCTGCAGTGCCTTCAGCATCAGATGCAATCCATAATGCTGCGCATCTCGTATTTCCTCCGGGCACCTCCCAGGACGTCCGCTGTTTTCCTGTTTTGCTTCTTTTATATTTCGTTTGAAGTAATGATGATATCATCAAAGGTGTCTTCCTGTACAATAGAAATTTTCCCCATCTTCATCATTTCCAGTATCACAAGGAAAGTAACTATTGTTTCCATTTTGCTTTTCTGCTTTTCCAAAAGCGCTTTAAAACTAAAAGTCTTGTGGAAACGGATATACTCCTCCACATAAAGCGTTTTCTGGTCCATGTCCACTTCATCTTTTTCAATTTGTCCGAAAGTGCTTCTTACAGGGTCAATCTTATCCTCCTGTCTGCGCATTACCATTCGGAACAATTCCTGAAGCCTGCTAAGGTCTGCGCCTCCCAGCAAAACTTCCATATCCACAGGCGGTTTATAGTTTTCAATTTCTTTTGGAAGTGTCCGGCCCTTAAACAGGGTTCTTGCAGCATCCACCTGCCTGTCCTTTAATTCGTAAGACATGTATTTATACATTTTATACTCCAGCAGTTTTTGCACCAACTCCGCTCTTGGGTCTTCCTCTTCCCCTTCTTCATTTATTTCCTTGGGAAGAAGCATTTTGCATTTAATATCTAAAAGAGTAGCCGCCATCACCAAAAACTCACTCATTACATTCATATCTTCCGTTTCCATGGCCTGTATGTACTCCAGATATTGGGCAGTAATTTCCACAATTGGAATGTCGTAAATATCCACTTTGTTCTTTTCTATTAAATGCAGAAGCAGATCAAGAGGACCTTCAAAAGCCTGCAGCTTTACTGATATAGCCATTTTATACTCCCTGCCTGTTATTCCAGATTATATAAAGAATGCTTTGCCTGCAAAAGGACTCATTTACCTGCAGATTTCCACCGTTGCACTTGTGCCCAGCCTGTTTGCTCCGGCTTTTATCATGGCAAGCGCCGTTTCCTTATCCCTGATACCGCCAGAAGCTTTGACCCCCATGTCATTCCCCACCGCTTTACGCATCAGGGCAACATCTTCCGCTTTTGCTCCTCCGGTGGAAAATCCAGTGGAAGTCTTTACAAAGTCCGCCCCAGCTTCCTTTGCCAGCCTGCAGGCTGTTATTTTTTCCTCATCTGTCAAAAGACATGTCTCAATAATCACCTTTAGAAGTGTACTGCCACAGGCTCCTTTTACTTCGCTAATGTCAGCTTTTACCACATCATACAGTCCATCCTTCAAAGCGCCTACGTTAATTACCATATCAATTTCGTGCGCACCATCCTCCACTGCTGCGGATGCCTCCGCTGCCTTTATGCGGGAAGCCATCTGGCCCAAAGGAAAGCCCACTACTGTACAGACATGTACATCCGATCCTTTTAAAAGTTTTGCTGCATATGCCGTATAATAACCATTGACGCATACCGACATAAAACCATTTTCCCTGGCTTCCTCACAAACCCGCCTTACCTGAGCCCTAACAGCGTCCGCCTTCAAAATCGTATGATCAAACAACTTAGTATCCATATTTTTCTCCTATTCTATTCCAGTTCCGCAACTGCACTCTCCAGCGCCTTAACCCACAGAGCAAATCCAGTCTGTTTCACATCCTGTTTTTCCTCTGGGCGCTTCCTTGTGCCGTTGCTATTTTCCCAGTTCCGCAACTGCACCTTGTTGCTGTTTTTATATTCTGTATTACCTAAACGCCTGCCCTTGTAATATCTATCACAACCACTTCTCCCGGATTAAATATTCTTATGGGAAGCGTATGTGTCCCCAACCCCCGTCCAAGGATCATAGAAGTCTTGCCTTTATGGAACATCCCGCCGTCATATTTGGGAAACAGACGGAGGGATGGTGAAATTACCCCTCCCAAAATGGGCAGCCTCATCAAACCTCCATGCACATGGCCTGAAACCACAAGATCTGCTCCCCATCCGGCATAGGCTTCAAAGTAATCAGGATTATGGGCAATTAGCAAAGAAGCCCTTGACCCATCCGGCCTTCCTAAAAGTTCCTCCAGATATTCTGACTCCATCCGTGCAAAATTAAATTTTCCATAATACTTCCAGTCAATTTCTGCTCCATAAATCTCCATATTAAAGTCTGGAAGATATATCTTTTCATTGACCAGATGCTTCACTCCCGCCTTTTTAATCCCATCTGTAAAGTCCTCATACATTGTTCCAAACTGACCCGGATAGGTTTTTGTCTTATACTCATGGTTTCCATTACCATAATAAACCGGATAATTGGCAGCAAGCGCACAGACAAAGGCTTTAGCTGTGCTGGTGTCTCCCTCTTTTGAAGAAGTATACATATCTCCCGCAATTACTATCATATCAGGATTCAGTCTGCGGATCGCTCCAAGAAGCTTTTCATTTTCTTTTCCAAATGATTTATTATGCAGGTCCGAAAGAAGGATGATTCTGCCATCCTTCTTAAGGTTCTTCATACTGCATCTGTATCTTCTTATCACAAAACGGCTGCAGTCTATTGCCATAACTGTCAGAAAAAAAACTGCCAGTACTGCCATAATTCCAATTAATATTGCCAAAGCTTTATTCCTTCCCGTTTTATCTCCGCCGCCTGACGGCCCATTCCCTCAATATATGCCCCAAAAATAATTCCAACTATACACATCTGTGTTTAATAGTTTTCCAACATGCCATCTTTTTATAAGCTGCAGAATAATTTCCATACTTTAATAAGGTAATCCTTATATCCGGCTTTCTCTATTGTCACATCGGAAAGAATGGAAACGCTGCCTATTCTCTGTCCGTTTAGCTTATACACTGCTTCCCCAACTGCGTCCCCTCTTTTTACAGGAGCAATAAGCTCCGGCGGCAATGAGATAACCTTCTCAATGCTGCTAAGGTCGCTTCCTGCCACATCCAGATAGCGGAAAGGCCCCTGATAGGTAAGCGCCGCTTCCTCCCTGACACCTCCCTTTACAGGAAGCGAGGGAAGCTGCTCTTTGTTGGCATCCTCATATAAAGTGCTGATGCTGTATCCATAGTCCAAAAGCGCCATAGCATCCTGAAAACGGGTTTTGTTGCTGGGCGACCCCATCACTACCGCAATCAGATCTATGCCGTCTTTACTGGCTGTTGCAGAAAGGCAATACAATGCCTTGCTGGTTGAGCCTGTTTTAAGGCCTGTAGTCCATTGGTACATTTTCAGCAGCTTATTGGTACTGGACAATGTAAAATTACTGGTTCCCTGTCTTGTCACATGGGTGATATCCTCCATCCAAATCTTTGTATAGTCCAAGATCTGTGGATATTTTGTTACCAGTTCCCGGGACATAGCCGCTACATCTTTTGCAGAAGTGTAATGGTTGTCAGATTCGCTAAGCCCACAGCAGTCTTCAAAATGCGTGTTCGTCAGCCCCATCTCCTGGGCACGCTGATTCATTAGCTTTACAAACTCTTCCTCACTGCCTGCAATAAATTCTGCGGCCGCTACACTGGCATCATTGCCGGACGCAACTGCAATACACTTGATAATGGTTTCCAGTGTCTGTACTTCCCCCTCCTCCAGAAAGACCTGGGAGCCTCCCATGGATTTGGCATATGCGCTGGTTATTACCTCACTGTCAAGGCGCACTCTCCCTGTGCCCAAATGATCAAAAATCACCAGCAGCGTCATAATTTTTGTGATGCTTGCAGGACTGCGCCTTTCATCGGCATTTTGTTCGCATATTACCTGTCCGGTGGATGCTTCCAGCACAATGTAAGAAGGCGCTTCCACCGAAGGCGCAGCAGATGCCTCCAGCGGCATCACCAGCAAAAAAATAAAACACATCACATAGCATAGGGTTACTTTAAAATATTGTTTCACGTAATTGTTCTCCCCTTATGTATTCTATTACTATGGATATGTTTTATTTAAATTTAAAATGCAAGTACAATTTTAATACCATCTCGCCCTAAAAGAATGGTAAGCGTCGGTAAGCTTTTCCTTTTGTTCCTTTAAGCTGATATGAAATACCTTCATAAGCTTTGTTATGTAATCAATTGTCGCCAAAGCCAATGCAAGCTTACATAATCTGATGCCCCAGGCAAAATCCCACCGATCCACGAGTCCTAAAATCTGTCCGTGCAGAAATGTAATAATAATGATCGCATAAAATCCCCATGCAATGGTACTTTCCAGGCAGATAATCCCCTGATAATTGCAGGGCTTTTCATTGTAATCCCAGTACACCTCACCAAACAGCTTCAGCATCAGCTTTCCCACCAGATACTCAAAAGTCGTGGCAAGCAATGCACCCGCCAGATACAGTCCTATCAGATTTTCTCTAAGAGGATGCAGAATAATATATCCTAAAACTCCTCCAAACCCATAAATAGGACAAAAAGGGCCTCTCCCAAAACCGCGGTTTGTCAGCTTTCTGTTACAAAATGACATATAAATGGATTCGACCAGCCATCCAATTACACTGTAAATGATGAATGCCGCTGTCAGATGATACACATCTGTGCCAAATAATTCTTTCGTCCACATAGTCGTCCATCCCTTCCCCCAACCTTTGCGGAGCCAGCCTTGTTTCACAAAATCTCTGTTACAGCCCTCCGTACAAGAAAGCCCTTGGATTTCTCAATCAAGGGCTTTACATTGTACGCTAATTAGCTGTATTTACGTTTTCTTGCTGCTTCAGATTTCTTTTTGCGTCTTACGCTAGGCTTTTCGTAATGCTCTCTCTTACGAATCTCCTGCTGAATACCAGCCTTTGCGCAACTTCTTTTGAAACGACGTAAAGCGCTATCTAAAGTCTCGTTCTCTTTAACGATTACGTTTGACATCCTACACCCTAACCTCCCTTCAGTCCCTTCTAGCAGCACCGACTGATTGGGTTTTTATTTTTGCAGAGCACACATACGTGCACTTACATGCACTTAATATTATACCACATTTTGGACTTACGTCAATTACTATTTTAAATTTTTTTATCCAAGCTGAGCTGCTAAAACTTTTGCTGTTTCCAACAGGGCCTCGTCAATACCTGCCGGATTTTTCCCGCCTGCCTGTGCCATATTCGGACGGCCGCCTCCGCCGCCTCCCACAAGCCCTGCAATTCCCTTAATCAAATTGCCCGCATGTGCGCCCTTTTCCTGGGCTTGCTGTGTTGCCATGGCAACCATATTTACTTTTCCGTCTTTGTTGGAGATAAGTACAATAACTCCCTCTCCTATTTTGGCTTTCAGCTGATCCCCCAAATCCCGCAGACCATTCATATCAACACCGGGTGCTTTGACCGCAAGAAGCTTTACGCCTCCTACTTCTTTTATCTGGTCCATAACATTTCCCAGTGCATCTTTCGCCGCCTTGCTCTTTAGCGATTCATTTTCACTTTGAAGAACTTTTAATTCTCCCATCAAATGGGTAAGCTTTCCTATAAGCTCCGCCGGAGATGATTTGACAATTGCTGCCGCCTTGCGCATCGTCTCTTCCATTTCTGCGTAATACTTCAAAACTCCGCCGCCTGTAAGCGCTTCAATTCTGCGGACCCCTGCTGCAACGCCGCTTTCAGAAATTATTTTAAAAAGCATAATGGATGCGGTATTTTCTACATGGGTACCTCCGCAGAGCTCTGTGGAAAAGTCTCCCATTCGGACCACCCTGACAGATTCCCCATACTTTTCTCCAAAAAGCGCCATCGCCCCTGTTTTCTTGGCCTCCTCTAAAGTCATCACCTTTGTCTCTACAGGAAGGGCCTGAGCAATTTTTTGATTTACCATCTGTTCGGTTTTACTTAGTTCTTCTGCTGTCATTGCCGAGAAATGACTAAAGTCAAATCTCAACCTGTCTCCGTTTACAAAGGAGCCCGCCTGCTCTACATGGTTTCCAAGCACTTCCCTTAAAGCCTTTTGTAAAAGATGGGTAGCGCTGTGGTTTTTACATGTATTGCTTCTCCCTTCCTCATTTACCTTAAGGGTAACTGTGTCCCCTGTTTTAAACATTCCTTTAACTACTTTTCCAATGTGACCTATCTTGCCGCCAAGAAGCTTTACGGTATCTTCCACCTGAAACTCCCCGTCTCCACAGGTAATAATGCCTGTATCCGCACACTGTCCGCCCATAGTGGCGTAAAAAGGCGTTTCTTCTACAATGATCGTTCCCACATCTCCATCAGCAAGCGCCTGAACCTGCTCTGTTTCTGTGGTAAGAACTGTAATCCTTGACTTGTGCACCAGTCGATCATATCCCACAAATGCCGTGGTAATAGACGGATCGATTGATTCATAAACCGTTATATCGGCTCCCATATAATTGGTGGTCTTCCGCGCTGCCCTTGCCTTTTCCTTTTGTTCTTTCATGGCCGCCCGGAACCCTTCTTCCTCTATGGAAAAACCCTTTTCTTCCAGTATTTCTTTTGTAAGGTCAAGCGGAAATCCATAAGTATCATACAGTTTAAAGGCATCCGCCCCGCTTAAAGAAGTTTTCCCAGCCCTTACCATTGCCTCTTCCATATCGCTTAAAATACTTAACCCCTGGTCAATGGTCTTATTAAACTTATTTTCTTCCTGGGTCAGTACATTGCATATAAAAGCCTTTTTTTCCTCCAGCTCCGGGTATCCATCCTTACTTCCTGCAATCACTGTGCTGCTTAAATCTGCAAGAAAAGTCCCTTCTATCCCAAGAAGCCTTCCATGTCGTGCCGCACGGCGGATAATTCTCCGAAGCACATATCCTCTTCCTTCATTGGATGGCATAATACCATCAGATATCATAAATGTGGCCGAACGGATATGATCCGTCACAATACGAATAGAAACATCCCAGTCGTATTCTTTCCGGTATTCTTTGCCTGAAATTTCGCATACTCTGTTCCGCAGAGCACAAATCGTGTCAATGTCAAAAATAGAGTCCACATCCTGCACAGCCGCCGCCAGCCGCTCAAGCCCCATTCCCGTGTCTATATTCTTCTGCTCCAGCTCTGTATAATTACCTTTTCCATCATTGTCAAACTGGGTAAAAACATTGTTCCAAATCTCAATATATCTGTCACAGTCACACCCTACCTGACAGTCCGGTTTCCCGCACCCATACTTTTCCCCTCTGTCATAATAAACCTCTGAACAGGGACCGCAGGGACCAGAGCCATGCTCCCAGAAGTTGTCCTCTTTTCCAAAACGGTAAATCCGTTCTTCGGGAATGCCAATCTCTTTATTCCAGATATCAAAAGCCTCATCATCTTCCAGATAAACGGATGGGTAAAGCCTTTCAGGATCAAGTCCCACTACTTCTGTCAAAAACTCCCAGGTCCAGGCAATCGCCTCATGTTTAAAGTAATCACCAAAGGAAAAATTCCCAAGCATCTCAAAAAAAGTCCCGTGACGGGCAGTTTTCCCGGTATTTTCAATATCCCCGGTACGAATACACTTCTGGCAGGTGGTGACTCTTCTTCTGGGCGGGATCTCCAATCCTGTAAAGTAAGGCTTTAAAGGAGCCATCCCTGAATTGATTAATAATAAACTGTTATCATTATGGGGCACAAGGGAGAAACTTTTCATGGCAAGATGTCCCTTACTCTCAAAAAACTCCAAAAACATTTTACGCAGTTCATTTACACCATATGATTTCATTTGTCTCCTCAACTTTCATGCTGCTTTTCTATTTTTCCGGTCTGTGACAGCCCCACAGACCAGCGCCTGACTCCCTGCGTGTTTAAAATCATTTAAACACACGGAAGAGTTTAATGTTTAAACTAAAATGTCATTTTATCAGCAAAATAAGCATCCAAATCTGCAATTGAAACCCGTTCCTGTTCCATGGAATCCCGGAATCTTACAGTCACGCACCCATCTGTTTCTGATTCAAAATCATAGGTAACACAAAACGGGGTTCCGATTTCATCCTGGCGACGGTACCTTTTTCCAATATTGCCTCTGTCGTCAAATTCACAGTTATACTTCTTTGACAGCTGTGTATAAATCTTTTCAGCGCCTTCATTCAACTTTTTGGATAAGGGCAGCACTCCGATTTTTACCGGTGCTAAAGCCGGGTGGAAATGAAGCACTGTACGCACATCTCCCTCACCGATTTCTTCTTCATCATAGGCGCCGCACAATACAGCAAGGAACAGCCTCTCTACCCCCAGGGAAGGTTCAATTACATAAGGAATATACTTTTCCCGTTTTTCGTCGTCAAAATAACTCATGTCCTGTCCGGACACATTCTGGTGCTGGGTCAGGTCATAGTTTGTCCGGTCTGCAATCCCCCAAAGCTCTCCCCAGCCGAAGGGGAACAGAAATTCAATATCTGTTGTTGCTTTTGAATAGAAAGAAAGCTCCTCAGGATCATGGTCCCTGACTCTCATTTCTTCTTCTTTCATTCCAAGGTTCTTTAAAAAATCTATACAATACTGTTTCCAGTATGCAAACCATTCAAGGTCTGTATCCGGCTCACAGAAAAACTCCATTTCCATCTGCTCAAATTCCCTGACCCGGAAAATAAAGTTTCCTGGCGTAATCTCATTTCGGAAAGACTTACCCACCTGACAAATGCCAAAGGGAATTTTTTTCCGTGAAGTCCTCTGCACATTTTTAAAGTTTACAAAAATTCCCTGTGCCGTTTCAGGCCGTAAATATACGGTGTTCTTGGCATCTTCCGTTACCCCCTGGAATGTTTTGAACATCAAATTAAACTGACGGATATCCGTAAAATTATGTTTGCCACAGGTAGGACAGGGAATTTGATGCTCATCAATAAAGCTCTTCATCTGTTCCTGGCTCCAGCCATCAACTGAAGAGGTCAGCTCTATTTTGTTTTCAGCAACATAGTCTTCTATTATTTTATCGGCACGGAACCGCTCATGACATTCCCGGCAATCCATCAAAGGGTCAGAAAAGCTTCCCAGGTGCCCGGAGGCCACCCATGTCTGGGGATTCATCAAAATGGCACAGTCAACGCCTACGTTATAAGGACTTTCCATTACAAACTTTTGCCACCATGCCTTTTTGATATTATTTTTCAGCTCCACACCAAGGTTGCCGAAATCCCATGTATTTGCCAGTCCGCCATAGATTTCTGAACCGGGATATACAAAACCTCTTGATTTCGCAAGCGCAACAATTTTTTCCATCGTTTTTTCCATAGCACATGTACCTTTCGTCAAATGATTTATAATTATTTAAAGAGAATATATATCATTCCGTCCTCCCCTTCGGTAAGCCGGACAACTTTTGAATTTTTTGAGACTGTTACGTGGTCACTGATATACAGGGCCTTTCCACCAAGCTGCACAGGTTCGTTGATATCGGTAATAAGAAGTTTCATGTCCTCCATTGCCAGTATATCCGCTTTCCCTATCGTCTTTTGATCATCTCCCACTTCGCTAAGCACCACATTCAGGTTATATCCGGCTTCCTGGGCCTTGCCGGGCGTTCCTACAAAAAAGACTGCCTCATTAAAAGCCGCATAATCCGCTGCTTCTTTATAGGTCATCAGAACCATCGCCATATTGTTGTTTACTTCCACCTTTTCCACCGTTACATGATTTTCTCCGGCTGTTTTGTTATAGCTGGCAGCTTGGGAAAGAATTGACTGCTGGAGTTCATCTTTATCGTAATAACTTTGGGCAAACTCTTCCTCAATGTTGGATTTAACTGTTCCGTCACTTTCAAGAGAAATATAAGTTGCTCCAATTTCATCCCCCTGGCTGCCACAGGCACATAATCCTGACATTCCAGTTAAAATTAGTGACGCAATTATCGCTTTGTATGAAATTTTTAAATTCGCTTTCATGGCAATCCCCTGTTTTCTTCAATTTACCAATACATTATATATGACTTACCCCTGTTTTTCAACCTGGAATTTCATTTAAAATTTCCAGACTTTTCATTTTCCGGTCCATAAAACGTTTTCTCTTGGAACAGGGGCACTGTCAAATCTATGCCTTTCATGACAGCCAGAATCTTATCCGATATCTTCTCCTGCATATAAACCGAATTTAACTGCTTCTTGGAATACTTAAGATAACCGTCCTGTGTGCTCTTAATTACCTGTGCGGTAAAATACCGCTCCCAACTGAAAAAATCTTTACTTTCAATAAAATCCTCCGGATGCTTAAGCTTTTCATCCATTTCACTATCCGCTATCACCCCGGACTTTAAAATAATCCATTCAAAAGATTCCGGAAGATAAAGCGCAATGTCAGGATACCGCTTCATAAGCTGCACCATTTTCTCCATTTCAGAACCAAAGGCCGCCCCATCTGCAATTACCAGGATTCTCCTATCCAGGTGATTCACAATTTCTGCAAAAATATTAGATTTGCCCTGTGCGCTAATACATATTCGACCACTCTTTTCGCAAATATTGTGGAAAAATTGAAATCCTGAATTGGAATCCTCGGTGATTACATTTTCCGGCCTAACCGGATAATGAAAATCAGCCGTTTGATACAAATGAAAAAACTCATTATAAGTCCGTTTCAGAGTTCCATACTTACCTGAATCACGAATTCCATAAACCTCATCCACGCTGTATGGCAGAGACGGAATCCCCTCTCTGGTTATTATCACATAATAGTTATCTGTTTTTTGAATAACCGCCGCAAAATCATCACTCATAACAAAGTCATTGCCTTCATCAATAAAAACAATGCAGTCCCTCATTATAGAAAGCTGCCCGGCCCATGTGCGGCCATTCAGAACCGTACACTCCTTATCACAATTAAGTTCCACCCCACTGGCAGAACCATTTTCAAAATGCTCACGTATCATATCTACCAGCGCCGTTTTCCCTGTTGCGCTGTCTCCACGGATAACCGTAATATTCCTTTTGATTTCAAAGTCATATCGAATACGCTTATTCTGTACAATAATTCTATGCCTCCCTTTCATATGCGGCACCTCTTATACATACATTCCGGCAATCGGAACAAGCTCTTTCATACTATGGACAAGCTGATCCGTATTCAGAATACGAATGTCGAATGCTCTGTCTCCAAAATCCATTAGATGACGCAGGTTGATGGTTACGTCATCCGTCTCGGCCAGCTTCAGAATCCATTTTGCACAGTTATCCCCACAAGTGGAAGCATTGAACACTCTGGAACGATCATTCTTTATAAGAATCAGCGTTTTGACACCACCTGAAAGAGCCGTAGGCGCAATCTTTCCCATGACAGGGCTGTCAATTACCGCACTGTCCAGAACAATGGACTTATCCACATCAAGAATCATTTGTCTTGCAAACGGATCAGTAATCCATATGTCTTCATATGTATTTTTGAAATATACTGCCGTATTAAAAATGGCCTCCGGCATATTGCCGTAATAAATGTTGAGCATTTTCAGGCACCTCCCTGGAATTTACAGTTTTCAAAGTATTCAAACACCGCCTGGAATTTCATTTAAAATTTCCAGACTTTTCATTTTCCGGTCCATAAAACGTTTTCTGTAAATGTCGGCTATCTCCGAAAGTTCCTGCAATACCTGATCCGTCACTGTAAAAGTATACAGCTTTTCAATGGTGGAGGCTGCAATATAATTAACCGCGTAGACAGTAGATCCCTGATAGGGCGGCTCTCCTGATGGAACCCCCGGAAATTCACCGTTTATCACCAGCGCTTTTATTTCAAATATGTAACGCACCAGTTTGTTTGACAATCCCTTATGCAAAAGTGCTTTCAACGACTGGTACAGCAGCTTTAGCATTTCTTTTTCGTCGTTATTTTCTCTTGTATAATAATCCATAACCTCCAGAAAGTACATACCATAGCATGCAGCGTCAAAGTCTTCCCGCATTTCTTCAAAATAATTACTGACAGATGCTTCTAAAACACTGTATGCGCTCCTTCCCTCGTACATGGCAAATATTCCAAAGCAAAAGGGATTGGTAGAAGCTAACAGCCTGCTGCTTTGCCTTCTTGCGCCCTTCGCAAATGCTGTTATCTTACCCCTCTCCCTTGTTAATATCACTACCCGTCTGTCATACTCTCCGATGGGCTCTGTTTTTAATATCATCCCTGTAACACTGACCTGTTCCCGCACCTTTACCGGCTCCCTCATCTTCTTCCCGTTTTACCGGTTCTTCCTCCCGGTAAGCAAGATAATCATTAATTTTTCCCGTACTTAAAAATTGTTCCCAGTAATTTATAACTCTCATCTTGTACCCCTAATATCAAAAAGTATAATATTAGGGTGTGCTTTTTTCCCTTTTCTATTCGCTCTCCTTTGGATTATACCCAAAATTTTTAAGAAGAAAGTCACTGTCCCGCCAGTCTTTTTTCACCTTCACCCATAGCTGCAGATTTACCCTGCTTTCCAGCATTTCCTCAATATCCGTCCGGGCGCTGGAACCTATTTTTTTCAGCATGGCCCCCTGTTTGCCAATAATTATTCCTTTATGGGACTCTTTCTCACAGATAATGGTGGCATCAATATCTGTAATCTTTCCCCTGCGTTTCATCCTCTCTATTGTAACCGCAATTCCATGGGGAACCTCTTCTTCCAGACAGCGCAGCGCTTTTTCCCGTATCATTTCCGCCACCAGCGCTCTCTCTGGCTGATCTGTCACCGTATCCTCGTCATAAAAAGCCGGTCCATAGGGAAGGTACTGCATAATGCATCTAATCAGTTCCTGTGTATTATCCGCTTTTAATGCCGAAACCGGAACAATTTCCGCAAAATCCATTTCCTTTCTGTAGATATCAATAAATCCCAGAAGTTCCTCTCTCTTCACAGTATCAATCTTATTGATGACCAGTATCACCGGTGTATTTACCTTCTGGAGCTGAGCCATAATATGCCGTTCTCCGGCTCCGATAAAGCTGGAAGGCTCTACCAGATACAGAATAACATCCACTTCCTTAAGACTTTTATTGGCCACATTTACCATATAATCTCCCAGCCGGTTCTTTGCTTTGTGTATTCCGGGAGTATCAACAAACACAATCTGCCCCTCTGTGGAAGTATATACCGTCTGGATACGGTTTCTTGTGGTTTGGGGTTTATTGGAGGTAATGGCAATTTTCTGTCCAATCAGACAATTCATCAATGTAGACTTTCCTACATTTGGTCTTCCAATAAGCGCCGCAAAACCGGATTTATACTGGTCATTCATTTTTATTACCCTCTTCTTTTTATTTTTCTTCTGGATTGCCCAAATCCTGTGAATTATCCTGTGCCGCTTCTCCTGAATGACTCTGCTTCTTTTCTTTATTATCTGTCCTGCCTAACCTTTTAACTTTAAATTTCAGCACAAGTCTTACAATCAAAAATACAATTAGCAGAATAAAAATCCACAGCAAAATATAAGGCAGATTGATAATTACACTGATTCCAAAATCCGCAAGCCCCGTTCCAATGTCGGAAAGGCTTCCCATAAAGCCTGTGGCAATTTTTTCTCCCACACTCTGCTCTTTTACCGGCGTTAATTTTGCCACTTCATTAATATTCAGGTAAACCGTGCTGTAGGAAACCTGATTATCCATGGTACGCAGCTGGGATTCCATACTTTCTATCTGGTAGCGGACCTCTGAAAGCCGGCTTTCCAGGCTTATAATATCTTCTATGGTTTCCGCCTCATTCAAAAGCGCAATGAGCCGTTCCTGTTCTGCCAGCAGTACCTTTTTATGACTGTCCAGATCCACATACTGTAAAGTGACATCCGTCACACTGTCATTGCGGCTGATTACATTGGAGACATCCGATACCGCAGATAAAAACGCTTCCAGCTTCTTTGCCGGGATTCGGATCGAAAGACTTGCATTTCTCATACTGTTTCCATAGTAGCTGCTTCCATTATAGGTATAGCTTTCCTCTATGTATCCGCCGGAAGCTTCTGTTTTTTCCAGAATAGCCGCTAAAAGACTGTCAAAAGTTTCTGTCTCCACTTCCATATTTACATTTTTAATCAGTTTACGCTCAAGGTTTTGCACTTCCGGCGCTGTTGCACCGCCGCTTTCCCCTCCATCCATCTTCTGACTGCCAGAACTTTCCATAACAGCGCCATTTATCCCGTCAGATAAAAACGCGCCGCCTGCTGGGGCAGTGTCACAGGCCGCTTCTTCTGTTATTGCGATTTCCTCTTTGAGGCTGCTTTTTACCGCATTTCCCGAAGCGCCGCATCCTGAAAGCAACAGTCCACATAAAACCAAAACCGAAACAGCCTTTAATTTTTCTTTTCTCTTTTTCATGGCATTTCCTCCCTGTATTCTCCGGCCCTGCTTTTTCCCGGCCGGAAAGCTCCCTTCCATCTTTGCGGAAATTTTTCTTTACAATACAGATACGGATAAGTCTGCCATCCTTTATGGAAATTATTTGCTTTATTATAAAAATACCAAAAGTTATCTGTCCTTATGGCAGGAGCCTGCAGAATACTGACGCATCCGTCTGGCCCTGCCCTTTAAAGGTTAATGGAAAAGCTGCTCCACTTTCATGAAAACTTCACTGTTTTCCTTAATTTTTTCTCCATTTCCGACTACGCATAAGCATTCATTGTCCATAAGCGCCCGCACATATTCTGAAAGCCCTCTTATGGTGTCTGACGTGGTGGCAAGCAGTTCATCTCTTTCTTTCTGGAGATTTTCTTCGGACAGTCCTGTAAGATATCCTCCAAGAGAAAAGATCCCTTTCATGGCCGGCGTCTTTGGAGTATCCAGGTCGCTGACCGCACCAATAATAAACTGAGTCACTGTGCGTTCGTCCAGAGAAACATTTTTAATATAATCCGCCGCCTGTTCATAGACATCAATGGTTCTGGTCAGATGAGGATCTCTGTAAGAGACAAAGTACCCGTCTCCGTTTCTGAAAAAGCCGCACATACAGCCATAAGCGCCGCCCTTTACCCGCAGCTGGTTCCAAAGATAATCATATCCCATCATCACCTTAAGAACTCTTAACGCTCCTGTATATGGCAGTCCTTTGTCAATAAAGCTTCCTGCCCGGCACACAAACTGTACCTGTCCTGCTGTCATAAATCCTTCGTTTTTCTTAACCGTTTCCGGCAAAAAGCCTTCTCCTTCTATTTGTCCGGTAAACAAATCCGCCTTAAGGCTTTCAACTGCCTGCTCCAGTCCCGGATATGCCTCTTTTTCAGCTGTGAAATCCACCATCAGATTTTCCGGACGGAAAATACATTGTGCCAGTTTATTTAAAATTGCTGACAGTTCCTCTTTCTTTCGGTCAAAATTAGTTGTCAAATCTTCCAAAAGCCTGTACTGGGGTATACCGCTTATCTGCTCCGAGACAGCCGCAGTAGGTGAAAAATATGCCAGCGCACGCATAGAGGAAAGGGAATGTCCTGCACTTGTCATCACCGCCTGCATTCTGGATTTGGTTTCAGCAATCACTTCATACAAACGTTTTGTATCATCAAACCGGGAAGTAAGTATAATTTCCTTCATCAGTTCCAGCGCTTTGTCCCTTTTCCCATAAAGGGCTTTGGTGCAGATTTCCATGGTCACTTTATACTTTTTCATATCAGCAGCGCTGACATAAGTGTTTACCACCGCCTTAAGGCCGCCTGTATGAATGTTCACTTCATTAAAAAGCTCTCCATAACGGTAATTTTCTGTATCTACCATCATTAGCATAGACTTTAAAATTCCCACATAAGGGAACAGCTCTGCAGGTACTTTCCCCAAATCAAAAACCAGATTTAAATAGCCAATGCCGTTGGTAAAAATATCATGAAAAAGGATGGTGGTATCACCGGCTTTTTTTACTTCATTAATATAACCAGCTGCTTCTTTTTTGATATCTTTTCTGTCAAGAAGCGGGATTTTTCTCAAATCCTCATCCTTATCCGGCGCTTCCTGCCAGGCTCTTAAAGCATGGGTGTCATCAACAATTTTCTGTATTTCTTCCGGTGTGAGAGTCTTTTTATACTCCTGCAGCTTTTGGGAAAGCGCCGTATCTCTCCGGGTTGTAAGACCGGGTACCGGCTTTACCGTCACAAAAGTCTTATGGGTGTTACTTAGCATATAATCCCTGATAAGTCCTTCAAAATACCCCTTATCAATTGACGCCTTAAGCTCTGCAAACGTGTCATTTGCTTCAATGTGCATAAAAGGCGCATTCTTATCGTACAGCCAGCTGTCTAATGCCTGCAGTCCCAGCATCAGACCTCTTGGAAATGCACCATAATCGGCCTCCCTGTATTTAAATTCAAAAATATTAATTGCCGCCGCAAGAGCCTTTTTGTCCAGTCCCTTTTCCGCCGCATCAGAAAGCACCTGTTCAATGGTTGCAATAAATTCTTCCTTCTGTTCCCCTTCCGCGTCCTTTGCTGTTATGGAAAAAAACGGCTGGTAGATATCATTTTCTACCGTGCTGTATACATCTTTTCCAATCCCTTTATCTATAAGCGCCTGCTTAACAGGTGCCCCAGGTGCGGAGCAAAGCGCATAGTCCAACACATCCATCGCAATATAAAGCTTCTTTTCAAGGCTATTGCCCATAGAAATATTATAAGTCAGATAGGTGCTTTCCTTAAGAGAATCATCTTCCATTACCGGATATTCCTTAACCAGATCCCTTGGTTCCTTAAACGGCTCCTGTATTCCTATCTGGGAGTCTACTTTTATCTCATCAAATGCAGACAGATATTCCTTGTCCAAAAAGTCAAGATACTCCTTCGCATCCAGATTCCCATAAAAATAAATGTAGCTGTTGGAAGGATGATAATATTTCCTGTGAAATTCAAGGAATTCTTCATAGGACAGTTCCGGAATTACTTCCGGGTTGCCCCCAAATTCCTTTCCATAAACGGTATCCGGATAAAGGGACTTCATAATTTCCGTCTCTGTCACATCATCCGGCGAAGAAAATACGCCTTTCATTTCATTGTATACAACGCCATTAATGACAAGATCGTCCTCCGGATTTTCCATCTCATAATGCCAGCCTTCCTGCCGGAAAATCTTCTCTTCCTTATAAATGTTAGGATATAAAACCGCGTCCAGATAAACATGCACCAGATTTTTAAAATCTTTATCATTACAACTGGCCACCGGATACACCGTTTTATCCGGATAAGTCATAGCATTTAAGAAAGTATTCAGGGAGCCCTTCACAAGTTCAACAAAAGGATCCTTTACCGGGAAATTTTTTGACCCGCATAGAACCGAATGTTCCAGAATATGCGCAACACCTGTGCTGTTTTCAGGCGCCGTCTTAAAACCAATGTAAAACACCTTGTTCTCATCATCATTAAGTAATAATGTTATGGAAGCCCCTGTCTTCTTGTGTCTTAGAATATATCCTTCAGAATTTAAATCACTGATGGTTCTCTTTTCAAGTATCTGATAGGCTTCCATATTTTCTATCTGCTGTTGCATATACGTGTTACCCTCTCCTTTCCTTTTCTTATAAATTAGTTTTTTACTGTCACAAATTTTTGTTCTTCCGGTTTCATACAGTATTCCCTGTCTTTACTTAAAATAAAAGGGCGGGTGGAAACAAAAATCTCCAACCCGCCCAGTGTAAAAGGGGAATTTTACCGGAATCCAATGTAGTCAAACGTTCTGTTCGATTACATTTATTATTATAGCAAAGCTTTTTTAATTTTGCAAGTACTATTTTAAAAAATTTTTCATTTTATATGCTAAAAGCCATCAGCCCCAATTTAGATATTATAATCTCTCTGATAATCATTCCTGATGCCTTTTTCCCTGCAAGGTCCATTTGGGCAAGCTCCTGCAGGGAATAAAGCTTTTCTTTGTATAATGTCTGCACCTTTCCGGAAGGTTTCTTTTTTTCTTCCGGCACCTGTGCTTTCACACGAATCTTCAGCTGTGCAAATACCTGATAGAGAAATGTGTTTTCCTCCAGATAATAAAACTGGCTTTCTAAAGTAGTATCAGCAGACGTTTCCTTTAAAAGATACTGGCTGATTATTGCTTTAAGCTTAAACGGCACCATCTCATAGGACAGAAGCTCTTCATAGGAAAAACCTGCCCCAAGATAGATATTGCCCACATCTGTCAGCACATACTTAAAGTCATCATAATAAGTCATCTTCATGTAAATATTCCTGCGCCTTCCCAAAACGTATTTGACACCCTTAACCTTCCAAATCCTCAATGGCAAACCCGCTCATGCGCATGGCATCTCTTATTTCCTCCTGGGAAATGCTCATCTCTTCGGCAAGCTCTTCTGCCGTCACCTTTCTTTTCAGCTCCCCGGCAAGTTCCTTTGCCCCTGCTGCCACCTTGTTTACGCGGGATAGTATTTTCTTATCTTTATCCATCTCCCGCCGGTTTTCATCAATGCACTCTTCCATGGCATCCATAATCATTTTGACCAGCATTCCTTCCGCGTCCTTTGCATCCTCCGCGCATCCCAGCATAGCGGCTCCTGCCAAAAGAGCAAGATTTCCTTCTCCAATCAAATCCTCCAGATATACTCCCTGTCCGGTATAAAGCTTGGCAATTTCCGGCACCTGGGGAAGAAACAGGTGAATCAGTCTCTCCTGGGCCGTCTTCTCCCCTGCCATTGCGGAAAGTAAAACCGCTTCCTTCTCTCCGTCACTTAACGCGCCTTCTCCCATCAGAAGCTTTTGATAGTCTACCAGATAATTGGTTTCTTCTTCTGACAAGTACTCATCCAAATCTGCCGGTTCCCCAATACCGACTTTATGTTTTTTCAGGTAATCAAATACAAGCGTTAACTGTTCTTCTGAAAGAGATAATTCCGAAAATGCCTCCCTTACCTGTTTGTCAGATATACAATTTTGCTGTTCTTTTGCCTGCTTCTTTACCTTTTCAAGGGTTCTGGCAAATATAATCTCCTGATTTTCTTCCATGCAGTCCTCCTACTTTCCCTTTACATGGGTATGGGTGAAAATATGATCCTGGCAGTATTCATAATTTCCTTCACACTTAGAGCAAAACCGAAATTCAAGTTCCGGGTTTGTTTCCTCTGTTCTTCCGCAGATAGCACATTTATGTCTTGTGGACTTTGTCGTCTTTTTTACTTCCCGGCGAAATTCATACTGACGCTTTGCCTGTCTTGGAGTCATATGGACTTTTCCCCTGCCAGTGATAAAAAAGATAATAAAATTCATAAGGGAAGCGCCAATTACAAACTTAACCGCAACAGAGCCTGTTACAAACTGATAGGCAAGCAGCGCTCCATAAATAATAGCAAGTACCTTAATTTTTACAGGTATAAAGAAAAACAGCAACAGCTGCATGTTGGGGTAGGTGGACGCAAATGCCAGGTAAATGGACATGTTCACATAATAGGTGCTGAACATGGCTGCAGGCGAAAACATTCCCATATAAGCTCCCCACATGGCAAGCCCCTCTTCTTTATATAAAATCACCGAGTAACCAAACAGGAGAAAGGCTCCCAATATGGTAAACAGCATTCCAGAAAATATATATACATTATATCGATAAGTCCCCCAAGTTCTCTCTAATGTGGTTCCCAACGAATAATAAAAATACAACATCAAAAGAGTAAAAAAATCAAAACTGGAAGGCGGGATAATGAGCCATGTAAACAGCCTCCATACCTGACCATGAAAAATAATCTCATAAGGGTTCAGATAAAGAAAGGGAAGCAAATTGGGATACATCCACTGGAATAAATACCCAAACGCATAACATATAATTAGCACCATTGATAAATTCTTTATCGCATATTTTCCAAATTTTTTTTCAAATTTGCCCGCCCTCATATCTGCACCTCCGCATATTTTTCTTTCCGATCTACTAAAAGGTTTATTCATCACCTTAAATGAAACTTCATATATTCTAACATCCCGACTTACAATTGTAAATAAACCCACACTTTTTTAAGAAATTAACAATTCTTTCTTTACAATTTGTTTAGTTTCCCGGATTGCAATTTGAAAAACCCTGTCGTATAATTACAAGGCGTGTCAGATTAACGCGACACATTAATATAGGAAATTACTGGAATAAGAAAGGCGGTAGATTATGGACAATCAACATTGCACCCTTGGCATTGACATCGGTTCTACCACTGTCAAGATTGCCATTTTGGATGATGCTCATAATATTCTTTTTTCTGATTATAAAAGACATTTTGCAAATATAAGAGAAACTCTTCAAAGTCTTCTTAACGATGCCTGTTCGCAACTTGGCAACGTAACTGTTCATCCCATGATAACCGGCTCCGGCGGGCTTACTCTTGCCACCCATTTAGGCGTGCCCTTTGTACAGGAGGTGATCTCGGTAGCCACGGCCTTAAAGGAACTTGCTCCTAAAACAGATGTGGCAATTGAGCTTGGGGGCGAGGATGCCAAAATTATTTATTTTGAAGGCGGAAACGTAGAACAGAGGATGAACGGTATCTGTGCCGGAGGAACCGGATCCTTTATTGACCAGATGGCTTCTCTTCTGCAGACAGACGCCAGTGGATTAAATGAATATGCTAAAAAATATCGTTCTCTTTACACCATTGCAGCAAGATGCGGCGTATTTGCCAAATCCGACATCCAGCCTCTTATCAATGACGGAGCAACCAAAGAGGATTTGTCCGCTTCCATTTTCCAGGCAGTTGTCAACCAGACCATCAGCGGCCTTGCCTGCGGCAAGCCCATCCGGGGGCACGTAGCATTTCTGGGCGGTCCCTTACACTTTTTGTCCGAACTGAAAAAAGCATTTATCCGTACTTTAAAACTGGATGAAGAACATATAATTGATACGGTCCATTCCCATCTTTTTGCCGCAATCGGTTCGGCTATGAACGCAAAAGAGGAAGTTTTCATAACCCTGGCGGCAATGAGGGATAAGCTTTCTTCTGATATTAAAATGGAATTTGAAGTGGAACGTATGGAGCCTTTGTTTTCCTCACAGGCAGAATATAAGGACTTTAAAGAACGCCATGCCGCCTTTCATGTAAAAACTTCTGATCTTGCCGCCTATCAGGGCGGATGCTTCCTTGGCATTGACGCTGGAAGCACCACCACCAAAACAGCGCTTGTAGGAGAAGACGGCTCTCTTCTTTACTCTTTTTACAGCAGTAATGATGGAAGCCCATTAAACACAGCAATTCGCTCCATCAAAGAAATCTATTCTCTTCTTCCTGAAGGCGCAACTATCCTGCGCGCCTGCTCCACCGGATATGGGGAAGCGCTTATGAAAGCGGCGTTTCTTCTTGATGATGGAGAGGTGGAAACCGTCGCCCACTATTATGCCGCCGCTTTTTTTAATCCCCAGGTGGACTGTATCTTGGATATTGGCGGACAGGATATGAAATGTATTAAAATCAAAAACCAGACCGTGGACAGTGTACAGCTAAACGAGGCCTGTTCTTCCGGCTGCGGCTCTTTCATCGAAACTTTCGCTAAGTCTTTAAATTACACAGTAGAAGATTTTGCATCGGCCGCTCTGTTTGCAGAGCACCCAATTGATCTGGGTACCCGCTGCACTGTCTTTATGAATTCCAAAGTAAAACAGGCCCAAAAAGAAGGAGCTTCTGTTCCCGATATTTCCGCCGGACTTGCCTACTCTGTAATTAAAAATGCCCTGTTTAAGGTTATTAAAGTTTCTGATGCCTCTGCCCTTGGAAAAAACATTGTGGTGCAGGGCGGAACCTTTTATAATGATGCGGTTTTAAGGAGTTTTGAAAAAATTGCCGGCTGCAATGCCATCCGTCCGGATATTGCAGGGATTATGGGGGCATTTGGCGCGGCGCTGATTGCCAGAGAACGATATCAGAAGGACAGCAGGACTTCTATGCTTTCTTTTGAAAAAATCAATGCTCTGCAGTTCGAGACTTCTATGGCTAAATGTAAAGGCTGTACCAATAACTGCCGTCTTACCATTAACAAGTTTACAGGAGGACGTCAATACATTTCCGGGAACCGATGCGAAAGGGGATTGGGCAAACAAAAAAACGAAAATAACATCCCCAACCTTTTTGATTATAAGCTAAAGAGAATTTTCGGGTATGAGCCTTTAGACGCTGATAAAGCAAAACGCGGAACTGTGGGAATTCCCCGTGTCCTCAATATGTATGAAAACTACCCCTTCTGGCATGTTTTCTTTACAAAATTAGGCTACCGGGTAATCCTCTCCCCTGTGTCCAACCGGAAAATTTATGAGCTGGGAATTGAGTCCATTCCAAGCGAGTCTGAATGCTATCCTGCAAAACTTGCCCATGGACATATTAGCTGGCTGATTAACCAGAAACCTGACTTTATATTTTATCCCGCCCTTTTTTATGAAAGATGCGAGTTTGATGAGGCCAATAATCATTACAATTGTCCTATCGTCACCTCCTACTCGGAAAACATCAAAAACAACGTGGAGGAAATAGGCAGGGGGGAAATTTTGTTCCGCAATCCCTTTATGTCCTTCCGGGATTTAAAAACAGCCTCAAAAGCCCTTGTAAAAGAGTTTAAAGATCTTCCGGCGAAGGAAGTGGAGGAAGCGGCCCGCCTTGGATGGGAGGAACTTTCATCAGCCCGCAAAGACATGCAAAATAAAGGAGAGGAAATTCTTGCCTGGCTGAAAAAAGAAGGAAAAAGAGGTATTGTTCTTGCTGGAAGACCTTATCATATTGATCCGGAAATCCACCATGGGATTCCAGAACTGATTACCTCTTACGGTATTGCCGTGCTGACAGAAGACTCTGTGTCCCATTTAGCAAAGCCGGAACGTCCCTTAATTGTTTCCGACCAGTGGATGTATCATTCAAGACTTTATGCGGCAGCCAGTTATGTTAAAACTACAAATAACCTTGACCTGATCCAGCTTAACTCCTTTGGATGCGGTCTGGATGCTGTTACCACCGATCAGGTAAACGACATCCTCACAGGGTCCGATAAAATTTATACCTGTCTGAAAATTGACGAGGTAAATAATCTGGGGGCGGCAAGAATCCGGATACGTTCTCTGCTCTCCGCCATCCGCGTAAAAGAAAAGCAAAACAAACAGCGCACTATCCGTACTTCCGCCATAAACAAGGTACAATTTACAGAAGAAATGCGGAAAGAATACACCATTTTGTGTCCCCAGATGTCGCCTATTCATTTTGATATACTGGAGGCTGCTTTCTGTGCCTGCGGCTACCATTTTGAAGTATTGCCAAATGACAACCGCCGTGCCGTGGATGTGGGATTAAAATATGTAAATAATGACGCCTGCTACCCTTCTCTTATGGTGGTCGGACAAATTATGGACGCATTGTTGTCCGGGAAATACGACTTAAACAAGGTTGCTGTCATTATGACCCAGACTGGCGGCGGATGCCGTGCCACCAACTATATCGGTTTTATCCGAAGAGCCCTTGAAAAGGCTGGAATGCCCCAGGTGCCGGTAATCTCTCTAAACATGGCTGGTATTGAATCCAATCCCGGCTTCCATTTAAACGCAGATTTACTTTTGCGCGCCGCCTATGGCGCTGTGTTTGGGGATATATTCATGCGGTGCATTTATCGTATGCGGCCCTATGAAAAAGAAAAAGGAAGCGTGGAGGCCCTTCACCGGAAATGGCTTAAAAAATGCCAGGCATTTGTATCCGCCAGACACATGAACTTTTTTACCTTCCGTAAAATGTGCCGCCAGATGGTAGAAGAATTTGACGCCATCCCTATTACCGATGAGGTAAAACCTAAAGTGGGTATTGTGGGAGAAATTCTGGTTAAATTTGCCCCTGCTGCCAACAACTACCTGGTTGAGCTTTTGGAGTCCGAAGGCGCGGAAGCAGTAGTTCCTGACCTGCTTGACTTTATGCTCTACTGCTTTTACAATCAGATTTATAAGGCACAGGAGCTTGGAACCAGTAAAAAAGCTGCCCTCATATCAAAACTTGGCATTGATGCCCTGGAATTCTTAAGAAGCGCCGCCGCAAAAGCGCTTGCCAGAAGTAAGCATTTTACACCGCCTACCAGTATTTATCAGACAGCAGCCTATGCAAAACCTATCGTTTCCATTGGAAACCAGACCGGGGAAGGCTGGTTTCTCACTGGGGAAATGGTAGAATTAATCCATGAAGGCGTCAACAATATTGTATGCGCCCAACCCTTTGCCTGTCTGCCCAACCATGTGGTAGGAAAAGGTGTTATTAAGGAGCTTCGCCGTCAATATCCTTTAAGTAATATTGTGGCAATTGACTACGATCCTGGCGCCAGTGAGGTTAACCAGCTAAACCGAATTAAACTGATGCTTTCTACTGCCCAAAAAAACCTTAAAACAGAAAGAAACACATAGGGGGAATTTCCAATATGATAAAACAGGAAGTCAACGAAATCAAACGGCTTTATACGCCCAGCAACTGTTCCATCACACGTATCTGCGGCTGTTATGTGGACGGTGAAAAAAATAAAAAAACTGAGTTTAAGGATGCTTTTCTTTCTCTTCCTGAAGAGGAAATCTTTAAATACTTTGAATTGCTCCGTAAAACCCTCTCCGGTTCCCTGGGAAAAAATATGCTGAATCTTGAATTTCCCTTAGCCACAGAGGAAGAAGGAGGGACTCAGGAGTTTCTTTTAAGGCTCCGGGACAGCAAATTAAAGGACGATGCCCTGCTGGAAGCATTTTATGACAGAGTTATCAGTTCCTACGAGTATGTGGGAAATTACCTGATCCTGCTTATTCATGACGCCTATGACGTTCCCGGAAAAACCAGTGACGGACTAACTATGGACGATGCCTCAGACACCGTATTTGAGTACATTTTATGCTGTCTCTGCCCTGTAAACCTTTCCAAACCCGGCCTAAGTTATGACGCCACAGAAAATGGATTTCACAACAGGGTCCGGGACTGGGTAGTGGAAGTCCCCCATACCGGTTTTCTCTTCCCTGCATTCAATGACAGAGCCACAGACCTTCACAGCATCCTCTACTATACCAAAAACCCGGAAGAGCCTCATTCTGAGTTTGTAGATGGCATTTTAGGCGCTGTTCTTCCCCTTTCTGCCGGCACCCAGAAGGAAACCTTCCAGACCCTTGTGGAAGAGGCGCTGGGCGACTATGCAGAATATGATGTGGTAAAAAACATCCACGAAAATCTTACAGAAATGATTGAAGAACATAAAGAACTGCCGGAACCTTTAACTCTGGACAAGCAGCAGGTAAAAAATCTGTTTGAAAAAAGCGGCGCCCCCGAAGAGCGGCTTGCCGATTTTGATAAGCTTTATGAGGCTGCCGCCGGAGAAAACGCTTCCCTTTTGGCGGATAATATTGCAAATACCAGAACCTTTGAGGTAAAAACCCCGGATGTTGTGGTACGGGTCAACCCTGACCGCGCTGATTTGGTGAATACAATGACTTTAAACGGAAAACGCTGTCTGGTAATAGAAATCAACGACCAGGTGGAAGTCAACGGGATTACGATCAGAAATGGCGCTTACGCTTCGTTAGAGGAGGGATGGGAAAGCCAATAAAATCATTTTTGCAGGGCAGGGAATTTTCCCTGCCCGTTTCGTTTTTATATGCACAGACACATATCCTATTTAAGATACAAAATCAAAAAGACTGATTTGATTTGACTCTGGAAGCTCTCCCAGCAGATTCAGCCTGTCCATCAAATCAACCACTGTCTTGGAAACCTTGGTTCTCTGACGGAAATCATCTTTGGAAAGAAAAGGCCCATCTTTGGCCGCCTCCACAATTGCATCCGCCGCCTTATCCCCTAACCCGTCAATACTGCTTAAGGATGGCATTAGTTTGTCCTCCACAATTTGAAAATTTCTGGAATGGGCGGTAAAAATATCAATGGGAACAAAATCAAATCCCCGTGCATACATTTCCTGCACAATCTTCATATCCTTATAAGAATCCTGTTCCTTTTTTGAAAGACTATCTCCTCTCTTTTTGTAATCTTCCATCACATTTTCCAGATGCTTCTGCCCCAAACACATTAATTCATAGGAAAAAGCGGAAGCACGAATGGAAAAATAAGAGGCATAATAAGCAAGCGGATAATTAATTTTACAGTAGGCAATCCGCCATGCCATCATTACATACGCCGCTGCATGGGCCTTTGGAAACATATATTTGATTTTCTTACAGGACCAGATATACCAGTCTGGCACATCCTTTTCCTTCATGGCCTCCTCCCACTCCTTTTTTAATCCCTTTCCTTTACGCACACTTTCCATAATCGTAAAAGACAGGGCGCTGTCCACTCCCTGATTAATCAAATATATCATAATATCATCCCGACAGCAGATAGCTGTGGAAATCGTGGCTGTTCCCTCCAAAATCAAGGTCTGGGCATTTCCAAGCCACACATCTGTCCCATGACCTAATCCGGATATTCTGATTAAATCCGAAAGCCGCTGAGGTTTGGTATCAAGAAGCATTTGGATTACAAAATCTGTGCCAAATTCCGGTATCCCCAAAGATCCTACCGGGCAGCCGTCAATTTGTTCCGGTGTAATTCCAAGGGCCGAAGTATTTTGAAACAGGGACATTACCTGTGGATCATCCAGCGGAATCTTTGTTGGGTCTATTCCTGTTAAATCCTGCAGCATACGAATCATGGTAGGATCATCATGCCCCAGAATATCAAGCTTTAGCAGATTATGGTCAATGGAGTGATAATCAAAATGTGTAGTCACAATATCTGTCTCCATATCATTGGCTGGATGCTGCACCGGAGTAAAGGAATTAATATCCTCTCCCATAGGAAGAACAATGATGCCGCCGGGATGCTGGCCAGTGCTGCGCCTTATTCCTGTACAGCCTCCCACAATCCGGTTAATCTCACATACCCGTTTCCGGTTTCCCCGTTCCTCATAGTAATTCTTTACATAGCCAAAGGCCGTCTTATCAGCTAAGGTTGCAATCGTTCCCGCACGGTAAGTCTGTCCGGCGCCAAAAATAACCTCTGTGTACTTATGGGCTTTACTTTGATATTCCCCTGAAAAATTCAGGTCAATATCCGGCTCTTTATCTCCCTTAAATCCCAAAAAAGTTTCAAAAGGTATGTCAAATCCATCCTTTACCAGCGGTTTCCCGCACACAGGACACATTTTATCCGGCAGGTCACATCCTGCATTTCCAGCATAAGCCCTTACTTCCGGCGAATCAAAATCATAGTAAAAGCAATTAGGGCATCTGTAATGGGCGCTTAATGAGTTTACTTCCGTAATTCCTGCCATGAACGCCACAAGGGAAGATCCTACAGAGCCACGGGAGCCTACCAGATATCCATCCTCCACTGATTTCCATACAAGTTTCTGGGCTATAATATACATAACGGCAAATCCATTGGTGATGATGGAATGAAGCTCTTTTTCCAAACGCTCCTTTACAATTGAAGGCAGCTCCTTTCCGTAAAGCTCATGGGCACGGTTATAGCAAATATCTGTCAGCGTTTTATCGCTGTCAGGAATTACTGGCGCACATTTATCCGGCCGCACAGGTGAAATCACATCTATTCTGTCCGCAATCTTATTTGTGTTTGTAATAACCACTTCCTCCGCCTTATCACTGCCAAGGTATGCAAACTCCTCCAGCATCTCTTCTGTGGTGCGCAGGTACAAAGGCGCCTGGTTATCCGCATCTGCAAACCCCTTACCGGTCATAATAATCCGACGGTACACTTCATCCTCCGGATCCAGGAAGTGAACGTCGCAGGTTGCAACCACAGGCTTATGAAACTCCTCTCCCAGCGCAACAATCTTCCGGTTAATTTCCATAATATCTTCCATGCTGTTTATTGAAGATATTTTTTCTGACTCAATCATAAACTTATTATTCCCCAGAGGCTGTATTTCCAGATAATCATAAAAATTCACAATCCGTGTAATTTCCGCCTCCGGTTTTCCATCCAGAAGCGCACGATAAAGCTCCCCCGCTTCACAGGCGCTTCCCAATATGAGTCCTTCCCGATGCTTCATCAGGAAACTTTTAGGAACTCTGGGACGTTTACTATAATAAGTCAGATGGGACTCTGACACAAGGGTATATAAATTTTCTCTGCCAATATTGTTTTCTGCAAGAATAATTGCATGATAAGAAGGCAGCCTTTTAATAATATCCGGGCTGGATTCTCCAAGCATGTTGACTTTCGCAAGAGTATCAGCCCCCTTTTCCTCTAACATAGGAATAAACTTTACAAAAATCTGGGCAGTTGCCTCTGCGTCCTCCACTGCCCGGTGATGGTTTTCCAGAGAAACGCCCAAAGTCTTTGCCACCGCGTCCAGGGTATGCTTTGCCTGATGAGGCAACAGAATTCGGGCAATTCCCACTGTGTCCACATAGGTAAAGGGTCTGTCCAGGTTTTGCCGCAAGGCATTTTCTTTAATAAACCCCATATCAAAATTCGCATTATGGGCTACCAGAACTGCCTCGCCGCAAAAGGAAAGGAACTCCGGAAGCACCTGTTCAATAAAAGGAGCTTCCATTACCATACTGTCATTAATGCCTGTCAGCTTTTCTATTTCAAAAGGAATGGGCACATCAGGGTTCACAAAAGAAGAAAAGCGTTCTGTAATCTCCCCCTTTTCCACTTTTACCGCGCCAATTTCAATTATCCGGTTATTAACAGGGGAAAATCCGGTAGTTTCTATATCAAATACTACAAAATTCTCCTGCAGATCCTGCCCTTTTTCCCCAGTCACGATTTCCTGCAAATCATCAACCAGATACGCTTCCATCCCATAAATAATCTTAAAAAAATCCTGTTTATCCGGATTGCCATCCCCTGCGTCCTTCCGTTTTCCCTTTTCCTCCTTCCATAGGTCATCCCACACATGATTGGCGTCGGGAAATGCCTGCACCACGCCGTGATCGGTAATGGCTATGGCAGGATGTCCCCATTTATAGGCGCGTTTTACAATGTCTTTTGCCTCTGAAACTCCGTCCATGTCGCTCATTTTAGTGTGGCAATGAAGTTCCACTCTTTTACGGGGGCTGTTATCATTGCGTGATCCTGTAAAATCAGGTATCTTTTTTACCCCGGAAAGAGAGCCAATGGTCAGTTCATTGTCAAACTTATCTATAACTGTCACACCTTTTAGCTTGACAAACGCTCCCTTCTTAATGCCAGCGGTAATTTCCTCCACCTGTTCATTCCGGGCAAACAATTTTATGGTCATGGTATCCGTAAAATCTGTCACATCAAACATTAAAATGGTTCTCTCATTTTTAATTTCACGGGAGTCAAAATTAATAATTTTTCCCCGGATAACCACTTCCCCCATTTCACCCACAATATCCTCAATGGGCATAGCTTCTTCCTCAAAATCCCGTCCATATAACACATCCGGATTGTCAGAGCGTTTTACCCCACGCTTAAATTCGCCTTTGCCAAAATCTCCCCTGCGGAATCCTTTTCTCTCTCCGTTTCCCGGAAAAGCAGCAACACTTCCTGTACCTGCCTCTTTTGCGCCATCTGCGCCTTTTGTCCTTTTTAACTGTGGTGCATCCGCCTTCTGCCCCTTTCCTTTATTTAATGCGGGCTTTGATAATCCGCTCATTTCCGGACTGCCGGAGTCTTCCATGGCTGCCGGAACGCTGATATTAACTGCGCGGGCTGAAATTTCCGCTACCTGGCGGGCAATCTTTATATCGTCCTCTTCTTTATGTCTTCCCCTCTTCTTTTCCTGATACTCCATGGTACAGGCAACAGAAAGTCCGCACCGCTCATTAAATATCTTTTCCAGTATCCGGGTAAGCTCCGCCGCCCTGCTTCTTGCAGGCACAGAGTCCTCTATGGTCAGACACATTTCATTTTCTTTTGGGAACACTATAACTGCGCCTTTAAAAAGATTATATTCAATCGGGCTGTACCCTTTAAGTTCCAGCAAAATACTTTCCCGGTAAGCGTTCATCAGTTTTTCCGGTGTATACTGCTCTGACAGTCGAAACCGCTCATACAATTTTACCACTACATTATGGGCAGAAAAAAACTGTTTTTTTATTTCCGATTCCACCTTTAAAACTGTTTCTTTGGGTATCAGATAACCACAAGTTATCGTAACTCTGATATAATCTCTGTTTTTTGTTGCAGATACCTTTTCAACCAAAACCTGCTCAAATAAATCCTGTATCTTTTTTTCCAGCTTAAGCGCTGGAAACACATCAAAAAAATTCTTTGCCATCGCTGCATGCCTTTATCTGCTTTTATCCTACCAATCTATCCCATGTTAAAGCAATACCCACAAAACAATCATTCATTCCAGTGTATCAATTCTTCCCTAAGCGCATTAAGCAGCTGGTCTTCCGGTACTTTCCTTATGATTTCGCCCTTTTTTATCAGCAAGCCTTCCCCTATGCCTCCTGCAATGCCGATATCTGCTTCCTTTGCCTCTCCAGGTCCGTTAACCGCGCATCCCATAACAGCTACCTTAATATCCAGTGGAAATTCGGCTACCATATTCTCCACCTGATTTGCAAGACCAATTAAGTCAATTTTTGTTCTTCCACAGGTTGGACAGGAAACCACTTCTATCCCTCCTTTCCGAAGCCCTAATGTCCTTAAAACTAATCTGGCTGATTTAACCTCCTCCACCGGATCTCCGGTAAGGGAAACACGAATGGTATCCCCTATCCCTTGATGTAAAATCAGTCCAAGCCCAATGGCTGACTTAATATTGCCGCTGATAATTGTACCTGACTCTGTAATTCCCACATGCAGTGGATAGTCTGTCTGTTCTGCCAGTATTTCATGTGCCTTTACGCACATCAGCACATGGGAGGATTTTATGCTGATAACCATATTTTCATATCCAAGCTCTTCTATCATATGCACCTTATCCAGCGCACTTTCCACAAGTCCCTGGGCAGTTACCCCCTGATACTTTTCTACCAGTTCTTTTTCCAGGGAACCACTGTTTACCCCCACACGGATAGGAATATTCCTCTCCTTTGCTACAGCCACCACAGCTGCAACCTTATCTTTTCCTCCAATATTACCAGGATTAATACGGATTTTGTCTGCACCGTTTTCCATTGCTGCAATTGCCATTTTATAATCAAAATGGATATCGGCAACAAGCGGAATGGAAATCTGCTTTTTAATTTCCCTGATTGCAGCAGCCGCTTCCATGGTTGGAACCGTACATCTGATAATTTCGCAGCCTGCCCTTTCAAGCGCCTGTATCTGCGCCACCGTAGCCGCTATATCTTCTGTCCTTGTATTTGTCATGGATTGTATCAGTATTGGATTTCCGCCTCCAATCACTCTGTCTCCAATTGATACCACCCTTGTGTGCTCCCTTGTCATCATTTTGTCCTCCGTTTTCCAATCTCTGTTTTTCATCATATCATCCAATTTCTATCTTGTCTATCCCTTCCGGTTCCAAGCTTATTTATCCTTTACTATAGCAGTTTCATCTTGCACCTGTATGTAAAAAATCCTGCTGCTGTAGGTGTCCCCATTCTCTCCCACTGCCACAAGCTGCATGGCAAGCTTCTGATCGGGCAGCCGGTCTGCAGGAAGTTCAAACCGAACTTGCTTGTCTGTTTTATATACAGCGTCTTCCTTTAACAGCATTTTCCTCCCCTGCTCGTCCCGCATTTCCACCCAGAGCGTTCCATCTTCTTCCCTTGCATATGTCAAAGACTGGGGTAAGTCCACCAAAGGCAAGGGAATCACACCTGAGATAATAAACAGCATAAACGACAGCAGCCCCAAAAATCGTTTTTCAGTAAGATAGATATTTTTTTCCTGTCTGCATAGACAGCGTTTTTTGTTAAATTGGAAATTAATCAGACGAATCATCTGTGTTGTCATAAGAAAAATCAGAGGTTGTTCCAGATAAGGAAATGGAATATGATTTTCAGGAATTCCCAAAACAAAGGGAATCATAAAGCTTAAAATAGTACTAACCATCATAAGTACATACAGAAACTTCCCCACTGTCCGAAATATACTGGAACCTGAAACTTTTTTACGGTAATGTAACAAATCCACTTTTAACTGTTCCATGGATAAGTACCTGTCTGAGGCTTTTGGAGCTGTACACTTTTTAATTATTTTTTCAAGTCCGGAGGAAAGACTTCTATCATACTCTGCAAGAGAACGCCTCCCACAGGGCAAGACAGCCGGATTTGCACCTGTAAGCATTTCATGAAACACAGCGCCTAATCCATAGATATCCCAGGTCACATCCCCACCTGTCTCCTTCCACTGATCCGAAGGATTGTAGCCTACAGTGCCAATACACATTTCTTCTCTTTTCCTTCCGGAGGCAAGACGTAAAGCGCCGCCAAAGTCTATCAGCTTTAATTCCCCATTCTGTCGTATCATAATATTTTCGGGTTTTAAGTCTCTGTATATCACGGCCGGATGCCTTCCATGCAGATACATCATAATTTCACAAAGCTCCAGCGTCCATTTCACCGCCTGCCTCTCCGACACCTTTTTATGCTTATCCATATACTGCCGGAGTGTCATACCCTCTATGTATTCCATCACCAAAAAAATACTTTTACCAAAGGAAAAGCAGTCATAAATCTGAGGAAGCCCTTTATGTTCCAGCTCTTTTAGAATTTTCATTTCAGACAGAAGAAAATTATTTTCACTTTCTTTTATTACTACCAGCCGATCCAGATTTCTGTCTCTGGCAAGGTATACTTTTCCCATGCCACCAGCTCCAATTATATGCAGCCGCTCATATTTTTCCATCCAGATTTTCTCCATATACTAACACCCCCTGACACCCCAAATGGCTGCTATACCACTCAATGCTAACGCATAATATGCTTATATCACCGTATAAACCGCCGATAAATTATCCCCTTCTCCTTTCTTTTCTGCCATCTCTCCCAGCATACAAAGCCGCTTTGTGATCTGCCGGTCACTGTCAATGTCTTCAGGGATAAGCACTTGTATGGATGCAGAATCAAAAGTCCTGTAAAAACCGTCTGTACACAGCAAAAAACCGCATTTGCCATAAATTTTCCCATAAAGAATATCCGGATACTGAAATGGAAAACTCCCCAGACATTTGGTAAGCCTGCACCTGCCATCTGAATGATCGTTTGTAAGAAGCCGCATTTTTTTCCTGCGGCACAGATAAATCCGGCTGTCGCCAAGGTGAAAAAGCAGATAATTTCTTTTCCAGATAAATAATAAAGAAATGGTAGCCCCCAGTTTTATCCCCTTTTCTTCTCCATAACGCCGCAGCTCCTCATTAATACTGTAAAAACACCGCAAAATACTTTTCATCAGATATTTTTTCCCTTTACATCTTACTGTCAGGGAAATCAACTGATTATAAAAGTTCTCTGTCAGACGTTCTGTAATATAGCCGCTGGCAGTCTCCCCTTCACTTAATCCACCAATGCCATCGCTTACCGCCATCATCAAAACTCTCCCTCTGTCTGTCATCACCTGGGCCAGCATAAGAGAATCCTGATTGATGGTGCGTCTCCCTTTATCCCAGTATACTCCTGAAATCACTTTCAATATTTTTTCCTTTCGTCTGTTACCTTTCCTGCCTTTTCATTATGCAATTTATTATATATTCACAGACAAAAAGAATCTATTATACAATATTGCCAAAACTGTAAGTTTGGTAATCTTGTACATGGATTCCAACTGTTATCTTATTTCATATTAAAAAAACTTTGTTATATCATTAAAGAAGACAAGCACCATCAACACCATCAGGGCCATCATTCCAGCTAAATGAACCATTCCTTCTTTTTCTGCCGGAACCGGCTTTCCCCGGATAGCTTCTATCAGCAAAAATACCAAACGTCCGCCGTCAAGAGCCGGAAGAGGAAGCAGATTCATAATTCCAAGGTTCACAGAAAGAAGCAGCGCAATATTCATCATATTCAGCGCAACATCCAGTACACCATAGGCTCTGGAATAATCATATGCCTCATCCACTACCTTAACAATCCCTATGGGACCTGACACGTCATCTTTTGATAATTGTCCTGTAATCAGCATTTCAAGGCTCTTTACTGTGGTTTCCACATAAAACTTCATCGTATGAAAAGCATACTGGAATGTTTGAGGGACATTGCACTTTAAGTAACTCCCCACACCAATTCCCATATAATAACGCTGGGTGCTTTCATCATATGTGGGTTTAACCACCGTTTTATATTTCTGTCCATCACGCAGATAAGTCACCTGAAGGCTTTCTCCCTTTGTATTCAGCTGGGTAATTAATGTCACCTGCTCGCCCAGATGAATATTTTTTCCATTAATTTTAGTGATAATATCGCCTTCCATAAGCCCCGCTTCCTCCGCCTGGCTTCCCTCATACACTGTCCGAACCTCAGGAAGAGTAATTCCGCAGTTATATACAAGTATAATCGCCATCACATAGGCAGTCAGAAAATTGAACAATGGCCCTGCAAATACAGTGGAAAACCGCGCCCATACTGGTGCGTTTGGAAAAGCGCCTTCTGATAATTCCCCTTTTTCCTTCTGCAGTCCGTCCTCCCCTTCAAATACGCAGGCGCCGCCTATTGGAAGAAGCTTTAATGAATATTTGGTATCCCCTTTATAAAAAGAAAAAAGAGTTGGACCCATACCAACAAAAAACTCCACCACATGAATGCCATTCTTTTTCGCAACAATAAAATGTCCAAATTCATGGGAAACAACTACTACAAAAAAAATAATAATAAATAAAATAATAGATACAGCCACTTTAAAACCTCCTGCTGGCAGCAATATATTCATAAGCCTCCGCTTCTGCATCAAGTATTTCTTCTACAGAAGGGAACTTTACTGTCTTATGATGCTCCATGGCACCCTGAATTAAATCATAAATCTCAAGAAATTTTATTTTTCTGTCCAGAAAAAGTGAGACGGCTTTCTCATTTGCTGCATTGTAAACAGTCGGCATACTCCCTCCTTCCCTGATAGCGTCATAGGCCATCAAAAGGCCCCGGAAGGTTTCCGTATCCGGTCTTTCAAAGCTCATGGATGCAAGCTCATAAAAATCCACCCTTTTGCCCTCCATCGGCCTTCTGTCCGGGTAGAACAGGGCATACTGGATAGGCAGTTTCATATCCGGCACTCCAAGCTGGGCCATAATGCCTCCGTCTGCATACTCAACCATGGAATGGATAATACTCTGGGGATGTACAACCACCTGAATTTTTTCAGGGCTTACTCCAAAAAGCCATTTTGCTTCAATAACCTCCAGCCCCTTATTTACAAGCGTGGCTGAATCCACCGTAATTTTCCGCCCCATGGACCAATTAGGATGTCTTAAAGCATCCTCCACCGTAATATCCGTCAACTCTTCCCTTTTTCTCCCACGGAATGGCCCCCCTGAAGCTGTAAGCAGGAGTTTGCTGACCCGTTCTCTGTTTTCCCCGTGCATAGACTGGAAAATAGCGCTGTGTTCACTGTCTACAGGAAGAATTGATACATTTTTTTCTGCCGCCAGAGGCATAATAATATGCCCTGCTGTGACCAATGTTTCCTTATTGGCCAGCGCAATCGTCTTTCCTGACAAAATGGCGGTGATGGTTGGCTTTATTCCAATCATGCCCACAATGGCAGTTACCAGAACCTCTAATTTCTCCATTGATGCAATTTCCAGAAGCCCTTCCATACCGCTTAAAACGTTTGTACTGGTGTCTGCTGTCCTTACGCGAAGCTCATTGGCAGCTTCCTGACTCCACATGACGGCAATCTCCGGTTTAAACTCCCTGATCTGCTCTTCCATTTTAAGAACATTACTCCCAGCCGCAAGAGCCGTCACCTGCAAATCCTTATTATTCCGTACAATTTCCAGCGTCTGGGTACCTATAGAGCCTGTAGAACCCAAAATCCCTATGTTTTTCATTTTTTATACCCCCGCATACCGTAAGCTGCGCTTGCGGTACTGCATCCATAAACAGTTTGGAAGTTTACCTCCAAACTTATACCCCCACATACCGCGAGCTGTGTTTGCGGTACTGCATCATTCACATTACTTACTAATATTAAAGACCGTCTGTTTTTATTCCCGCAAGCAATGAGTCAAGCGGACGCAAAGCATCCATCTGACGAATGCCGCGAGGGTCAAATCCCCGCTGCTTAGCTGCGTTGCAAGTTTGACGCCTCAACTGCGGGGTTTTTGACTCTTTGTCACCCATGTATCAACATCAATGTCAAAAAGTAAATCATGGGCGCAGTAAAAATCACACTGTCAAACCGGTCCATCACGCCACCATGCCCTGGTATCAGTTTTCCATAATCTTTAATGTCATGATTTCTCTTAATAGCAGATGCCGCCAGATCGCCTACCTGCGAAATAACAGCGCCCACTCCGCTGATTAAAACAAAAACCCATATTACCTGCTGCTCACTGATTGCCTGTTCCACTACAAAATACGCATATAATGCGCCCACAATGGCGGAACCTGCTATGCCTCCAACAGCCCCTTCCACAGACTTTTTGGGACTGAGCACAGGCGTCAGCTTATGTTTTCCTATGAGCATTCCTACTGCATAAGCGCAGGTATCACAAATCCATGAACTAATAAAAATCATCCAGACCGTATAAATCCCATATGGAAGACACCTTACCAGATAAATAAAGGATAGCATCACCGGAGCATATGCCACACAGAAAAAAGCACACATAATCTGCTCTGCCCTATACTTTGGGAAAGTAAACACATACAAAAACATAAATGCCACTAGAATGGTAATCAGCGCAAGAAACAGGTATATTTTGTCTTCCGCAAATACCATCAGCAGGTAATATGCCACAATTCCGGCATATCCGATAATTTCCAGACCATTTTTCTGTCCTTTTCCGGCAAGGCCACATGCCTTGGTCAGTTCATGGTACGCAATAACAGCCAAAAGAAAAAGAACCGCCGCTAACAGATACCCTCCTGTATAAATTGTAAACAGTGCCAGCGTCAATAATACAATGCTGCTCGCCAGTCTTGTCATAAACATGGCTTATTCCTCCTCTATACGGCCATATCTCCTGTCTCTATGATTATATGCTTCCACAGCTTTGACCAATTCTTCCTTTGAAAAATCAGGCCATGCCACGGACGTAAAGTAAAATTCCGTATAGGCCAGCTGCCAGAGCAGAAAGTTTGATATGCGCTGTTCATTGCAGGTGCGAATCAGAAGATCAGGCTCTGGCAGCCCGCTGGTATCAAGCATCCCGGATATATATTCTTCCGTTATATCCTCCGGTGAAATCTCTCCCCGGCTGCCCCTTGCAACAATCTCTTTTACTGCACGGATAATTTCGTCCCTGCCGCCATAATTTAAAGCAATCTGGAAATGCAGACCATCATTATTTTTAGTGGATTCTTCCAGTTCTGCTATTCTTTTTCTGATGTCACTGTCCAGCCCTGTTTTATCCCCTATGACTCTCACACACATTCGATTCTTTTTTGCAGTCGTAAGGCAGGTCTTCATATAATTGCGCAAAAGTTTCATAAGGGCATCCACTTCATCCTTGGGACGGCTCCAGTTTTCTGTGCTGAACGCATATACCGTCAGGTATTGGATTCCCATACGGTAAGCTTCCTCGCATATAACTTCCACTGTTTTTGCTCCCTGTACATGTCCATAGTTTCTGGGCATTCCCTTTTTCTTTGCCCATCTGCCGTTTCCATCAAGAATGATTGCCACATGCCGTGGCATCCTTAAATCTTCCAGTTCTGCCATAACCTGATACCTTTCCATTATCCGTAACGGATATTAATTACTAAACACGCCAAAAACTGTTCACATATCATATAAAGAGGGCATTACGATTAAGGATTTAATCGCCTGCCCCTCTTTTTATACAGTAAGAATTTCCTTAGACTTCTCTTCCATCAGCTTGTCAATATCCTTAATATACTTGTCAGTAAGCTTCTGTAAATTGTCGGTAAGTTCCTTAATCTCATCCTCGGAAACCTCTGCCTTTGCCAGTTTCTTAAAGGCATCATTTCCATCCCTTCTGATATTGCGGACTGCCACTTTGCCTTCCTCCGCTTTTTTCTTTACATCCTTTACCAAATCTTTTCTGCGTTCTTCAGTAAGCTCTGGAAATACAAGTCTAATAACAGCTCCGTCATTTGAAGGTGTAATTCCAATATCAGATGCAAGAATCGCTTTTTCAATATCTTTTATTAAGGATTTCTCCCAAGGCGCAATCTGGATCATCCTCGCTTCAGGAATGGTGATATTACCTACCTGCTGAATAGGTGTTGGTGTTCCATAATAGTTTACCTTCAATTTATCCAGCACATGGGGATTTGCACGCCCTGCACGGATTCCCAGATAATCCCCTTCCAGATGCTCCAGTGTTTTTTTCATCTTTTCTTCATAAATCTTTATTCTTTCATCCATCCTGCTTATCCTCCGCCAAACTTAAACCGTCACCTTTGTTCCGGTAAATTTCCCTTTTACCGCATTTACTATACTCTCTTCCTCGTTCAGGCCAAATACCCACATAGGCATCCGGTTATCCCTCGCCAGTATAGATGCTGTCATATCCACTACCTGCAAATTTCCTGCAATCACATCATCAATACTGATTACATCATATTTTTTTGCATCAGGATTGACCGCTGGATCACTGTCATACACTCCATCAATAGATTTTGCCAGCAAAATAACTTCCGCTTCAACCTCAACAGCCCGAAGCACTACCCCTGTATCCGTAGAAAAATAAGGGTGCCCTGTTCCTCCTGCAAAGAAAACCACCATTCCCTTTTCAAAATATTTATTTGCCCTGTCTTTCGAAAAAAGTTTGGTGAAAGAACCGCATTCGAAAGGCGTCAGTACAGCGGTTTTCATTCCCACACTCCGGAAAATCTCTGACACATATATACAGTTCATCACAGTTGCAAGCATACCAATCTGATCTGCCTTGGTTCTGTCAATATTTTCACTGGTTCTGCCTCTCCAGAAGTTCCCGCCTCCGGTAACAATTCCTACCTGGATCCCGTCATCTGTAAGCCGCTTAACCTGAAGCGCTACTTTCCGCACTGTATCCTCATCAAATCCTGTCTTTTTATCGCCTGCCAAAGCCTCACCGCTAAGCTTCAATAAAATTCTTTGCATATTCTTTCCTCACCATTATATCTTTTTTAAGTCTTCAAAGAAGGCAGTGGGATTTACCTCCGCATAGCATTGGGATACTACGCCTTCAATAGCCGCACCATTATTAATCTGCACAGATTTTGATTTAATATCTCCCATCACAATTGCAGAAGAATCAAGGATTACTGGTCCTTTCACATCAATGTCGCCTTTAATTGCACCTGCTATCACAGCGCTGTTTGCATATATATTACCTACAATCACTGTGCTTGTTCCTATTTTTATAGTTCCCTGGCTTCTGAGTTCTCCTGAAATCTTTGCTCCTTCCGCATATATTTCTGCCGCCTGTGAGTTGCCTTGTATGGTACCTGTAATGTTAAGCTTTCCAAGGGTTTCTACATTTCCAACAATGCTTCCCCTCACTTCCAGTCCACCCTCTGTGGCAATATTTCCATTTATCAAGGTAGTTTCTGTTAAAATAGCTACCTCATCCACAGATTTCCGGGCCTGTTGGGGCTGTGTATCCTCACGTTTTTCCTCTGCCTTTGGTTTTGCTGCATGCTCCGTATGGGGTGCGTGTGCCGCCTGAGGTGGATTATTTTTATGAACAGGCTCTGGTGCAACGTCATGCTTTTGTACATCTTCCACCTGATCAAGCATCTGACTTAAATCTGCGCTATACATATCTACTGCCTGTGCATTATCCTGTCTTCCCCGCATAGTTTCCAAACTCATATCATCCATATTCTCTTCCGGCATAAGCTCATTAACCGCCTGTGATAAATCATCCTTTAAATCTGAGAAAAATCCCATTTTTAAAAACCTCCATTCATTTTATAAAATTTTCCTAATCTGCCTTCATATGCTGTACAGGTACAGTTTCATCTGTAATCGGCAAAAACTCGGCATCTCCTCTGTCCTTCACCTTTTCTATAATTTCGGATAAAGCTTCTACTGTCGAATCTTTTTCAGACGCATCGTGCATTAGTATCATACATGTATTCATACTGTCCATGCTGCCCATACAGTTTTCCACAATAGTCTCTGTACTAAGCCTGCCGCTTGCTGCATCTCCTGACGAAATATTCCAGTCAAAATAAGTAATTCCTTTTTCATCCAGATAATTAATTAACTCCTGCATGTCCACCTTACTTACCAGATTGGAGCTTCCTCCAGGAAACCGGTAAAACCTTGGCCAAATGCCTGTTATCTGATAAAGATATTCCTGCAGCTTCTCCATATCTTCTACAAAGCTTTCCCTTGATTCATATATTTCCTCATATTTGTGACTGTAAGAATGCATTGCCAGAGTGTGTCCCTCCTCCACAATTCTCTGATAAGCTCTGACAGAATGTTCATCAGTTTTTCCTACTACAAAAAAGGTGGCTTTTACGTTATATTCTTTTAATATATCTAGTATTCTGTCTGTATTGCGGCTTGGGCCATCGTCAAATGTCAGATAAACCTGTTTTTGATAATTTCCAATATCCTCCTTTGCCCCCTCTTCTAAAAGCTGCTCTTTCTGCGACATGTTCCTTGGAGATTCTTCAACAGTTGCAGTGGTATATACACCAGTCACTTCTTCTTCCTGCATAATGGCAGCTATTCTCTCTTCAAGTTCTCTGACCTTTCCCTGCAGCTGAAAAACCCGGATTCCTAATACAATACTTGTTATTACCGGAATAACAACAGCTGCCACAATCACGCCCAAAATTAATTTTTTTAGCCGCCGGATACGTTTCCTCCGGTCATTTGTCCCCTCCATGAACTTTTTACTCCTTGTAAACGCTTTGCATATATTGTAACACAATATGCTTTTCTATGAAAGGGTCAAATCACAAAACCCATATATTTTTAATTTTTTCCTTATTTACTTACATACTATTGACTTTTTCTGCCAATTATATTATATTTAAATCTCCGTGAGGGAGTAGTTTGCGCCGGAGCGTGATAAGTCAACATACTGATTTTTTAATCTGGCTTATCTTAAATAACGAGACTCATGTATGGTATTATACTGTACTTGAGAATTATAGCAGGTACAGTCATGTATCTGTTTTTTATTGTGCACAAGATTTTTCTGTCTGTGCCTGTCAGAAACACATGTAACTTTATAAAATAGTTTTCTACGAAAGGAAAAAATAATGAGTACATTTGAACTTTTTTTGATTGCAGCCGGACTTTCCATGGACGCTTTTGCCGTATCCGTATGTAAAGGGTTATCCACCAAAAAAATATCTGCAAAGCATGTCTTTATTGTAGGAATATGGTTTGGCGGTTTCCAGGCATTCATGCCTGCCACAGGCTATTTTCTGGGTTCTGCTTTTGAAAAATATATCAATGCCTTTGACCACTGGATTGCTTTTGTATTGCTTGGACTAATCGGCGGAAGCATGATACACGAGGCAACTGAAAAAAAGGATACGCCTGCATCAGATAGTTCCTTCTGTGCCAAAACCATGTTTCCCCTAGCTATTGCTACCAGTATAGATGCACTTGCTGTTGGAATTACCTTTGCACTGCTTCCGGATGTAAACATTATTGCTGCTATTTTGCTTATAGGCTTAGTAACTTTTATTTTCTCCGGCATAGGACTTAAGGCAGGCAGCTTATTCGGAACAAAATACAAGTCAAAAGCTGAACTTGCCGGGGGGATTATTTTGGTATTAATCGGATGTAAAATTTTACTTGAACATCTCAATATTATCCATTTTTAAATATGCTGTTTCTGTAAAAACCCGGAGAAATCGTATTTCTCCGGGTTTTTACAGATTATAATTAAATTCCTGCCTGAGCTGCAACCTCTGCTGCAAAATCGTCTACCTTTTTTTCAATTCCTTCACCAGTCTCAAAACGTACAAAACTCTTTATAGATAGCTTTGCATTATTTTCCTTTGCGACCTGTGCAACATACTGCGCTACTGTCTGCTTACCATCTTCTGCCTTAACATATGCCTGCTCTAACAAACATACTTCCTTTAACTCCTTATTCAGACGTCCAACTACTGCACCCTCTATTACCTTTTCAGGTTTCCCTGCCATTTTGGGATCATTGGCAATCTGGGCCATCAGAATTTCTTTCTCATGGGCCTTATATTCCTCAGAAACATCTGTTGTTGATACATACTTGGGAGAAAGAGCCGCAACCTGCATAGCAAGATTTGTCATAGCTTCTTTTACTGCATCGTTAACAACATCAGTATCCGCTTCAACAATAACGCCAATCCTGCCCCCTCCATGCACATAAGATACCACGCATCCATTTTCTGCTGTGATCTTTTCAAATCTTCTGATATTCAGGTTCTCACCAATTTTAGCAATTTTTTCTACCAGTGCATCTTTTACCGTCTTGGAAGTATCTACATTCCATGCTTCTGCCATGAAAGCGTCCATATCAGCTGCATCTGAGTCAACTGCCTGCTTTGCAACCGCCTCAACAAAAGTCTGGAATTCTTCGTTTTTAGCTACAAAGTCAGTTTCAGAATTTACTTCCACCACAGCTGCTACTTTATCGTCCTTAAGCGCTACTCTGCAAAGACCCTCGGCTGCAATTCTGCCTGCTTTCTTTTCTGCCTTAGCCTGTCCATTCTTTCTAAGGAATTCTACGGCTGCTTCCATATCACCATCGGTTTCGCCAAGCGCCTTCTTGCAGTCCATCATGCCTGCACCGGTCAGTTCCCTTAATTCCTTTACCATAGTTGCTGTTATATTAGCCATTTTCTTAAATCCTCCTAAATTATTCAGCCTCTGCTGCCGCAATTTCCTCTATATCTTCTGGCTCAGAAACTTCTGCTGCAGCTTCCATTTCAGCTTCCACATTCTCTTCTCCCTGATTTGCTTCAATCACCGCATCAGCCATTTTAGCAACAATCAGTTTCACTGCTCTGATTGCATCATCGTTTCCTGGAATAATAAAGTCAAGTTCTTCCGGGTCACAGTTTGTATCGCCAATACCAATAAGGGTAATTCCAAGGGCATGTGCCTCCTGAACACAGATTCTTTCTTTTTTAGGGTCAACCACAAAAATAGCATCCGGAATCCTTGTCATATTTTTAATACCGCCAAGGTTCTTCTCAAGTTTTTCCCATTCCTTCTTAATAGCAATAACTTCCTTCTTAGGAAGAACATCAAAAGTACCATCCTCCGCCATTGTCTCAATTGCCCTTAGTCTGTCAATTCTGCTTCGGATTGTTTTGAAGTTGGTAAGCATTCCACCCAGCCATCTCTCATTTACATAGTACATACCACAGCGTTCTGCCTCTGTCTTAACCGCATCCTGTGCCTGTTTCTTTGTTCCAACAAAGAGTATTGTTCCTCCCTGTTCTGCAATCTCAAATACTGCCCTGTAAGCTTCATCCACTTTTCCTACTGATTTCTGCAGGTCAATAATATGAATGCCATTTCTCTCAGTAAAGATATAAGGAGCCATCTTAGGGTTCCATCTTCTTGTCTGATGTCCGAAATGCACACCTGCCTCCAGCAACTGTTTCATTGAAATAACGCTCATTTTTCTACCTCCATTTGGTTTTTCCTCCGTATATTTTCTGCTCTTCTGCTGACTCTGCATATCTCTATCACTTCTATACATAATTAATACATATATGGTAATATTCTTTGTTCCGGCAAAGCACCAACAGTCGATAAATACACGTGTTTTATAGCAATAACGGGAAAATTATAGCATAAAAAAATCCCTTATGCAAGGGATTTTTAATAATTACTATTCCATTCTGGCCAGTATTCTGGCAATTTCTTCTGGCCCTGCTCCTATCGGCACCTCAAAGGTTCCCACATTAAGCCGCTTGTCATATCCTTTCTCACATAAATATAAATCATATTCATAAGCGGAAGTCACCAGTCCTGCTTCCTCAAGTTTACCACTGATACTGTATGAAGTATCTCCGCTGACAATTTGTATTGTAATTGTATCTTTGCTTCCGACAGTACTTTCTGCTTCCGGTGTTGCAGAAGGTGTCTGTTTCGGCGTCGCTGTTGGCTCTTCCTCAACCTTGGGAGAAGCTGTAGGCGTTACAGTTGCCGCAGCGCTTGGTGTTGCCTCCGGTGTTTTTTCAGGCACCATAGTTTCTTCCGGTTTTTCTGTCTGATCCGGCATGGAACTGACATTTTCTGCTTCTGGTCCAGCCGTATTTTCCTCTGGCTTTTCCTCCCCTTCACTGTCATCGGAAACCAAATCGGCAAGCACTACGTTCTCTTCCGTCATACCAAGCTCCTTCGCCCTTTCTTTTATTTCTTCATTGCTAAGAGTCTTTTCTTTCCCTCCCACTGAAAATCCTAAAATCAGGGCAGTAACAATTATACCTATGCCAAGACCTCTTAGATAGTATTTTAAGTTCATCATCTCTTACCCACCCCTGGTAATCCTAAATTCCTTCAAACAGATCTATGACCAGCTTAACTTCTCCAACTCCTAAAGCAAGTTCTTTGGCAATTGCCACATTTGACATACCTTTCCTGTGAAGCGCCAGAATTCTTTCATTATTATTTCCTACATTTTCTTCTTCATCATCCATATATTCTTCAGTCACTTCCACAGGTATTCCCGTATCTTCCACCTCGGCAATCATTTCATTACCTGCATAGCCCTCATCTCCTGACCAGCCTTCTCCAATTGGCTCCTCATAAGTATCGGTCAGGCCCAGACTGCTCCTTAATTCCGCCATGTCGTCTTCCAATGCCGGCGGATAATTTACCTCTACTACAGGCGCTGTAATAGGTTCAAATTCTACTTCTTGTTCCTGACTTTCCTGGTCTAAGTAAAATTCTTCTTCCATTTCCTCCACACCAGTTTCCACAACAGAGGAAAGCATTAGTTCTCTGGCTCTAAGCGAAGCTGACAGCGTTTCGTCCACTGATTCTTTTGCTTCTTTTATTTTTGCCTCTGCTTCTTTTGCAATCTCCTGCGCCTGTGCATATCTGGCCTCGGTTTCCTTTGCCTTTGCTTCAGCTTCCCTTACTTTTGCTTCCGTCATATTCACCCTGGTTTCTGTCTCAATAACCTTCGCTTCTGTTTCTCTGGCTTTTTCTTCTGTTTCTTTTGCCACGATTTCAGCATCTTTTACAGCCTGTTTTACTTCACTGGCTGTCCGTGTCACCTCGCTGACAGTCGTTTTGAGATTCTCATGTTTATCATTTAACATGTCATACAAAAAAACAACTTCCTGATGGCTTTTATTGATTTCCTCAAGTACAGTGTCAGAATATTCATTTACCGCCATCATTTTTTCATTCGTCAGCCGTTCCATGGAACGTTCTGTTTTTTCCATGGCATAATTTATGGTTTCACCTACAATTTCTTCCACCTGCGCTCTGGCGCCTTCAACCTTTTTTTCAACCATTTCTCTGACAAACTCTTCACTTACTTCTGGTGCCAGTACTTCCTCATTTCTTCCCGCAGGAACTAAAAAACTTAAAACAAATACAACAATTCCTAAAAGAACAAGAACTATTTCTATTATTTCCATGTTCATACCCCCGCATATTGCAGATATTCCCACAATTATGTTTTTTAAATTTTCATGTCAAAGCTGTGCTGTCCCTTTAAGACTACTCTGCCATCACTTTCTTTTTCCTCTTTCCTGCGCTTTCGCCCACCATTACCGGAGTAATTACCATTTCCTTTTTCCTTTGCGTCAAACCGTTTTCCTTCATTATCCGCATGATCACCCTGACGGACCTGTCGCATCTTTGCCTCTACATTCTGATCAAACTGCTGCTGAAAATTTGCCTGATCTACCATCCCCTTATTGTCTTCATTATGTTTAATAGTAGTAAAGTCCTGTGCCCTTGCCACCTGTCCCTGAAGCTCTACCCGGCTGATTGTCATATAAATTCACATCCTTCCAAATTCCATAATTCCAACATTCTATAACGGGTTGATTTTTACATCCCCCTGGGATTTTACAAACCTGCAGTGATCCGCCCTGTTTTTTACTGTCATTGATACGTCAGAAATACAGACCTGTACACCTCCATATACCTCATTACTTACTTCTATCCTGGCATTATCGCTGCCTGCCAGCATTTTTTCAAGCTGATTTATTTCCTTGCGGGCTTCCTCCAGTTCCTGCTTTAACTGCTTTTCTTTTTTAAGCATATCCTGGAAATTCTTTACCGCATCCTGTTTCATCCCTGCTTTCTGGGACAATTTCTGCGCCATGGCAACAAGTACAGGATGAATGTTATCTATTGCTTTTTGATTTTCAGTAACAAGTTTCTGGAGCTGTTGCAGACGCTGCTTCATATCAGGATCTGTTCCAACTTCCACTACTGTGGCCGCTCCCATAGGTGAACCTAATGTTTTCACCTGAATCAGACTGGAGGCGCTTACTTTACCTCCTGTAATAAACCCTCTTCTGCCATTGACGAGAACTTCTGTTCCGGCAAGCACTTCACTGTGTAATATGGATTCTGTAGACACATACCCCCGTGCATTTACCTTTGCATTTTCCAGATATTTGGCGATTACATTTCCCCCTGCCTTTAATATCCCCTTTTCCATTCCATTCATACCACGGGCGATAATTATGTTTCCATCTGCCTCAAGATATGCACCTTCAACCACACCCCTGACTTCTATGTCTCCCTGCGCCTTTACCGAAAAGTTGGTGCAGACATTTCCATTAACTTTTACATTTCCATTATAGTCAATATTACCAGTTGAATTATCTACATTTTCAACTTCCAACACGTTGGAAACAAAAACTCTGTCATCCACTAAGGTTACATGACCGTCAACCTCAGAAATAATTTCAAGTTTATCCTCTGACAAATGGGCATTTCTCTCATGTTTAAGAACCATCTGCTTGATGCTTCTGGGATTAACTCTTTCACAGGAAATATTCATCCCCGCCTCTCCCGGATCTCCCGGAAACAATCTGGCTAACACATCTCCTTTTTTACAACTGCTGACTGTATTCAAATGAAAAAAGTCTACGCTTCCATCTTCTTTCAGTGTAGGCTTCACAGACAAATCTGTCTCAAAATAATACTCTATCCGGGCATCCACACCATGTCTTGGCGGCTGTCCTTTCGCCACCACCAAATCCGTACAATATACAGGGCGCTGAAAAAACTTCTTTAATCCATCTTTTAAAACTCCGTATTTAACGCCTTCATACCCCAGTTCACTGATAAAGTCTTCTGCTGTAATTCTGGCTCCTCCCCCTGCCGGCGGGTAAAACCTTGCTACCGCCATCATTTTATCCGGACTGACCGTAAGTATATAGGATTCCTTTATATCCGCAATAGTCTTTGGCGTAAGCAAAAACTCATACTCTCCTGTTTGCGAAGAAGCTGCCTCCATAAGGCCTTTTTTTAGTACAGAAACATCAACCTCCACATTATTCCTTGAAAAATATTCTATTAATTCCTTAATATTAACCGGTTTTCCTCCATCCTTAGGAAGAAACACCTTTAGATAAGTCCCCCCGCCGCCGCATACTAACTTAAAGAAACCGTTTCTCATATAAGCCCTCCATACCTTCTCAACCTGTAAAAATATTTTTACAGTGCCCCCATTCATAAGTTCCTGTAACTTTATTGTCATCAGCTGATATAGCCATGATATCTGTTACATAGAAAATATTCCCATATAGTTTCCCATTTTTGTTTTCATTTTCTGAAGCGCTCTGGTATGCAGCTGTGATATTCTTGATTCAGAAACCTCAAGTACATTACTGATTTCTTTAAGAGTCAGGTCTTCATAATAATAAAGCAGGATAACTTTCTTTTCCTTTTCCGTTAAAAGTTCAAGCGCCTGTTCTAATATTTTTTTCAGCTCCTTTTTTTCTATTACTTCTTCAGGACTGTCAAAATGATATTGATTACTTTGCTGTGCTGGCACTTCACTGCCTGATTCCATAAACTCGTTAAGGGAGACAACACTTGAAATTTTCATCTGGGACTGCCATACAGTATAATCCTCATCCGATATTCCCAGGCTCTTGGCAATTTCTTCATCTGTTGCAGCACGTCCCGTGGCAGACTCAATTTCTTTCATCGCCGCATCTATTTTTTTCTGTTTCTGTCTGATTGTCCTGGGAATCCAGTCCATTTTCCTAATCTGGTCCAAAATAGCGCCACGGATACGCAGACTTGCATAAGTTTCAAATTTGACAGCCTTCATACTGTCAAATTTATCTATAGCATCAATCAGTCCAAATATACCATAACTCACCAGGTCATCATACTCCACATTATACCCCAAATACATACTAAGACGACCTGCCACAAGTTTTACAAGCGGCGCATACTCTAATATCAGCTTCTCCCTGACTTCCGGCGATTTCGTTTTTGCATAACTATCCCAAAGCCTGTTTTTTCCTGCCTCGTCCATTGCTCCCTCCATCACCTAAGATTATGCATTATTTCCTGTCAGATTATCTTGTGCGTTCCTCATTGCATTATCCCCGTCTTCTGTGGGCGCATCCTTTTCTATGACCTCTCCTTCTTTTGTTTCTTCTTCAATAATCTGTTCAACAAAAGAACAAATCTTTCTCTGAATAAACCAGCCTGCCAGATAAAAAATAAGAAGAACCGCCAGAAGGACCGGCAGTGTCTGTTTCATACTATAATGAAAACTAAACATCAATATACTTACCACCGCTCCAGCAAAAAGCATCAAAAACGGTGCAAATAATTTACTTTTTTTCATATAACCTTCTCCGGCATACCCACTGACCGAATGACAAAATCTCCGCTTTTGGGATAAAAGATTACGGTTCTGCCATATGTCTTCCCCGTGTCCTGGGCAAGAATTGGTATTCGTAACTGGTTAAGCTTCTTTTTACTTGCCATCACATTCCTGTCACCAACACGTATCATATCGCTTTTACTGCCAAACGCAAACATTTGGGCGCCACCTGCAATCTTCGCCACAAGCCTGCCTCTGTTAGCTCCCATGCGGACAATCTCTTTTACCATATCTTCTATCCCTGTATCAGCAAATTTCGGCCTGTTTGAATTATTTTTTATTTCTGTACTGTCTGGCAGCATAATATGTGCCAGCCCTCCAATTCCTGTTCCTGGATCCCTAATGGCAATTCCCACACAGGAACCTAATCCTAAGGTTGTCACTGCGTCATCGCCCCTGCAGGTTTTCCAGTCAGCCATTCCCACTTTAATAACTTCACTCATCTTTGCAAGAGTCTCCCGTTTATTTTTCTTCCGAAATCTAAATTACACCAAGAGATGTCAGAATTCTTTCATAAGACTCCATTTCCGGAATCATAATAAAATAACCATCCAATTCCACATCATCGGAGAACTGTGTCTCTATCAGCAGAATCTTATCTCCTAAAACGCCAAACTCCACAGCTGGAACACTAAGAAGCGCAGCCGCCATGTCTATTCCAACCTGAGGTACTGATGGGTAAATTTTTAAATTAGTGAGCCCTGATAAAGCATTTAAATAGGCGCCAGTTATAATATTCCCCACCTCTTTAATTGCAGAAAGTTCCATTTCCCCAAATTCATACTCACCAGCCGTCTGTTCATCAATACCAAGCATCCCACACATAAGTTTATTAACCAGATGTGCCGCTGCTGACTTTGTAAGAATAAACATCATGCTGCCTTCCACATCCCCCTCAACCTGAAGATAAATTCCAACCATAATCTGGTCGTCTCCACCTACCACATTGCCCAGTTCCTGAAATTCCAGCAGCCTGACCTGGGGTACCGACATATCCACTTTACAGTCTATCATCTGCGCAAGAGCTGTTGTCGCATTACCGGCTCCGATGTTGCCCAGTTCCTTCAGCACATCAAAATATTGGTTTGTCAATTGCTCCATACTAAGGTCCTTCATGGCCCCTCCTATTTATATAACATTTTGTCATTATTATTTCATTTATTTTTCCATTGCCACAACACTAAGGTCCAGCAGCGATATCAGCTCGTGCTCATGCTTGCCAATGCCTGAAATAAAAGTATCTTTTTCTTCTTTTCCATCATAGGATACTTTTTCAATGTTTTCTATTCCAAGAGTAACTACTTCTTTCACCTCATCGACAATAATTCCAATCATACCATGCTGCTCCAGCTTTAAAATAATAATTCTGGTAGCCTTTGTAATTTCATCAGCCGGAAGCTCCATCTTAAGGCGAAGACTCATAACCGGAATAACTTCCCCACGGAGATTAATAACGCCCTTTAGATAATTGGCTACTTTCGGCACCCGTGTAATATGCTGCATACGTACAATATTATCTACAAACTTAATATCTATACCATATTGTTCATTTCCCAGCTTAATGACAATAAACTGGATACTTCCATATTCTGCTTTTTTCTCAGATGTTTTTACACCAGACACTTTAAGTTCATCCATTGCTCTTTCCCCCCTGTCCTATATCAATGCGTTGGCATCCAGGATAAGTGCTACCTCGCCATCGCCAAGTATTGTTGCTCCACTGATAATCTTACATTTACTGATATATCTGCCAAGAGATTTGATAACAATTTCCTGCTGTCCCATCAGTTCGTCTGCTACCAGACCAGCAAGTTTTTCTCCCTTTTTGACGATTACCACTACCATATTTTCATCTGGTGACTTACTGCTTTCAATATCCAGTTCCTTGCTTAATCTTATAATCGGAATAACGGAATCACGCAGATTTATCACTTCTCTGTTCTGGACCAGCTTAATATCATTCGGACTGATATCCTCTATCGTCTGAATACTTCCCAGGGAAATTGCATATTTCTCACCACCGACTGCAACCATCAGCGCCTGTATAATTGCAAGGGTCAATGGAAGTCTGATTATCCACGTGCTTCCTTCTTCCAGCTTGGACTTTACTTCTACTTCCCCGCTAAGCGCTTCTATCTTTGATTTTACAACATCCAGACCCACGCCACGTCCTGAAACATCTGAAATCTGTTTTGCAGTGGAAAATCCTGCATTGAACAGAAGATTGATAATCTCCTTCTCACTCATGTTTTCTCCCTGGTCATAAGTGATTACTCCCCGTTCAATCGCTTTATTTTTAACGGCCTCCACATCAATACCGTTGCCATCATCCCTGACTTCAATTACAACATTATTACCATCCTGATACGCATCAAGGAAAATAGATCCAACTTCAGGTTTTCCTCTGTGGGCACGTACCTCTGCCGACTCAAGTCCATGGTCTGCTGAATTACGGAGCAAGTGCATTAAAGGATCACCAATTTCATCTACAACTGTTCTGTCCAGCTCTGTCTCTTCACCAGACATATACAGTTCCATTTTTTTGTTCAGTTTCTTTGAAAGATCCCTGATCATTCTTGGGAATTTGCTTACAACACTTTCAATAGGAACCATCCGCACCTTCATAACAGATTCATGCAGATTGGTCGTAACACTCTCAAGATACTCTATCTGTTCATTAAATCCCGAACCGGTAACGCCATCTGCGCTGGAAGCTGACACCAGTGAGTTTTTGGCAATAATCAGCTCACTTACAAGATTCATCAGCACATCCAGCTTTTCAATATCCACACGTACGGTTCTGTTTACCACTGGTTTGCCAGATGCTTTTTTGTCGTTTGGCTTTACTGTCGGTGCAGGCGCAGCTGCCGGAACCGCCGGGACCGGCTTGGTTTCAGACGGCCGTACTTCTGAAATAACAGGTTCTTCTTCCTTTTCCTTTTCTTTCTCTTTTTCCTCTTCTGCCAGCCCCTCAAACTCATATGGCGCGCCAAGAACCTTCTCTATTTCAGAAACATTTCTTGCTACCTGTAGGATCTCATCCAAAGGATTAACGGAAACAATGATCAGGCTGAAATCCAGGTCAAACTTTTCATCCTCAATATCCTGAGCCGGAGGATCACACACAATAATCTCCGCCTTTTCTTCAATTGCTTTATATACAAGGAATGCACGGGCTGATTTTAAAAGGCAGGTTTCCTGTACATACACAGTAACCCCATAAACATTCTTCCCCTGTGCTTTTGCAGTGGATAAAACCAGCCGTTCTGACTCCCCAAGTCTGACGTCTGTCCACTTTTCCAGCAATTCTTCTTCCGGAGTGACTTCAGGTTCCTTGACAGAACTTTCTTCTTTCTTTTGAGCCTGTTTTGCCTCTCCTTTTCCGCCTTCTTTCAGAAAATCATTCAACTGGCTGATCAAATGCTGGTTTTCATTGGTTCCCTCATCTGCTGTTTCCTGAATATTGCTGGTATATTCCTCCAGTGCATCCAAACACTGGAACAAAAGATCAATCAGACTTGATTTCACTTTCATTGTTCCATTTCTTATTTCAGAAAATACATTCTCCATATCATGGGTAAGGGCCTGCATACGTTTATATCCCATAGTTCCTGCCATACCCTTTAAGGAATGAGCCGCGCGGAAAATTTCGTTAATTGTATCCACATCTTCCGGTTCCTGCTCAAGTTTTAAAATCTGTCCATTCAGACTTTCCAAGTGTTCTTTTGTTTCGTCCAGAAAAATCTCAAGATATTGATTGACATCCATACTTATAATACCCCCACGTTCTTTGTAATTTCCTGTGCTATCTGCTCTAGTGATATTCCCCTTGCAACAAGACCAGCTGCTACAATGCTTCTGGGCATTCCATAAACTGTACATGTTGCTTCGCTTTGAGCAAATACCATTGTTTTCTTTTTCAGTTTCAAATTTTTAATTCCCACTGTTCCATCTGCCCCCATGCCTGTAAGTACCGCACAGACCACTTCATCGTATCCGCAGCCTGCCAGTGATTCATACATGTAATTGGCACAAGGCCTCACACCTTCTCTTGGAGGTTCATCTGAATAGCGTATCACATGCCTGGCCCCGCTCTTTACTGCTTTCATATGTCTTCCCCCCCGTGCCAGGTAAACCTGTCCCGGAATCAGCACATCGCCGTCCGCCGCCTCCTTAACGGCAATCGGGCTTAACATATTAAGCCGCCCTGCCAGTGCCTCCGTAAATCCTGCCGGCATATGTTGTACAATCATAACCGGTGCATTCAGACTGGCTGGCAGCAATGGGATTAATTTTTGCAACGCCTTTGGTCCGCCGGTAGAACTGGCGATTGCAACAATTTTTCTTCCGGCTCTTATTTCGTCTGCTTTAATCATGTTAGATCATCTCACCAACCATTATTCTTAATATGTAATATTATAACACAAAGAACGCTTCACATAAGTGCAAAGTAATCAAATTACAAACCTTTTCCCCGGTTTCTGTGTTTTCTTTCTTCTTCAAAAATATAACGGATAATTTCTTCCCTTTCTCTGGCGTCCAAGTTGACAAACTGAACCCGATGCTCATAAGACCCTGGCGTATCCTGAAGTTCCCGGACTTTTAATACCTTAGCAGCCAGTGTAGTTTCTTTCTCCTTACCATCCAGGATAATATTCCCTTGACAACAGATAAAGCTGTCTGGCTTATAATAAGCTCTTCCTACAAAGCGCATACCGCCGCCGCTTAAATCCACCACAATCCCCTTTTTAACAGGCAGCCCCGGTACTATAAATCTGTCACCCTTTAGAATTGCTTCCGTTTCCTCCTCTACAAGGGCTCTCGTTCCGATTTCCAGTGCACAGCTTAACCTAAAATACTCCCGTCTCTGGAACTTTTTCAGACTGGTTGTAAGTTCTAAGAGAAGCAAATGCTTATTTTCAGATTTGTATTTGTCCACCGCCATGGCAGAACACTGGAACTGGCCCGAAGAAGTATAAATATACAAATCATATTCCTCATTTATTGGAAGGGCTATCAGCTTATTCTTTTCAATCGGAATTAAAATTTCTATTCTGTCATCTGAAATAGTGTCCCATACCAGTGACTTGTACATCTTATTTGTCCCTGTATCATTTAATCTGGTTCCTCTTATCGCCTGTATTTCTATCCTGTTTCCTGGCGCAACATATTTAGAAAGCATACAAAACCCTCCTTAATGTTTTTTTCCTGATATAATGTGAGAAAAAAACGCTGCCATTCCTCTCTTGGGAACACTCAATGTTTTTTCCATATTCATTAAATTTACAGCAATCATTTCATAGGCAAGCGCCGATTTTGCAGAAGGCGCCTGAAGGGATACCGGCATCTGCTGCATCACTGCCTTGGAAAGCTGGCTGTCCTGAGGCACCGCCCCCAAATATTCAACAGGTATCTTTAAATACCTGCTTACCACAGCATTCAGCTTGTTAAATAATGTATTTCCTTCGTTTTGTGTTTCTACCTTATTTGCGATTACTTTAATCTGGGAATCCTCACTTGAAAATCTTGGATGCCGGTTCAAAGCCTTAATCAAAGAATACGAATCTGTAATTGAAGTTGGCTCTGGCGTGGTAACAAGCAAAATTTCTCCGCTTGCTACAAGAAATTCCAAAACCGCATCGGAAATTCCAGCTCCTGTATCGACTATAATAATATCTGCAATCGCATCTAATTCCGTCAAATTCTGAATGATATATGATAAGTAGTCTTTCCCTAAATTCGAAAGTCCCGCAATACCTGACCCACCTGATATAAAGCCTACTTCCATCGGACCCCAAGTAATAATTTCTTTAATGTTTTTTCCCTGATAAATCAAATCACACAAATTATGCCTGGGTACTGCACCAAACATAATTTCAATATTTGCAAGACCAAAATCAGCATCCAGAATAATAACTCTTTTTCCCATTTTACGAAACTGAATTGCGAGATTTATTGCTGTATTTGATTTGCCTACACCGCCTTTACCACTTGTAACCGTAATTACCCTTGCCATTGGCTTATTCTGCTGGGCTATGCTGCCTGCTTTGATAATATTTCTTAACCGTTCGGCCTGATCCATCCATCTACCTCACTCACCTATGGTTTTATCGTTATCAGTTATTCTTACCACCAAGAAGCTGCTTCACAGTTTTCTGGGGATTGAAGCTTTCAATATCGTCAGGTACATTCTGTCCATAAGTCACATAAGATAAAGATGCACCTGTGTGAAGTTTAACATTAAGAAGATTTCCCAAATTAGAGGTTTCATCCAGTTTGGTAAAAATCAGCTTGAAATCCGCCATCTCCGAATAGGTGTCCGCAATACTGATTAAGTCTTTATATTTGGTAGTTGCACTCAGCACAAGAAAAACATCCATTTCAGCCTGTTCCTCTACTGAATGGATAAATCTGCTCATGGCTTCCTTCTGTTCTCCATTCTGGTGTGAGTGTCCTGCCGTATCTACCATAATGAAATCGTACTCCTTAAAGTCTTCCAGGGCCTGCTCCATCTCATCTTCAGAATATATAACCCTGAAAGGAACCTCTAGAATACTGGCATAAGTCCGAAGCTGTTCCGCCGCAGCAATTCTGTAAGTATCCGCAGTAAGCAGGGCAATCTTTTTTCCTTCCCCAACACTAAAAACAGATGCAATCTTTGCTATAGTAGTCGTTTTACCAACGCCGGTAGGCCCTACAAAAAATAAAACCTTTGGTCCATTTTCGGCAGGCATGATTTCCATGGGCTTTCCAAACTTTAATATCATTTTCTGATAAATATTGGCAAGCACATAGTCTATCGGTATATTGGGTTTATTCATTTTTTCAATTTCATCTATAATCTGGTTTGCGTATTGCTCACTGATCTCATTATTAAGCATCGTATTATAAAGCAGTTTCATAAAACGATCCAGTTCACTTTCTTTTTCTTCTTCCGCCGATTCCGCTTTTGGCTCCTCTGGCTTTTGAAGCTGCTGTTCCAGCAGAACATGAAGGCTCTCCAGCTTTTCTTCAATGGCGCTGCTTTCCCCCCGGCCGTCCTGCCCATCCTCTGCCTTAGGACTACTGCTCTCTTTCATATTAAAATTCTCCGCTCTCTCCCGCAGTGCAATGGCTTCTGTCCGAAACGCATTATTATCCTTTGGTTCTGGCTTCTTGGGCACCGGGGCAATCCTCACTGGTTCATCCTCCAATGCCACTGTAACCTCTACAACCTGGGGCATCATAAAATTTAAAAATCCCTTCTTCTTTATGTTCCGGACATTCATGATCACCACATTGTTTCCCAGCTCTTTTTTTGCACTTTCTACCGCCTCTGCTTCGGTTTTTCCTTGAAATTTCTTGATTATCATGCTGTCACCATTCCTACTGACTGTAATTCAATGTTATTGTCTATTTCATTATATGATACCACAATCAAATCTTTATAGTAATCCTCCGTCAAACGTTTAAAATACATGCGGACAATGGGAGAGGTAATAATAATTGGACTTCTTCCAAGATTCTCCAATTTGCCCACTTCATTACCCACAGATTTCATAATTCCCTTTGTCTTTTCAGGGTCCAGCGTAAGATATGCACCATTTTCTGTCTGTTTAACGCTTGACATAATATCCTGTTCCAGCTTAGGGTCCAGTGTTACCACACTGGTAGTTTCATTTGCCGGGAAAAATTTACTTGAAATTGCACGTTTTAAACTCTGTCTTACATATTCAGTAAGGATATCCGTATCCCTTGTGGTTGCCGCATAATCTGCCAGGGTTTCAAATATTGTAAGCAAATCCCGTATAGAAATGCCTTCCTTCAAAAGGTTTTGAAGGACCTTCTGTATCTCCCCAAGTCCAAGCAGTTTCGGAACAAGTTCCTCCACAAGAGATGGATTGCTCTCATTCAGATTATCAACAAGATTCTGTACATCCTGTCTGGTAAGCAGCTCAGAAATATACTGCCTTATAATTTCTGTCAGATGCGTAGCAATAATTGAAGGAGGATCAACTACTGTATAGCCCATGCTCTCCGCACGCTCTCTTTGCCCCTCTGTGATCCAAATAGCCGGAAGATGGAAGGATGGTTCAAAGGTTGGAATACCTGTAATTTCTTCCTCTACATATCCTGGATTCATTGCCATATAATGGTCAAATAAAATTTCTCCTTCGCTGACCTGTATTCCCTTTATTTTAATAATATATTGATTGGGGTTCAGCTGAATATTATCCCTAAGTCTGATAATTGGCACAACTGTACCAAGTTCAAGGGCAATCTGCCGCCTTATCATTACAACACGGTCCAGAAGATCGCCACCCTGATTCACATCTGCAAGAGGAATAATTCCATAACCAAATTCCAGTTCAATAGGGTCCACCTGTAACAGACTGTTAACATTTTCCGGCTGCCTGATTTCATCCGCCGCCGCTTCCTCGGCGCTTACTTCCCCTTCAATCTGGGCAGTTTCTATGGTGCCTGCTATCATTCTGCCTACAACAATAAATACAAGGCCAAGTGTAAGGAAAATCAAATCCGGCAGAGGAGTTACAATTCCCAGCCCCGCAATTACGATTCCCACAAGATAAAGCACCTTGGGAATGCCAAACAGCTGGCTGATTAACACAGTACCAAAATCCGCATCTTTAGAACCTTTAGTTACCAGAATACCAGTTGATAACGAAATCAAAAGAGAAGGTATCTGGCTTACCAGTCCATCACCAATGGTAAGTACCGCATATTTGTCAAGCGCCGCTGAAAACTCCAGCCCCTGACGCAGAACTCCCATTGCAATTCCACCTATAATGTTTACAAAAGTAATAATAAGACCTGCGGTAGCATCTCCCTTTACATACTTTACAGCACCATCCATGGATCCAAAGAAATTTGCTTCTTCCTGGATTTTATCCCTGCGTTCTTTCGCCTCTTCATCTGTGATGGCACCTGTATTTAAATCCGCATCAATCGCCATCTGTTTACCTGGCATGGCGTCCAGCGTAAATCTTGCCGTTACCTCTGCCACTCTTTCGGAACCTTTGTTGATAACCATAAACTGGACAAGTATCAAAATAATAAATACAATAGCGCCCACCACCAAGTCATCACCACCTACATAACTTCCGAAGACCTGGACAACCTGTCCTGGGTCACCAGTGGTAAGAATTCTTCTGGTGGAAGAAACGTTCAATGCAATTCTGAATATAGTGGTAAACAAAAGCATGGTAGGATAAAAGGACATATCCAGCACTTCTTTTGAAAACATTGTACCAAACATAATGGTAAATGCAATTGCTATATTACAAGCAAGCAGCACATCCAGCAATCCGCTGGAAATAGGCACGATCAACATTATAAATGCTGCAAGTATATACGCTGCTACGCCTATATCAGCTTTTTTCATGCCTTTCTCCTTTCTATACCTTTCCCTTCAAATGATAAACAAAGGCCAGAACCTCTGCCACAGACTGATATAATTCTGGCGGAATAAGTTCCCCAATTTCCACATTGGCATAAAGCATACGTGCAAGGGGCTTATTCTCCACAATCTCAATCTTGTTTTCTTTTGCAACATCTTTAATCCTCTGGGCTAAATAGTTTTCCCCCTTGGCAATCACATAAGGAGCATCATATTTATCCGGGTCATATTTAATTGCAACCGCATAATGGGTAGGATTTGTAATAACCACATCCGCTTCAGGAAGCTGTTGCATCATACGGCGCATGGAAGCTTCTCTCATACGCTGTCTCTGCTTCCCCTTAACCTTAGGATCACCTTCCTGATTCTTATATTCGTCTTTTACTTCCTGTTTGGTCATTTTCATTTCCCGTCTGAATTTCCATTTTTGGTACTTATAATCTATAAAAGCTATAATCATGTATACACTTGCAATTCTGACGCCGAGATCCAGCACAATCTCCCCAATAAGACCAATTGCCTGGTTTAAACTAATATCATATAATATAAAAATCTGATTAACTCTATCCTTTAAATAGGAATATACCACATAACCAATAACTCCCAGCTTCAAAGCTGCCTTCACCAATTCTACCAGCGAATTAGGCGAAAGAATTTTTTTAAATCCTTTAACAGGGTTTAATTTTTTGAATTTAGGCTTTAATGGTTTTTTGGTGGGCTTCCATTTTACCTGAACAAGATCACAAATAAAAGCTACCGCATATGCAATCAACAGTACTGGAGCCATCGTTATCAGAAGCCGCAGCATCATGGAACGGATAACCGTATAAAGCGTTATCACTGAGAGATTACCATTATACATTGTAACCACTTCTGGTATCATAGTATATACAGAATAAAAATTCTGGATAAAATGAGTTCCGATTGTGCCTACATATACTTTCAAAAGTAAAAACAGAGAAAGCATCCCAAAAGCATTGGCAATCTCTTTGCTTTTGGCCACCTGCCCTTCCCTTCGGGCATCCCGCAGTTTTTTTGCAGTAGGCTGCTCCGTCTTTTCACCGCCTGGCCCATCTTTTGCAAAAAACTGAAGATTATATTTTAATATTATTTCACCTTTTCCCAAAAAATCTGCCTCCCTATATATTTCCCCTGTCCCCTGACAGACCATAGCCGTTTCCAGTTACGGCATCATGACCTCCACGAAAACAGCTACCATATTTCTCATCTGTTCATATATAAAAGTGGCTGCCCCGCTTAACATTGATGTTGAAAAAAACAAAATACTGATTCCAACCAGTACTTTCATCTGCATACCTACGGCAAACATATTAATCTGGGGAGAAACCTTGGCAAGAATACCCAGCACCGCATTTAAAGTGACCATAACCGCAAATATGGGAAGACATATCCGAAAACCAATAAAGATGTAGTTTGACAAAAATTCCATCAGGGAGGAAAGAAGTGCTTCATGTCTAAATACTGCACCATTAATTGGAATTAAAGTATAGGTTTCCGCCAACGCCTTAAGAAGATATCTGTGCATCCCGGAAAGAAACAACATCAACAAAACCATATAATTGTAATAAACACCTGTAATAGAAGTGTTCTGTCTGGTTGTAGGATCCATCATACTTGCCATAGCAAGCCCCATTTCCATATCTGCTATCCGTCCGGCAAAAGAAACTACCGTTGCACATAAATTAGCGGCAAACCCAATAATCAGCCCTGTAATCACTTCTTTTAGTACTATAATAGTATAACCTGTCAGTGTATCATAGACAATTCCCTGACGTGGCAGTGCCTGATAAAATAAAACTGCCACAAAAAAGCTAAAACCTGCTCTGACCCTTCTGGGTGTGTTGGACATACTAAAAAAAGGAGCTACGTAGACAAAACTTGCAACTCTTACAAATATCAGGAGTAAGTATTCAAGATCCGCATAACTAAAAGTTGATTCCAGCATAAAACGCTACCTGATATAATTGCTGAAATTCGTCCACAACTCTACCATAAATCCAGACATTTCTCCCAGCATCCAGTTTCCCATTAAAATCAATGCAAGAAACACTGCAAGTATCTTAGGAACAAAAGTAAGCGTTTGTTCCTGAATAGACGTAACAGTCTGAAAAATACTTACGATTAACCCTACACAAAGTGACACCAAAAGAATCGGTGCCGCAACTTTTATTACAGTAAAAAGCGCCGAACTGGCAATGGCTGTAACCTCATCAATTGTCATACATATACCTCCGCGTATCACAAGCATTGCCTGCAATACTGCCTCAAATTGTAGATTTGAAAGTTCACTTTATATAAATATTTATTTAAATGTTCTGACTAACTCTACAATAACTAAATTCCATCCATCTGCAAGAACAAACAATAAAATTTTAAAGGGCATGGAAATTGTGGTAGGTGGCAGCATCATCATACCCATACTCATCAGAGTCGATGCCACAACCATATCTATAACTATAAATGGAATATATATCACGAATCCAATAATAAATGCCCGCCTTAACTCACCAATAATAAAACTTGGCACAAGTACGCCAAGAGAAATTCCTTCCAGAGTCCCATCCCACTCCTGGCCCGAAATATCAAGAAAAGTTCTTACATCCTCCGCCTGTGTCTGCCTATACATAAATTCTCTCAGGGGCTTTATTCCCGCTTCAAAAAATTCTTCCTGTGTAATCTCACCTGCCTCAAAAGGAACTATCGCCTCTTCATAAATCTCAGCTATTGCAGGCTGCATTATGAAATAGGTTAAAAACAAAGCTAACCCAATCAGCACCTGATTAGGCGGCGCCGTTTGGGTATTTAGTGCAGCTCTCGTAAAATGAAGAACAATGATCGTCCTGGTAAAGGATGTCAGCATAATAATCAATATCGGTGCCAGACCTATCATCGTCAATGTCAGCAGAATCCGCAGATTTCCATTTAACTGTCCATTTCCGCCGTCAACGGTAACCGTCAGGTTATTCGCAATATTAATTTCTGACAATTCCTCCCTGGACTGTGAACTGCCCGGTTCATTGATATTTGTTCTTTCCTCTGTTCCACCTGTTAGATTCAAATTCTCCGCAGCCCTTGCCTCTGACTGGGGAATAATACAGAATATGCCCACTAACATTAGCAGGCATATTATCTTAATTATCTTTTTTAGGGCAAAACTCTTTTTCATATTATGTCTTAATCCCTTAGCCTTTATCTTTTTCCTTCATTTTCTTTACCCTGTCTAAAATATCTGCAAAATCCACCGCCTGTCCCTGTGGATTTTCCTGAAGGTCAAGTTCGTCTGCCGAAAGCTCTGAAAGCATATGCACTTCATCTTTTCCGATGGCAATTACCAAATACTTTGCACCTGCCCTTACAATCTGAACATACTTATTTGGCGCCACCCTGCAGGTTTCAATAATTTCAAGATTTCCAGAACTGATTCTTTCCCGCTGGTACTTTGCAATCCATCTGGTAACCAGATAGGTAACCACAAGTACAAGAACAAAAAGAATCAGTACTGTAATAAACTGGAAATAATTATCCGCTCTTGATGAAATAGCAAGGAGCATATCAGCCAACTACCTTCTTTACAGCTTCAAGCACACGTTCAGGCTGGAAAGGCTTAACAATGAAATCCTTTGCTCCTCCCTGGATTGCCTCAATTACCATTGCCTGCTGTCCCATAGCAGAGCACATAATAACCATAGCGTTGGGGTCAGCGCCTTTAATCTTTTTCAAGGCTGCAATACCATCAACTTCTGGCATAGTGATATCCATAAGTACCAAATCGGGCTTAAGTTCACTATATTTCTCAAAAGCCTTTGCGCCGTTTTCTGCCTCACCAACAACGTTATAGCCATTCTTTGTAAGAATGTCCTTAATCATCATACGCATAAATGCCGCATCGTCAACAATTAAAATATTTTTTGCCATTTTCTACTCTCCTACTTTTTACTTTATTATTTCTGTTACACGAACACTAAAGTTTTCTTCAATTACCACAACTTCACCTTTTGCAACAAGTTTACCATTCACAAGCACATCTATAGGTTCACCAGCAATCTTATCTAATTCTATAATAGTTCCTGGTGTGAAGTCCAGTATTTCTGATATAGATTTTTTTGTTCTGCCAAGTTCAACAGTAATGTCCAAGGGTACATCTTTGATAAGGCCGATATTTTCCTGTCCTGTCATGGCACTCATGTCATTGTTGAAGCTCTGGAACTGTACAGGCTGTATATTCATATTCTGCATGTTCATCTGCGGCATGCCCATATTATTCATCATAGGCATTCCCATAGCTCCGTTCATCCCCATCATAGGCATCCCCATTTGCGGCATATTCTGCATATTCATCTGCATGCCCATATCCATCTGTGGGGTACCCATTCCCATGTTCATATTCATCTGACCCATGTTAGGCGTTCCTGCCGGTATATCTGCCGTTGGGGGCGTATAAGGCGCAGGCGCCGGTTCAGGTGTTGCCGGAGCTGCTGTCTCTTCCGGCATTTGGGTGGACATAAATGTATCATAAAGCGTTCCTGCAAAGTCTACAGGATACAGCTGCATGATTGTCGAATCAATTAAATCATCTACCTGCATTCTGAAAGAAATCTTCACAAAGGTTCCATCCAGAAAACCTGCAATCTCCCCGCCATTCTTAAAATCATTCAAATCCATTAAAGTGGCTTCTGGGGGACTGATGTCTATCATCTTTCCAAGCATTGTGGACATTGAGGTTGCCGCCGAACCCATCATCTGGTTCATGGCTTCTGATATTGCACTTAAATGCAATTCACCTAACTCTCCCTCCGTATTGCTTCCGTCGCCTCCCATCATCAAATCTGTAATAACCTTAACATCATGCTCTTTTAAAATCATGATGTTAGAGCCATCCAGCCCTGCCGTATAATGTATTTGGATAAAAACGCAGGGACGTTCGTAATCTGCCACCACCGTATTCCAGTTTGCCATTGTAACTACAGGCGTTGTAATGTTTACTTTCCTGTTTAACAGCGAATACAAAGTAGTTGCAGAAGATCCCATACTGATATTGGCTATTTCACCAATTGCATCTCTTTCATCCGGTGTAAGCAGACTTTCATCTACTGATTCACCGCTGCCCGAAGCAGACGGCTGTTCTGCACTGTCAGACAAGTCCATGCCTGTAAGCAGCGCATTTATTTCATCCTGCGATAGCATCTCATCCATGTGTTACTCCTCCTCTCTGATTACTGATGTTATCCGTACTGCATATTTATCCTTGCTGGACCCTGGGAGTGCAGTAAATTTTCTGATATTCCCCACATAAATATTCATATCCGAATCTACTTTGCTGTCCAGTCGTATGATATCACCAACCTGCAGGTTTAAGAAATCATTTACAGACACCTGACTCCTTCCAAGGACTGCTTTTACCGGTACATCTAATCTTTTTATGAGCGATTCAATATGCTCTTCGTAATCAACTTTATTATCTTTCTCCAGCGTTGAATACCAGTACTTGGTATTTAGCTTATCCATTACATCTTCCAATGTAAAGAATGGAAGACAAATATTCATAAGCCCCTCCACATCGCCGACTTTAACATTCATGGAAACAATAGCTATCATGTCATTTGGTGCAATCACCTGGGCAAATTGGGCATTTGTTTCTATTCTGTCCAACATGGGTTCAATTTCAATAACATTTTTCCATGGATCATGTAAAAGCTGCATACATACTACCATCAGCTTCTGCAGGATAATCATTTCAATTTCAGAAAAATCCCTGCTCTTTTCAAGCGGAAGTCCCTGACCACCCAGCATCCTGTCAATCATGGCAAAACCCAGATTAGAGGACATTTCTATAATAATATTTCCATTTAAAGGACTAAAATCCACAATTCCAAGTATTACAGGATTAGAAAGCGCATTGGAAAATTCTGAGAAAGTTACCGTTTCAGAACTTGCCACCGATACCTGTACATTCTTCCGCAAATATACCGGAAGATTTGTGGAAATCAGTCTTCCATAATGTTCAAATAGCATTTCAAGGGTTCTTAAGTGTTCTTTCGAAAACTTTGCAGGCCGTTTAAAATCATAATCCTTAACCTGCTTTTCCCCTTTATCCTGCATATCATCCACATCCAGCTCACCATTACTTAAGGCGGCAAGCAAATTATCTATCTCACTTTGAGATAACACCTCACCCACGACTTTCCCACCTCCTTCATTTCTGCCGCAGTCTGATTAAAACCGCCGCTTCTACTGATAAATGGCGCTGCTTAGTGTTACATCAAAGATAAAATCCGAACCATAAAGCTGTTGGACACTATTTAATATTGCCTCTTTTACCATATCAGGATCGCCTTTAGCTTCATCTGCCGTATATTGTCCCACCGCATCATTAATCTTTCCCCTGATTAAATCTTCTCTGCCTGACAGATCTCCTTCCCCCTGGGCTTTATACTCCTCATGTTTGGTATTCATGGATAAAACTACCGTAAGCACACCAAAATGATCCTTTTCATCTGTTTCAGCCCTCTTCATGGGAATTGTAAGATCTTTAATTGTATAAGTGGCTGTGTCCTCTAAAGGAACCGCTGCCGCAGGGGATATCGGTTCACCCCATCCTCCCTGTATTTCCAGATTAATTGCCGACGCTACATCTGTAACCAGTGATGCGGTCTTTTTGTTTGTGCTGACTATGCTGAACATCATAATAGAAGTAAGTACGATATTCACTACAAGCAATGCTAAAATAATTATTGAAATCAGGTTCCTTTTCATATTTGTTACAACCTTTCTCCCTTAATATGAGCTTAATGAATTATATATTTTTATTTCAACACGTCTGTTTCTGGCTCTTCCTTCCTCTGTGGAATTATCCGCTATCGGAATGTATTCGCCTCTCCCTGCGTGCTTAATTCTTCCTGCATCAAGCGTAGTATTTTCCATAAGATAATAAAAGACTGCAAGGGCGCGCCCACTGCTTAACTCGTCATTATTGGAATACTTAGCCCCAGACATAGGCACATTATCCGTATGCCCTTCTATTTCAATAATCCCCTGTCCAAATCTTTGGAGAATAATTCCCAGCTGACCCATTAGTGGCAGAGCATCCTCTTTAATGTCCACTTTCCCAGAATCAAATAAGAGGGCCCCATTTAAAGTAAGCTGCACATACTGGGCAGTAAATTCTATATCCACTTCCTTATCTAAATTTTTTTCTTCAAGGACCTCCTCAATTCTCTCAGCCATTTCCTCTGACTCTTTCAGTTTGGCCTCCTCAATAACCTCTGTGGCTGTCTCCAGCTTTTCAGGCATCATGGATCCTTCTGCGTCCCGACCTGTACTGTTAATATATTCGTCCAGTTCATTTAACTGGCTGACTCCGTTGCTGATCAACACTCCATCTCCAATGGCTGTGGCCCCTGCTGTGAAAACACTGAACGTCTGGCTGAAAGATGCTGCCAGAAGTTCAAATTTCTGTGCATCCATGGTTGACATGGAGAACAACATAACAAAAAAGCACAGGAGCAAATTCATCAGGTCGGAAAAAGTATTCATCCATGCTGGCGAACCTTTAGGGGGGTCATCCTGTTTCCTTTTAGCCATCTAATTCACCTCCGGCATCTGAATTTGCTCTTTCTCCAGGTGACAGGAAGGATTTCAGCTTTTCTTCAATTACTCTCGGATTTTCTCCTGCCTGAATGGATAGAAGCCCTTCAATCATTATTTCTTTAATCATAATCTCTTTTGCATTGTTTGCCTTCAGCTTACCGGCAACAGGCGAACAAATCCAGTTTGCAAGTATGGAACCATATAATGTTGTAACCAGCGCAACTGCCATGGAAGGACCAATTGTGGCCGGATTATCCATCTCATAAAGCATATTTACAAGTCCTACCAGCGTACCAATCATACCCCAGGCAGGTCCCATTGTTCCCAAATCTTCCCAAAAGGAAATTTTATTTTTATGCCGCTCTTCTGTACTTACCAGTTCCGTTTCCATAATTCCACGAACAAGTTCCGGATCCGTACCATCTACAATAAGCAAAATTCCCTTCTTCATAAATTCATCGTCCAAATCTCCCGCTGCTTCTTCCAAAGAAAGCAATCCTTCCTTCCGGGCAACATTGGACAAATCAATTATTTTCTGTATCATGGCCTTAACATCCATCGCCGGTGACTTAAATATCAACGAAAAGCTTTTAAGACCGCCTATGTACTCATCCATTGACTTGGATGCAAGAACCGCAAAGAACGAACCACCAAAGGTAATAATTGCAGAAGGCACATCTACATAACGCGTAAATATATTTTCAATACCCGCTGCATTTATGATACCGAATGCCAACATTGCAAAACAAAGCACTATTCCCAATAATGACGCTATATCCATTATCTTTCACCTCTTTTGCGTCAATCCGCAAAAATATCCTTTCTATACGATTTTACAAGATTTTTCACGTCTTGTCTACTTTCTTTTACAATTATTTTTCTCCCTGTGGTAAAAGCAATTACCGTATCAGGCGTTTCCTCCACGAGTTCCATCAAATCCGGATTAATTAAAACCTTACTGCCATTAATCTTCGTTACCTCAATCATATCATATCACTTCTTTCCCTCTATTGCCACTGTAATTTTTTTCATATAAGCGGCTTTTTATCAAAACCTACATTGCAACCACTTTATTCCCCAAAATCAGAGGGAACCAGCCTTCTGCCAGGTCCCCTCTTTTTAATACGTCTATATCTGACTATAATATATTACATATCAACTGGCTAAATCTTCAAATATTATCTCTTCAGATTTGTCAGCTCCTCTAAGAGCGTATCTGAAACCGTTATAATACGGCTGTTTGCCTGGAAACCACGCTGGGTAGTAATCATTTCCGTAAACTCCTGGGACAAGTCCACATTACTCATTTCCAGAACACCGGATTCCATCTTCCCGCTGGTGGTCGAGATATCTACACCAATACCATCAAATTCTCCTGAGTTTAAAGTTGATGAATAAAGGTTTTCTCCTTCCTTAGAAAGGCCGGAAGGATTGGCAAATGTTGCAACAGCTATCTGTCCTAATACCTTTCTTTGTCCATTATCATATGTTCCATAAATTACACCGTTATTCTGAACTGTAATGCCGCTTAATCCACCCTGACGGAACCCAGACCCTTCACCGGTTCCCTCCAGTCCTGAAACTGCTGCCAAAGTAGCCACACCATTTTTATCATAATTGAAAGTACTTGAAAAATCAATTTCTACATTCTGGAAATTGGGGAATGTTGTTGCATCAAAATTCAATCCAAGCTTTTTCCCGGCTCCGGTCTGCGGATCATAAGCTGTTCCGGCTGCCAGACCTACGCTTTCAAAAAGTCCGCTTCCCTTCACATAATTAAGGGTTGCAGCCCCATAAGTAGCATTGGGCGTCACACCATTGGGCTGAGCTGCTGCACCGCCTCCTACCAGTCCCAGCGAAACCGCTGTATTAGGAAGCGCTGTGCCGTTAGCATCCTTTAGTATGGATTTCCCCGTTGAGTCAAGTATATCGTCCAGCTGAACATAATACTGTTCATCTTTGTTAACCGCATGGATTGACATCTGTACTGTATAGCTGTACCCCTGTTTATCAAAGATTTCCAAATTCATCTGCTTACCATCAGGGTTATTGATATCCGCATCATTTTTATCACAAAGACCTGAAACCACTGCCTGGGTAGTTGCTTCCGGCGGATATGTCATATTCTCATTTGTCATAATGCGGAGAGGCTGCACCTCTTTCTTAAGTATGTTTCCGGACTCATCCTGTTCCTGCCATCCTAGAACATTATATCCGGTACTGGTCATAGCAAGATTTCCCTTTCCATCTATATAGAAGGAGCCATCTCTGGTAAACATCTTATCCACACCATTGCTGACAACAAAAAACGCGTCTCCGCTTATCATGATATCAAAAGGATCGTTGGTGGACTGTGCCGACCCCTGGTTTGCAATAGCTGTTTTAATAGCTGCAGTTTTGGAACCAAGACCAATCTGTCTTGCATTGATACCACCTCTTGTAGCGCTTGCACCGGAAGCAGCCTGTGTTGTCTGGTACATTAAATCACTAAATGTCATAGACTGTGATTTATAAGCTGTGGTATTAACATTGGCAATATTATTACCAATAACATCCATTCTTGTCTGGTGTGTTCTTAAACCTGCCACACCAGCAAACAATGATCTCATCATAATGTAATGACCTCCTTCATTCTATTGCCGCAAGTGTCCCTTCTGTCAGTCGGGAACTGATAGCCTCCTTATGAAAGGTCCGGCTAAATAATTACGGCACCATCAATATTTGTAAATATACTTTCCGCTGTATCACTCTGGTTCATCGCAGTCACTACCGTATTATTTGGTATGTTTACGATAAAGGCAAGTTGATCAACGATCACAAGCGACTCTTTAATTCCCTTCTGTTGTGCCTTTTGAGTTCCCTCCTGCAGACGTTCCATCTGGCTGCTTGTAAGTTCAATATTACGATCCGCCAGTCTTCCCGCCGCATGTTTGGAAAAACGCACCTCTCCTGCAGATTTTATCCGGCTGCTCTCCAAAATTTCCTGAAAAGACTTTCCATCCGGGTTTTTGGCCTGCACAGTATTTTTATTCTGACTTAAATACTGGTCTTGTAACTGTTCAATTGAAAGGAATTTATTATCCTGAATCTTCATGTATTTCTCCTCCTTGAGCTGTTATCGCATCCTGCATTTATATTGTTTTAAGCGCTTTCACCTCCGGCAGATGAATCTCCATCACTTCCCTCTGTCCCTTCGGTCTTATCTGAATCTTCTACCGTGCCATCATTATCAGTGTCCCCGGATTCTCCGCCTTCACCATCGTCTTTATCTCCGCCTGCTGCTTCCACCAGTTCAGCCATCTTCTCCACATATTTCTGAAGCTTCTTAACATATTCGTCACTGATAAAGCCCTGCTGGTAAGCAGTCATACTGTTAAATGCTTTCTGAACTGCTTCCACATTTTCCTTATCTTCAATAGTAAGCATGGAAAGCTTTGGCAGACTATCCATTGCAGCTACAAAGGCTGCCGCAATATCAAAGGCTGTCTGGTAGGTTTCATCAATTACTGCATTCACATCATCTGCAGAATATAATTCCCCATTCACCGATACAAACGCTTTATGATTTTCATAGGTTACATATTCCACTATGCCGCTAACAGATTTCATATTTCCGGAACTATCCTTGGTAAGTATCTCAACCAGTTTACCAACCATAGAAGAAGCTCTTGAAAGCTCCATGGTTGCTGCCATGTTCTGCATCTGCTCTACCTGGGCAAAGGTGGCGTACTGAGAAATGTACTCCGTATTGGAAGTAGGCTCTAAAGGATCCTGATATTTCATCTGTGCTACTAAAAGCTGCAAAAAAGCTTCCTTATCCATGCCATTTTTGGCAACAGCATTCTTAACTGAGCTTTCCGATGCGGACTCTACTAGCTTCCCGTCTTTTATAACTGCACTTACTGACATAATAACCTCCATTTCTGCACACAAGTGCCATTTTAGCTTATGCTGTATAATCTACTGTGTTTCCGTTTGCCGCCATCATGCTGGCTGTAAGAATTTCTTCTTCCGTTGCGTCTTCTTCCGAAAAACCACCGGTTTCATTTAAATTAATTCTTCTGGGCGCCTTTCTTCCGCTCTGGGATGAAGCATTTTCTTCCCTGCCCTGTCCCTGCCAAAGATTACTTTCAAATCCATGATTTTCCACAGTGACCTGAACAGCCTCTACTTTTACTCCCTGCTCCTTCAAACTTTCCTGTAAGGTTGTTATCTGGCTTTCAAGGGCTGCTTTAACAGCTTCGTTTTGTACCTGAAAATGGGCAGTAACTTCGCCACCTTTAGACAGCAGTTGAATATGGACGGTTCCAAGGCTTTCAGGATGCAGCTGCATTTCAAGCTGATCCATACCAGGTTTAAGCTGAATTTTCATATAATCCATAATCTGGTTCATAATATCCCTGGTCTGTTCGCTTAACATAGGCGTCATCTGCTCAAAAGGTACTTCCGATACTTGCGGTTTATTTTGCATTAAAGAATCAATCAAGGGATTCCCCGCCTGTAATTCTCCTTCCCCATGTCCTTTTCCTTCGCCGTCTTTCTGACTGTGTCTGTCGGATTCTTCAGAAACATTTTCCTTGGCGTTTGATGGCACAATTTCTACTGTTTTAATGGCATTTCCATTTTCATCAGCAGCTAATTTTACTGTTTCATCTCCAGCCTTCACCTCAACTGTAATCTGCGGCGCCTCTTCTTTTACAGAACCGCTTATCAGACCATCTTCCCCTTGCTGTCCGGCATTTTTCATACTTTCAAGCAGACTTTTAAAGTCCTCCGGGTTAAGATTCATTTCCTGCATCAGCCCTGCCTTGGTTTCCTCCGCCATTTTAAGGATATTCTGCAGACTGGCAAAAAGATTTTCATCAGTAAGAAGTGCTGCAGGATCCTGTTCTCCGCCAAGCAATAGTGCAAGCTGGGTCAGACTGGCCGGGTCAAAAAGTGAAGCGAAAGAAAGTCCAAGTACTTCCATTGCCTGCATCACTTCCTCTTCCGTAACCCCAAATTCCTCTGCAATCTCCTGGATAACTTTCTCTCCAGCCTCATTGACTGCCTCGGTTCCATCATCTGGCGCGGTATCTGCTTTTGCCGCATCCTGCGTGCTTTTCTCAGGCTTTACTGTGTCTGTACGGTTTTTCAACGTGTCTGCGGCTGGCGTCCTGTCTGGCTGACGGGGGGGAGCTATGGTATTTTCTTTTCCATTTCCAAAGCTTTTAGCCATGTTCATCACATCGCCAAAACTTCCTGGCTGACCCAAACCGCCCGTCCGTCCAAAGTTCTTTCCTCCAACATAACTCATCAGAGGATTCACATCTTTTACAGGTGTGCTCGTCATTTTCATTCCTCCTTCCTTATAAGTCTTATGCAGACTTTTTTTCAAGGTTCATTTATATGGTTTAAGGCACAGATTATTAGTATTCAGGATCCATTATCTTGGTGAGTCTTGCCGCTACTTCCGGGTCCATTACTCCCAAAATACTCCCTCTGTCATCTGCTGCCATTGAACCCAGTATTCGGGCTACAAGTTCCAGATTATCTGTCATTGATTCAAATATGGCCGCCGCTGCTTTCGGCTTCATGGAAGAATATGTCTGGGCATATTCCCTGATTTCATCACTCTCTTCCAGCTGTGCAACCACCTGTTTGTACAGATATTCTGCGGTGGCCGGATCCATCTGCTCATAATAGCTTCTATAAGCTTCCAGTCCGGGTCCATTATCTGCATAAACTACTTCCTCATAAAATTCTGTCTTAATTCTCTGGAAGTCAACCTGACTGTCCTCAAAAGTCTTAAGACGCTCCACTTCCGCCTTAAGCTGTGCCATTTCTTCAGAATTATCCGACTGGGCAGTCTGGGCACGCTCAAGTTCCAGCTCTAACTCTTTAATATAATCAACAGCTTCACGAAGGTCAGTGTAACCTCCATAAGCATCCTCCTCTTCTCCTTCCAAAACCGGTTCGACAGCTTTGGGAAGAATCAGATTAACCACTGGCACATCCTTTAATATTGGAGTCAGCACATTGCTTCCAAAGCCGCCCAAATCAAGCTTTACAACCAGACATAAAATTGCCACCCAAACCAGAACAATTATAAAAGTAACCAAAAATACGGAACCATTGCCTGCTCCCTCGCCATCCATCAGATCGTCTTCCTGGTTTGCAAGTTCTCTCGCCCTGGCTTTGGCTGCCTTACGCTGTTCTTTCTTTTCATTTTTCAGTTTTTTCTTTTCTTCCTTCAGACGCTGTCTTTCCAGCTTTTCATCCTCAGGACTCAACACATCATCAATTGGCATATCCACTTCCACACTTCCAGTTATACTCTATTCGCTTTACTTCCGTCCATGCGTATAGCTGACCAGTTCATCAATTTCCTTCGCTTCCCTGGCATTTTCTTCCCGCATAAACTCGTCAAAAGCCTTTTCCCTAAGTTTTTCATGAGTCTTGCTTTCCTGCATGGCAGTCTGAAGCCTGTATCGGGCCTCTTCAAGCTGTTGCTTTGCAATATGTACCTGTCCCTGCTGGTAGGCAATATACTCATTCATCCTTGCAATGGCATCCTGATTTTCTCTTAAATCCAAAACCTTCAGGCTGTCTTTCCTTAGTTCCCTGCCATGTTCCTCGTAAGCTGTTTTTCTATCCTTAAGAAGCTGTAACTTTTCTTCCTCTTCGTCCAATCGTATTCTGGCAGCGGCAAATTCCATTCTCGCCTGCTCTTCCATTTTTTCTTTGATGTCCAGAATACTTTGCATTCGGTATATAAACCTTGCCATCTATCAACCTGCTCCATCAGCAAAAATTTTTCCCATAAGCGCCACTGACTCTTCAAAAGTGAACTTATCGTTCACATCCTGCAAAAGGAACTGATTCACTTCTTCTATCTTTCGGATTGCATAATCAATACTTGGATTACTTCCCTGTTTATACGCCCCAATATTAATCAAATCTTCTGCTTCATTATAAGTGGCAAGCACATTTTTTAGTTTTCCTGCCGAATTTTTATGTTCGCGCTGGGCAATCTGACTCATACATCTGGAAATACTCTGTAACACATCAATAGCAGGATAATGATTTTTGTGGGCTAACTTTCTGTTAAGCATAATATGACCATCCAGAATACTTCTTGCCGTATCTGTAATCGGTTCATTAAAGTCATCGCCATCAACCAAAACCGTATATAATCCAGTAATGGAACCTTTATCTGACCTTCCTGCACGTTCTAACAATTTAGGCATCTCAGAGTAAACACTGGGCGGATACCCTCTTGATACCGGTGGTTCCCCACTTGCCAAACCTATCTCTCTTTGTGCCATGGAAAAACGGGTGAGAGAGTCCATCATCAAAAGCACATCTTTCCCCTGATCTCTAAAATACTCCGCAATTGCTGTGGCTGTCTGGGCCGCTTTCTTTCGCTCCAGGGCAGGTTTATCAGAGGTGGAAACTACAACAACAGATCGTTTCATGCCTTCTGGCCCCAAGTCTCTTTCAATAAACTCCCGCACTTCCCTGCCACGTTCTCCAATCAGGGCAATTACGTTTATGTCTGCCTTGGTATTTCTTGCAAACATTCCCATAAGAGTTGACTTTCCTACTCCTGAACCTGCAAAAATACCAATTCTCTGTCCTTTTCCCACTGTGATAAGACCATCCACAGCCTTGACACCCAAAGGAAGAACCTCATCTATAATTTTTCTTTTCATCGGGTCCGGAGGCTTCGCCTCCACAGAATATTCCTCTCCTGAAGGCGGGACCTCTCCCTCTATTCTTCCAAGTCCGTCCAGCATATGACCAAGAAGTCCCTCGTCCACCCGGACTTTCAAAGGATTTCCTGTGTTTTCCACGCTGCTGCCCGGTCCAATTCCCTCCACATTTTCATAGGGCATTAAAAGGTTTTTTCCTTCCTTAAACCCAACCACCTCTGCTAACGCAGGATGCACATCCCCGCTTTTTGCCACAGGATAAATCATGCAAATATCCCCCAGCTTTGCGGAAGGGCCGGCCGATTCTATGGTAAGTCCTACCACATTAACCACCTTACCCTTTACTTTAAAAAGTGGGTCATCCTTTATGGCTATGTATTTTGCAAAATCAATATTCTGTGCAGCCAATTTATACTCCGCCTTTATCCTTACATTGTCTGTTTATTATATGAGAGGAGCCGTAATTTTCTTCCCAGTTCCTCCAGTTCTGTTCCAAGGGAACAATCATAAATACCATTTTCCGTTTCAATCATACATTGTGCTGCTGAAAGCGTCATATCTGATACAATTTCCAGATTATTAGAGAGCGTTCCTGTCCCTTCAAGAATCCGTTCCCGCTCTTTCATCACCTGAGGATAATCCTGTTTGGAAACATGCACAATATAGTTTGATGCACTATCTGTTTTCTGCATGGTATCTGTCAGCATATTTACTACAATCTGACTGTAGACACTTAGATCCACCTTAAAAATATGTTCATATATTCCGGTTAAGGCTTCAATAAAATCCGGTTCCAGTTCTTCTACCTTCCTGTTATATTCAGCCTGCAGCTGGGCCTGCTTCTTCTTGCAGTCATTTTTCATTCCCTGGACCTGGGCCATCCCCTCTTCATAACCGGCCTGATATCCCTGGTTTTTCGCTTCTTCCAACGCCTTGGCCCGCATATGTTCAATCTGTACGCTTGCGGTATCCATCATCTGATCCGCTTCTGCTCTCATTCTTTCAAGCTCTGCCTTCGCTTCTTCAATTTCCTGTTCAAGAGCGGCCTGCTGCTCAAGGGCAGCCTGCCTTCGTATATTGCTCTCATCTTCAAGTAAAGCATCCACCACTTCCGCATTAAGCCCGGAGGTAAATCCTCCTGTTTCTCCTTCTCCTGCCGGATGGTTTTCTGCCGCCGCCTTCATAAGCCTCTTTTTTAGCAGCTCATTGGTATCTATTATGCGGGCGTCATCATTTACTACGACCCAGCCCGCTTTATATAAATTACTATACAACGATCTCGTCTCCTCCGCCTCTGGAAATAACAATCTCCCCGGCATCTTCCAGCTTCCTGATGACATTTACAATCTTCTGTTGCGCTTCTTCCACATCCTTCATACGTACAGGACCCATAAACTCCATATCTTCCTTTATCATTACCGCCAGACGCTTGGACAGGTTATTAAAGATTGCATTCTGTACCTGTTCATTGGAGCCTTTAAGCGCCAGCCCCAAATCATTGTTATCCACGTCACGCAGCACTCTTTGAATGGCCCGGTCGTCCAAAAGAAGAATATCTTCGAACACAAACATTTTCTTTCTGATTTCGTCTGCCAGTTCCGGCTCTTCGATTTCCAATGTTTCCATAATATGTTTTTCTGTACCACGGTCTACTGTATTTAAAATATCCACCACAGAATCCACGCCGCCAATAATCGTGTAATCCTGATTTACCAAAGATGACAGTTTTGATTCCAGCACCTTTTCCACTTCCTTTACTACATCCGGACTTGTTCTGTCCATCACTGCAATACGTTTTGCTACCTCTGCCTGTCTTTCCGGCGGCAGGGCGGAAACAATCAGCGCTGCCTGTGAAGCCGACAAATAGGACAAGATAAGAGCTATTGTCTGCGGATGTTCATCCTGTATAAAGTTAAGCAGCTGCGCCGCATCCGTTTTACGTACAAATTCGAAAGGTTTCACCTGCAGGGATGCAGTCAGTTTTCCAATAACATCCATGGCCTTTTCGCTGCCAAGCGCCTTTTCCAAAAGTTCCTTGGCATAATTGATACCACCTTCCGCAATATACTGCTGCGCAAGACAGACCTGATAAAATTCGTCAATTATCTGATCCTTTACCTGTGGAGTCACACTCCTTGTATTGGCAATTTCAAGTGTCAGCTCTTCTATTTCCTCTTCCTTTAAATGCTTGAAAATGGCTGCTGACTTTTCAGGACCCAGCGCTATCAGCAAGATTGCTGCTTTTTGGATCCCGGATATTTTGTCATCGGCGCTTTTAGGCATACCTGTTTCACCCTCCCTCAAAGACCTGTATTTTGGTTAACCCCAATCCTCGTTTAACCAGTTCCGCAAAAGACTTGCAGCGGCCTCCGGATTTTCATCCACAAATTTTTCTATTAGTTTTCTCGTCTCTGACATCTGTTCAGCATTAATATCCTCAAGATTGGATTCCGGCTGGGACTGAAGCAGACTTTCCACTGACAGTTCTTCTGGCTGTTCCTGCTGCTTTTCAGAGCGCATGCTTCTAAGCACTACAAATGCAAGAAGCCCCAAAATCACAAGAATAAGTACAATTTGAACCGCATCTGATGCGGATACATTTAGACCTTCCCTGTCAAAAAATACATTTTCCGAATAGGCAACAATTGCTATATTATCCACAGGAAATCCTGTAGCTTTTGAAACAATATTAAAGAAGTCGTCCGGTACATCCACCTGCGTTCTGCCTGCATTCGCCAGTTTGTATTCGTCCCAGGAAATTCCATCAAGCAGGCCCTGTGCGCGTACGTCTTCTTCTCTTACTATATTCATATTTATTGCAGAAAGAGAAATTGTTGATGTATCATACTGAATAGCTCCCGGCAGTGTTTCTTTCTGGGTAATCCGCTCAGAAGGCAGATATTTATTTTCCTCTTCTGTGGTGGCCGAATTACTGTCGCTATTGTCCTGATATACATATTCCGGCTGTTGTCCATTGGAATCTGTTCCCGGCACTTCCCCGCTTTCATTGGTTGACTCACTGCTAAAAGTTCTGTTTGACGCCAGATACCCCTGCGTATTTCCATCTGCCACATAATAATTATGGTCTGTTTCATGGATAGATGAAAAATCCATATCCAGGTTAACTGCTACTTCCACCGTTTCAAATTCATTTGTACCAAGCATTACCCGGCGCACATCGTTTTTAATCTTAGTTTCCCACTGCGCCTTTACTCCCATCTGGGTGCTTGCATTGCTAGCCGCAGTGCCATCCTCTCCGCCTACAAAAAGATTATTCCCTGTGGTGTCCGTAATTACGATATTTTCTGTTGTTTTATTTCCAACCGCTACGGCAACCGCCCTTGCAAGTCCTGCTGCATTTTCTTCGCTGAATTCATCTTCCAGTTCCAGCACTATCCATGCGCCAGTTTCCTCTTCCTTTTGAATCAGAGTTCCGTCTTTTTCCGGTATGTATAACTTAACCACTGCACTTTTGACAGCTGTGAATTTTCCAATAATGTCATTTCCAAGCCTGCTCTCCAAATAAAGCTGGTATTTTTTCTGCTTATCAGATTCTGTGGTTCCAAAGCCTCCATTTGTAACATTATCTATCGTGTAACTGTAAGACTGGATATCATTGGCCGCAAGAAGCATATTGGCATCTGACAGCTGATCTTTATTGATTTTAATCTGATAGGCGTCATCCGAAACTTCAAAATCATAGCCTGCCTCTGTCAGAAGCTCCGATACCTGGGAAGCTTCTTTTCTGTTCTCACAATTGAGCAGTACAACATATTGTGGCCGCATTATCACGGTTATCAAAATTGCAAACGCAAGAATAATTCCTGCTCCTGCTGATATAATAAATGTCCTCTGTTTTGTAGAAAACTTTTTCCACCATTCAAGGACTTTATTTAAAAGCTCTCTTACTCGCTCTGCCATAACTTACCTTCTTCCGTTTTTCACCCACATACACATCAAATCTGTATCTGCATGATTTCTTTATATGCTTCAATAAACTTATCACGTAATGAAACTGTATACTGAAGCGCTGTCGATGCTTTCTGAAGAGCGTTGGTAAGTTCATGTGTGTTTTCGGTTTCACCTAAAGCCCACCGCAGCTTTTCATTTTCCGCATCGGAAAGATAGGCATTGGTAGTATTTAAATTCTCCACCGCCTTATCAAACAGGCTTCCAAAATTTTTAGATGCCTTTTCCTGCCTGGCGGCAGAATAGTTTTCCGCTGCCTCTCTGACGGCACCGGATGATAAGTTATAAAATGATGATATGTCCATTTACTCCGTCCTCCCTCTCATTACTGCGATGCCATCTCAAGACCTTTCATTGCAATGCTTTTGCTTGCAGTAAAGGCCGTGGCATTAGCCTCGAAAGAACGGCTTGCATCAATCAGATTGGTCATTTCCGTAACAATACTTACATTAGGATATGTAACATAACCATTTTCGTCCGCATCCGGATGGGAAGGATCGTAAACCATATTGGGCTGTGTTTTGTTATCTTCCATAACCTTTCCTACCCTGACGCCCTGTCCTTTAAATCTGCTGCTTGCGCTTCCTAAGAAGCTGCTGAAGGTCTGTACTCTGTCCCCACGCTCTTCAAAGGTCACGACCTTACGTCTGTAAGGCGTTCCGTCCTGGGTTCTGGTGGTATAAGCATTGGCAATATTTTCTGAAATCGTATCCATCCGGAAACGCTGTGCGGTCATACCGGAGGCATTAATATTAAAAGCGCTGAAGATTCCCATTTTACCCTTCCTCCCCTTACTTCAAGACAATTTTCAAATTGGCAAATTCCTGGTTAATACAATCCCTTAAACCATTGTACTTAATCTGGTTAGCAGCAAGCTGTGCGTTCTCCGTATCAAAATCCACATTGTTGCCATCCAGCCGGTAAGAGAAATTCGCTGAATCCGTATACACTCTGGGCTCAAGTTCCACACCGGACACATGGGCAACTTTCGAGTCAACCGTTTCATACCTGGAATTTCCAAGCGCTCTGCGAAGCTGGCTTTCAAAATCAATATCCTGCCGTTTGTATCCCGGCGTATCCACATTCGAAAGATTGTTGGAAATAACTTCGTTTCTTAACCATGCTGCGTCTGCCGCTTTGCTAAGCACATTCACATAATTAAATACACTACTGTTTATCATTCTACGGCTCCCTTCAAAATGCTCGTATTTTCAGAAAGTTTATTCAATACAAACTTTCCCCACACATATCATATCACATTTATTATAATTTATTTAGTCAAAAAGACAAGGTTTTTTTTAAATTTCATGCCTTTTTTTAATTGAAAAAAGGGGTTCATGCCTACCTATAGTACATAAGTCCCATAAATCCCTTTACACTTTCCGCATAATCCGTTATGCGTAAATATTAGCTTTCTTTATACTTTCTTTTCTGAGTTTTTCCACTTCATCGAACACCATATCATTTAAAACTTTAATATAGGTTCCCTTCATTCCTGAAGACCTTGATTCAATAACCCCTGCACTTTCAAATTTCCTCAGGGCATTGACAATTACAGAGCGGGTAATTCCCACCCTGTCCGCAATTTTACTGGCCACCAGAATCCCTTCCATTCCGCCTAATTCTTCAAAAATATGCACCACCGCCTCCATTTCAGAATAAGACAGTGTATTAAGCGCTGACCGGATAACCGCCAGTTTTCTGTTTTCCTCCGCGCTTTCTTCGTTTACTGCCCGGAGCATCTCCAGTCCCACCACAGTGGTTCCGTATTCACACAGGATAATATCATCTATATCATAAGGCTCTGCGCACTTATATATAAACAACGTTCCCAGGCGCTCTCCCGCTATCTCAATCGGCGTGATTATAGCCTGAAATCTTCTGATATTATCATCTTCAAACCCTAGGGTCTGCAAATTCACATTTTCTTTGGTGGAAAGGATAGCAAGAAGCCTTTCATTTAACATGGAATCAATAAAATCTCCCACCTGTCCCACAATCAGCTCCGTAATGGCCTCCACTCCTGGTGCGCACCCCACGCCCAGCACCTTTCCTTTTCTGCTGATCACCAGCACATTAGAGGACAATATTTCACACAACACAGAACATATATCATTAAAAACAAACTTGCTGGAAATATTGTTATGAAGAAGTTTACCAATCTTTCTGGTCTTATCCAATAGCTGTACGCTGCTCATCACAAACCTCCGCCAATAGCTTTAATGGTATTTTATCACAAGATAAGTGCAATTTCAACGACCTTCTGATAAATTTTATGTTAAGACAAAAATTGTTATAAAATAACTGACTTATCCATCATTTTCAGAAACCTGTGTTACATACCCGCAATTTTCATTCATACAGGCCAGTTTGCTTCCCTTATGAAGCATCAATGACCCACAGTTTGGACATTTGTTTTTCGAGGGCTTTTGCCATACCATAAAATCGCAGTCCGGGTTTCCGATACATCCATAATATTTTCTTCCTTTTTTGGTTTTCTTAAGTACGATATCTTTTCCACATAAAGGACAGGAAACGCCAATTTTTTCAAAATACGGCTTTGTGTTCCGACACTCCGGAAAACCAGGGCAGGCTAAAAATCTGCCATGAGGCCCGTATTTAATCACCATCCGTCTTCCACAAAGATCGCAGACTTCATCGGAAACCTCATCGGCAATATCCACTTCCTTTAATTCCTTTTCGGCCCGTTTTACCGCATCATCCAGATCCGGGTAAAAATTAGATACCACTGTTTTCCATTTTACGCTGCCTTCTTCCACTCCATCCAAAAGAGCTTCCATGTTAGCGGTAAAGTTCACATCCACAATACTTGGAAAAGCCTCTTTCATCATTTGATTAACAACTTCTCCCAGTTCTGTCACATAAAGATTTTTATTTTCTTTTGCCACATAACGCCTTGCAAGAATTGTGGTTATAGTAGGCGCATAGGTGCTGGGACGGCCAATGCCCAGTTCTTCCAGCGTGCGGACTAAAGAAGCTTCTGTATAATGGGGGGCCGGCTGGGTAAAATGCTGTTTTTCTTCCAGGGCCAACAGATGAAGGACGGTATCTTCATCTATCCCTTTTACCAGAACGCTTGTTTCTTCCTTCTCATCTTCCTGAGTATAAACACTCATAAAACCGTCAAAGGCAAGCTTGGAAGCCGCCACAGTAAAGCGCTGTTCTCCTGCATCAATTTTTATGGAAGTCGTTTCATATCTTGCCGGCTGCATTCTGCTTGCCACAAACCGCTTCCAGATTAACTGATAAAGCCGCAGCTGATCCCTGGACAGGGATTCCTTCATCATAGCCGGTGTACGTTTTAAATCGGTAGGCCGGATTGCTTCATGGGCATCCTGGATTTTTTTATCACTCTTTTTAGCTCCCGCACCACTTATTACATATGCTTCTCCATAGTTTTCCCTGATATATTCCTCCGCCATAACCTCTGCTTCCTTGGAAACTCTTGTGGAATCCGTACGGAGATAAGTGATAATACCCACAATGCCATCGCCTTTTATCTCGATTCCTTCATATAGCTGCTGTGCCAGCCGCATAGTTTTCTGGGTAGAAAAGTTAAGCACCTTACTAGCTTCCTGCTGAAGGGTGGAAGTAGTAAAGGGAAGGGGCGATTTTTTCGTCCTCTCCCCCCGTTTTATCTCACTTACCTTAAATTCAGCATTTTCTATTTCTTTTAAAATCCGATCAAGTTCTTCCCGTGAGGAAATCACCGTTTTGCTGTCTTTTTTTCCGTAATACTTTGCCACCAGAGGCTTTTTTTCTCCCGGCAAATCAAAAGATGCCTCCAATGTCCAGTATTCTTCGGGAATAAAGCTGTTGATTTCGTCTTCCCGGTCACAAATAATCCGTAAAGCTACGGACTGAACCCTTCCGGCGCTTAATCCCCGTTTTACCTTCGCCCATAAAAGGGGAGAAATCCTATATCCCACCATACGGTCCAGTACACGCCTTGCCTGTTGCGCGTCCACCAGGTCCATATTAATTTCTCTTGCATTTTTTATGGATTCTTTTACTGCATTTTTGGTTATTTCGTTAAAGGTTATCCGGTAAACCTTCTTATCTTCCAGTTTTAACGCCACAAGCAAATGCCATGATATTGCTTCCCCCTCCCGGTCAGGGTCAGTGGCCAGATAAACTTTTTCCGCTTTTTTTACTTCTTTTCTAAGGTTGGCCAAAATATCGCCTTTGCCCCTTATTGTAATATATTTAGGCTCAAAGCCATTTGCAACATCAATTCCAAGCTGACTTTTGGGCAGATCACGGACATGGCCATTGCTGGCAGCCACTTCGTAACTGGAACCTAAAAATTTCCTGATCGTCTTAACCTTGGCAGGCGATTCCACAATTACCAGATATTTTGCCATAATACATCCCCTTATTCGTTAAACTTATAACGAACAACACTATACACCACTTTTTCTACTCTTGCAAGTAGTAAATTTCTTAAAAAATATTTAGAAATTATTTAGTATATCATTGCCAGAAAAATTCCCAAAGATAAATAAGGGCCATATGCCAGTATTCTGCCTTTTCCCCGCCACTTCATACACAGAAGATGCACCGCTGCACCAGAGGCTGAACCTATAAAAAGCGCTGGCAGAACTTTATTTATGCCAAGGAACAGTCCCGCTGCCGCCATTAATTTTATATCTCCTCCGCCAATTCCCTCCCCTTTGGTAAAAAGAAATACCATCATCAAAAAGCTGCCCGCCAGAAAAAATCCCGCCACATATTCTCCCCGGTTTTCCCAATCCCAAAGCAACCTGATGACACCCAGCAGACCAATAAATCCATTGCATACCGGGGTAATTTCAAAAATGGCTCCATCAATTATCCCAACCGCAAGGAGAGTTGAGGTACACAAACAAAAAAGCGTCTTTTCCATCCTCCACTCTCCCACTGCCATAATCCATAAATACAGCAGACCATTCACAAGACAGACCAATAGTCTGCACTGCCAAAGGCTTTCTTTCTGCAGAATATTGCAAATATACCGGTTGATAACAGCACCGGCTGCCAGCCCGGATAAGAAGGCTGTCAAATATAAAAGCCTCTTATCCGCTATTACCAGATTAACAGTCTCCATTGATAATCTCGTACTGCATCCATTCGTATTTCAGTTTTGTTCCCTCTGCAATCTCCGGCGGAAGAAGCGCTCTGGCAACCAGCTTTAACTCTTCGCTTTCCGAATCCATTCTTTTTAAATTTGCATAGTCACCATCAATACTCACCACTTCATAATAAAAAATACCCATACCTAATCCTCCTGTCTAAAATCACAGTTCTTTAAAATTTTCGGCAAAAAAGTTTTAAAAATTAATTTGTGTTTTTGCAAAATAATTTCCAAAAAACTGCTTTGCTCTGCCCTCTATGCAAAGAGCCATCAGTCCGTCCATAACTTCTTCCGCTTTCATTTCTTCTCCTGCACGGCTCATGAACTTAAGTATTTCCTCCAGCGGCCTGGGATTATAATCCAAAAAACGCGCCAGTCCTTCTTCCTTTTTGTCATTTGCCTGTATATCCCCAATTTCTTTCCGGTTATCAAGAAGCATAATTTCCGCAACCAGATCCTCCGGAGAAAGGGCGATGCCTGCTCCCTGCCTAAGCAATAGATTACATCCATCGCTCAATCGGTCTGTCAGACGTCCCGGCACCGCATAAACATGCTTTCCCTGTTCCAGCGCCATATCCACTGTAATCCATGTGCCGCTTTTTTGTCTGGCTTCCACTACAAGCAGAAGGTCGCAAAGCCCCGCCACAATACGGTTTCTTTCCGGGAACTGCTGCTTTACCGGTTCTCTGCCTGGGGGAAATACAGACAAAATTCCGCCGCCGCTTTCCAAAATTTCCTGATAAAGCGTTCTGTTAGAGGCCGGATAGCAAATATCCACTCCACACCCTAACACCCCATAGGTCCTGCCTCCGTTTTTAAGCGCCGCACCCTGACCTATGCCGTCAATTCCTCTTGCCATTCCGCTGATAATGGATATGCCAGCCTTTGCCATTCCTCCCGCAAAGGCTTCCGCCATATATTTTCCATATTCCGAGCACTCCCTTGCACCGATAACTGCCACTGCCGGACATGCCTCTTTGGGAAGACTCCCCAGACAGTAAAGGCCATAAGGCGGATGAATAAGCTTCCGGAGACGGGAAGGATAAGCTTCGTCTTCTATTGTATAAAACCTGATCTTTTTCTTCTCCATCTGCTCATAGGCTTTATATGGGTCAAACTCCTTCTTAAAGGCTGCCGCCTGATGCAGTGTCTTTTCCTTCAGCACTTGTTTTAACTCCTGGTGGGAGGCGTAAAAGACCTCTCTGGCACTGCCAAAACGACGCAGCAGCTTTTCGATGGTCCTGTCTCCTACCCCTGGCAGATTATGCAGCCAGAAGCTATAAACCTTTTCTTCTTTCATTCTACCCCCTGTTCATTTGTCTGGTCAACCCCTGCAGCCTTGCATCAGTGAAAATCGCCCCTTACGTCTGAATCCTGTTCTTATGGAATGTGCACAAAGTATACATTCCTGCCCCATAAACAGTACCTGTCCCCAACCAAAGCTGTCTTTGAAATTTGGTTTTTGCAGCTATTGACAAGGCATATCAAAAACACGCTCTAAAGCCCAAAGCTATCGTTCACCCGGTAGCAGGCTGCCTCCCGGAGATGTTTTGCAAGAATTTTTTCACTGTCTTCTAAATCCGCAATGGTTCTCGCAACTTTCAGCAGCCTGTGATAAGCTCTTGCACTTAGGTTCAGGGAACGAAACAATTGTTCCATCACCATTTTTTCTTCCTTCCCCAAAGGACAGAATTGTTCCAGTTCCCCTGCTTTCATATCCGAATTAAACCGGACCGCAGTCTTTTGAAATCTTTTTTCCTGCCATGACCGGGCCTGCATTACCTTTTTCTGCATACTATCGCTTCCTTCTCCTTTTTCTCCTGACTGCAGCTGATGAAAATCCAAAGGCGCCGCCTCAATACAAATATCTATCCTGTCCAAAATAGGCCCGGATAAATGACTTAGATATCTGTGTCTTTCAAAAGGGGTACACCTGCATCTGTTGCGGTCAGGATAATATCCACATGGACAAGGGTTCATGGCGCCTACTACCATAATATCCGCCGGATAAGTAAAGGATGCTCTGCTTCTGGCAATCCGAATTTCTTTCTCTTCCAAAGGCTGACGCAGCAAGTCCAGCGTCTGACGTTTAAACTCCGGCATTTCGTCTAAAAACAGAATTCCTCTGTGTGACAAGCTGATAATTCCCGGTCGGGGAATTTTTCCTCCGCCAGATAAGGCGGTAGGAGAAATGGTATGATGGGGGCTTAAAAAAGGACGCTTTGTTATCAAACCATCTTCTTCCGAAAGCCCTCCGGAAATACTGTATATAGAGGAAACTTCCAGGCTTTCCTCCAGGGAAAGAGGTGGCAGAATGGTGGAAATCCGTTTTGCAATCATGGTTTTTCCTGATCCTGGCGGTCCGGTAATCAACATATGATGAAATCCCGCTGCAGCAATGAGGGCGGCTCTCTTTACACTTTCCTGCCCTGCAATTTCAGAAAAATCTACCTGTTTTTCCTCCTCCTTCTTTCTTTTTTCCTGCAGACACACTGCTGCATGTTCTCCCGCCTTTATAAATTTCTTTTTCCGCTCTTTTTCTGTCAGTCCCAAAAATTCGATCACCTGTACAAGATCCGATACTCCTGCAGCCTTTATAGGTGCAGCGGCTGCTGCCTCTTTCTGATTTTCCACAGGAACAAGACAATACCGGATTCCCTTTTTTACCGCATTTATAGCCATAGGGAGAACGCCTCTTATTTTTTTGACTTCACCGCTAAGCCCAAGTTCACCCAAAATCAAAATTCCTTCCGCACAGTCCAGAGGAAGCTTTCCCATAGCGGCAAGCACTCCTACAGCTATGGGCAGGTCAAAACCGGTTCCCTCTTTTCTTAAATCCGCAGGAGAAATATTTACGGAAATGTGCATGGGTGGCAGAAAAATTCCTGTATTTTTCAGAGCAATTCTAACCCGCTCCCCGGATTCTTTCACCTCCCCTCCAAGACTTCCAACCATTACCAGACAGGGCAGACCAGAAGATATATCTACTTCCACATGAACCAGATGGCTTTCCATTCCATAAATTGCTCCTGATAAAACTTTACTAAACAAATCCTCTCCTTCCTTTAACCTGGTTCTTTTGCTGTACTGATACATAAATCAGGCTTTGGCCTGCATATTATTTTGCACTGCAATGCCTAATCCCCCCAATCCGTGAGAAAGCATACAGGCAACAATATCAGCAGGTATTATATGTTTATTTCCTTTTTGGAATTTTACTGAAACTTATCAGATTTTCATTGAGAAGCTCTGCCAGATAAAAAGATACAGCAGACATATCACTTAGATAATATCTACTGTATCGGAAAATACTTGGAAAATCAATTAAATTATTATTAAAATATATTATGTATCTATAAAACTGCCTATTACTTTTCTAACTTGCCAAATCCATAGTTTTTAGCCACCTCTTCATCCATAAAATGGCGTCGGTCCATGGTCTTCATAATATCCGTGATCTCTATATCCTCATTCACATACTGGTCGCTGAAATCCAATATCGTATTGTCATTAAAAACAAGCACTACCGGCTGAAGGAAATTGCGGCGGTTTTCTTCTATAACAAGCCCCTTTTCCCCTGTGCTCAATTCCACGCAGACGCCTGGTTTTAAAATATTAATGGAGTGAATCAGGGCTGATATAATATCTTCTGAATAAAACTCAGACTTATCCATCAGATATTTGACTGCTGTCACTGACGATGCAGGCGCTTCCTTATCAAGGCTCATTGCCGTCATGTCATCATAAACCTGTGCAACTGCAAGAATCTTTGACCCTTTTTTTAGTTGAATAGAAGTATCCATCTTACCAGCCTCCACCCATTCCGCAATTTTACCGGCCTGATGGCAGTACCGTTTTATGCCGGGGTTGGACTCATATACCTTCTCAATCACACCATAATCATTCATATCGCAGACAAGGGCAGCTGTAACCACGTCCCGGTGCTCCTGCCATTTAAGGTTCATCTGATTTCCCATCATGGCACAGAGAATCGCTACGTTTAAAGCATGTTTATAAGCATAGTCTTCTTTGCTCCTTAAGTTCTGGACAAAATTCACTTTATCATCCAGATTTCCAAAACTTTTGATGATGTTGGAGGCAATGGAATCAAGCTTATCTGTTTTGCCAGTGCTTAATATTTTCTCCATCTCGTCTTTAATGGCAAATACATTGACCACCTGAAATCTTTCAAATTCAATATCCGCTTCTGTCATAGGCGGTACCGGCTCCGCAGGCTCTAAGATAAAAATCCCAATCAATCCGAAATTTTCAATACTTGTAATACCCTGTGCCGTAAGCTTTGAATCCCTCTCGTATAACAGAACGCCGTCCCTGTTATAAATAGGCCGCGCTAACCTCATACCAACTTTTAAATCTTCTGTCTTTTTATACTGCATTCCTAATGTGTCCCCCTTATGTTACAAATCCTTCCCTCAGTTTAAGCAACGCACGTTTCTCTATCCGGGAAACATAACTTCTGGAAATATGGAGAAGCTCCCCTATTTCTCTTTGTGTTACTTCCTTTTCCGTCAAAAGGCCATACCGCAGAAAAATAATTTCACGCTCCCTCTCCGTCAATACTTCATTCAGGAGTTTTACCAGTTTCTTGGTGTTTTCACAAAGCTCCATCTGTTCCGTAATGTCATCCTGCTCATGTTCAATAATGTCAAGAAGGTTGATTTCATTCCCCTCCCTGTCTGTTCCAATTGGTTCAAACAGCGAAACCTCCCTTGAACTTTTCTTTTTTGAACGGAGTAGCATTAGAAGCTCATTGTCAATACATCTGGAAGCATAGGTGCTAAGTTTTCCCTTTCCCGCATCAAAAGAAGATATCGCTTTAATAAGTCCAATCGTCCCAATAGATATTAAATCCTCCATGTCCTCATCAACATTTTGGTATTTCTTGGCAATGTGGGCCACCAGCCGCAGGTTCCGCTCAATCAGAATCTCCTTTGCCCTGGCTGCTTCATCATCATTTCCCTTCTGTAATATCTGTATATAATGGGCTTCCTCTGCTGCCGATAAAGGTTTTTGAAAGGTTTTCAAAAGGCGCCCCCAAAGTCATTTTTATTATTCTATGACCGCCTGGGCACTCTAGTGCCTTTCCCATAAACTTATTATACAAATTAATGCACAAAATAGCAACAAGTTCTTGCTTTTCTTATTAAAACAAAAACTCCGCCATTACATAATTACTTACATCAATGCCATATCTGGTAAGTGAAATTCTGACATCACCGTTCTTTTCCACTTTTATCTTCTGCAGCGCCCCCTTCCTGCAAAGTTCATCCACAATTCCAGGATAAACCTGGTTGATTGATGTTCCAAAGGTACGGAAAAATTCATCACAGCTTATCCCTTCTGTCATCCGCAGCCCCAAAAACATAAATTCTTCCATCTGTTCTTCTATGGAAAGCTTTTGCGCCTTTTCCCTGACGCTTTTCCGGGCAGTATCTTTCTCCGGTTCCAGGTATCTTTTTATATACGTTTCCCCATCCGGTTTGTTCCTGAATCTTACATTTTCAATCAGGGAAGCTGCCCCAATGCCAAAGCCAACATAATTTTTTCTGCGCCAGTATGCTTCATTATGCCGGCATCTATAGCCTGGCTTTGCATAATTGGATATTTCATACTGCCGGTACCCATAACCAGATAAAGTCTCCCCTGTCATTTTGTACATTTCCCGTTCGGTGTCTTCATCCGGAATATCTGCCGGCTCATTTTCATAAAAAGGCGTGCCTTCTTCAATAATCAGGCTGTATACAGAAATATGGGCAGGAGCTGGCGTAAGGCCCGCAGTTGTCATAAGCGTATTTTGTAAACTGGAAATTCCCTGTCCCGGAAGGCCAGCCATAAGATCCACATTGATATTGTCAAAACCAGTCTTTGTTGCCATTTGGTAAGTGTGAAAAAAATCCCTGCTTGTATGAATTCTGCCAAGGGCTGATAATTCCCTGTTATCTGCCGACTGCATCCCAATGCTTAATCGGTTAATGCCTGCCCTTTTCCAGGCTTTCAGTTTTTCTTCCGATACGGTGCCCGGATTGGCTTCAAGGGTAATTTCACAATTCTCTGCTATTTGATAATTGCAGCAAACCACATCCATGATTTCTTCCACCCAGCCTCCGGGAAGCAGCGAGGGCGTTCCCCCTCCAAAATAAATGGTTGTGACAAGATAATCTTTATAGTTTCGGCTTTCCTGTTCAATCTCTTTTTTAAGCGCCTTCACATAACGTTCCTGTTCCCATCCGGAAGCAGAAGAAGAAAGAAAATCACAATAAAGACATTTCTTTACGCAAAAAGGAATGTGAATGTAAATGTGTAATTCCCTGTTTTGGTTTTTCATGGCATAACTTTTATTTATCATCCAGTTTTAATACACTCATAAAAGCCTTCTGCGGGATTTCCACACTGCCTATCTGACGCATTCGCTTTTTCCCCTCTTTTTGTTTTTCCAGAAGTTTCTTTTTCCGGGTAATATCGCCGCCATAACACTTGGCAAGTACATCCTTCCGCAGTGCCTTTACGGTTTCTCTGGCAATAACCTTACCGCCAATGGCCGCCTGGATTGGTATCTCAAACAAATGTCTGGGAATTTCATCTTTAAGCTTCTCACACATCTTTCTTCCCCGTTCATAGGCGCTGTCCTTGTGGACAATAAAAGACAGGGCGTCCACTTCTTCCTTATTAATAAGAATATCCAGCTTTACAAGCTCGGAACGCTCATAGCCTTTAAGTTCATAATCAAATGAGGCATAGCCCCGTGACCGGGACTTAAGAGCATCAAAAAAATCATAGATTATTTCATTTAAAGGCAGTTCATATTTCAGCAGTGCTCTCGTAGATTCCATGTATTCCATTCCTAGATATCTTCCTCTGCGCTCCTGGCAAAGCTCCATGATGGAACCGATAAACTCTGTTGTAACCATTATTTCCGCAGATACCACTGGCTCTTCCATATATTCAATGGAAGAAGGATCAGGCAGATTGGTGGGATTGGTAAGATCTTCCACTTCTCCATCTTTTTTGTGGATTTTATATATAACGCCTGGCGCTGTTGTCACCAAATCCAGATTATATTCTCTCTCCAGCCGTTCCTCAATAATCTCCAGATGTAAAAGTCCCAAAAACCCGCACCGGAAACCAAACCCAAGAGCAACAGATGTTTCCGGCTCATAACGCAGGGAAGCGTCATTTAGCTGCAGCTTTTCTAGTGCGTCCCTAAGGTCCGGGTATTTGGCTCCATCTGCCGGGTAAACGCCGCAGTATACCATGGAGTTAACTTTCTTATATCCGGGAAGCGGCTCTTTACAGGGATGTTCCGCATCCGTTACCGTATCTCCCACTGCCGTGTCCTTTACATTTTTAATGGAAGCGGTAATATATCCTACCATCCCCGCCGAAAGCTCCTTACAGGGAATAAACTGGCCTGCCCCAAAATAACCTGTTTCGACTACTTCTGCAGTTGCGCCTGTTGCCATCATGCGGATTTTGGTACCTTTAGCCACCCTGCCCTCCATAATGCGGCAAAAAACAATGACTCCTTTATAGGAATCGTACAGAGAGTCAAAAATAAGCGCTTGCAGGGGATTGTCCGGGCTTCCCGAAGGGGCAGGAATTTTTGCCACCACTGCCTCAAGTACTTCGTCAATGCCAATACCGTTTTTAGCAGAAATAAGAGGAGCATCCTGGGCCTCTATTCCTATCACATCTTCAATTTCATTTTTTACCCACTCCGGCTGGGCGCTTGGCAGATCAATTTTATTTATTACCGGAAATACCTCCAGATTATGGTCAAGGGCAAGGTAAACATTGGCCAGGGTCTGGGCTTCAATTCCCTGGGCGGCATCCACTACCAGTATGGCGCCGTCACATGCCGCCAGACTTCTGCTGACTTCATAATTAAAATCCACATGTCCCGGCGTATCAATGAGATTAAGAATATACTCTTCCCCATCCTTCGCTTTATAAATTGTCCGGACAGTCTGGGCTTTTATTGTAATGCCCCTCTCCCTCTCCAAATCCATATTGTCCAGAACCTGGGCCTGCATTTCCCTGCTGGTTAAAAGTCCTGTCTTTTCTATAATACGGTCTGCCAGTGTGGACTTGCCATGATCAATATGTGCCACAATGCAGAAATTTCTTATTTTGCTCTGGTCTGTCTGTGCCATGAGTATCCTCCTGCTGTTAAGAAATTATTCCTGCATAATTGTAACACAGTTTTCAGCCTAACACAATGGCAAGGATATGGGCCAGGGGATCACAGGCATTCATGATTTCCTCCACCGTATTATTCTGCGCTCCCAGTTCAATCAACATGCTTTTGGGGCGTAAGTGCATATTATATCTATAGGCCTTCAGATATACTTTCCTTGCAATTCCCGGATAATACTCATTAGCCGCCACCTGCGCCTGAAAGGAAAAAGCAAGGTTATCCTGTATATAAGGATTTTCCAGATAAGTGATTTCACCATTTTTGCGTCCAAAGCTTAGTCCGTTAAAAAACATAAATCTTGCAGTGGGACGTCCCTGTAAATCCATGACCAGCTTTCTGTCCCCTGCCACCGCATCCCGGTGTAAATCTATTACCACTTCAATCGTCGGATTTTCCTCCAGAATCTTGGTTATGGCAGGAAGTGATTTATTATAGGCGTCATCCCGCTCACTGTCATATTCCCCTTTGTGATGCAGAACACGGAATCCATATTTGTCCTGTAAAAGCGCTGCCAGTTTATCTCCGGCCCCTACAATGGTGGTGGAGGAATCCCCCGGTACCGAATCCACAAAGGCTTCCTTTGAGTGGGTATGATAGATTAATATCTGGGGTCCCTCCCCTTCTTTATTTACAGACAAATCCTGATATAACAGCTGTTCAAGGCCCACATATTCCTCCCGCAGTCTGGTAGACTGATCCACTGCATAAAAATTAGACACCAGCGATTCATAATCCCACTTTTCCGACCAGTCATATGTGTAGGCCGGATAGACCGCCTCTTCAAAGGTTCCACTCCATTCTCCATTTCCTGGAGCATTTCCCGCCCCGGCATTTTCTGTTCCGGTATTTTCTTCATTATCTTTTTCTTCCTGCTTGTTATGTACACTGTTTTCTTTTTCCATTTCCTCCAAAATACTATTTTCAATATGAAGGGCGTCATCCCCATAGTCCAGATGGGCTTCGTCAATATTTTTGTAATCTTCGTCCACACCTTCTCTGCGCCCAATCAGTTCCGCCATCATTGCATCCTCCGGCTCCCTTTCCTCCCCCTCATACGAAATCACATAATTATAAAGAGCAAATTGTTTCAGCATCAACTGTTCTACTTTCCGAAGCGTATTTATCTCTCCTTCTCCCGCTTCCAGATATCTGGGGATCTGAAAAAACGCCTGCTCCATCTGATGACTTAAAAAGATACCTGCCTGATGCTGCCAGCTGTCTGTATCCTTGCCGCTATCTGTCCCGTTTTGGGAAAGACTGTAGACGCAGCACAGGATACAGGCCAGCAGCATACCAAGTATACCCCATTTTTTTATTTTTTTTATAACTTTCACACTTAATCCTGTCACGGCAAGCCCCCACCAGAGTGTGGCCGAATCCTCATCCGCACACTCTAAAAAAGTATATGCTTATCCATAGATATTCATTCTATCTCCCAGGACGTGTTTGAAAAATCTGTCTACAGGCTGATTTCAAAGGTACTGTTTAAGGCATTGCAGATAATATGGCTGATTTGTTTGATTTCATAGTCCACATCCTTACCGGTTACATACATGTTATAAAGCTCCCCCAGTCCGGATAGCAAGTCGTCCTGTATTTCCAGCGGTTCTTCTCCCGTCTGACGCATCATCTTTTCAAAAGCATCGCTTACAATCGTTGCCGCATCCACCACTGTGGGCACTCCAATCGCAATTACGGGCACTCCCAGCGCTTCCTGTGTAATGGCATTTCTGTGGTTTCCCACGCCGGAACCGGGATGGATGCCTGCATTGCTTATCTGGATGGTTCGGTTTAGTCTCCTTGTGGACCGTGCCGCTAACGCATCAATCACTACCACCACATCCGGTTTTGTTTTCTCCACCACTCCTTTAATAATCTCCAGGGATTCCATTCCTGTCTTTGCCATGACGCCAGGTACAAGGCCGCTGACCATATGGACTTTGTTCTTGTTAAAAGCTGCTTTGCCATATTCCTTCATCATATGTCTGGTAATCGTTAAGTTATCCACCACATTAGGCCCAAGGGCGTCCGCCGTCACATCCCGGTTGCCAAGACCCACTACCATCACAGACAATTCCTTTTCAATTCCCGGAATAATAAGCTTTAACTGTCTCGCCAGCTCCTCTGATATTTCTTCGTGATAATCCTCGTCGGGCAGCGCCATAGCCGGCGCCTCCAGGGTAACATATGTGCCAACGGGTTTGCCCATAGCCTTCGCTCCATTCATAGTTTCAATCACCACTTTGGTAATCCTGAGTTCACTTTCCTCCTTATACTCTTCTTCCACCGAAACGCCCCTGCAGTCCCTGGCATTTTCTTCCATATTTTCCCGAACCTCAAGAGCCAAATCCGTCCTTACCTTAATACCGCTCATATCTCCTCCGTACTTTTATTTATTCTTGGTTTTTCAATAATAATTTCCAATTATTCTCCAATTATGTATTGACAGATATTCTTTTTGCGGCTAAAATAATATCCCGTTTTCAACACTTGAGTGAATAAAAAAATCCGACAACCCGCATGA
>CANCXX010000002.1 GCA_947381965.1 uncultured bacterium
GCAAAAGTTTGTTACGCAGCAGAGCTGCGGGGAATGTACCCTGAGTCATTCAATTACATCTTTTATCATTTTATTATATTGCCTTACCTCATTTCCATAAGACCTGACCGTCATCTGGGGCGAAATACAAAAGCTAAGGTTTTCTAAGGCTTCCTATACAGAGCAGCATAAGTTGTATCAATTTCATATGTTTTTTGGCAGATACAAATCTGTCTATCTGTGTTACCCGTGATGTGCAAAAAAGGCTGAAGAAACAATTTCTCCAACCTTTTTGAAATAATTTTGCTGCGGATCAATCTTAATTTAGTGACATTGCCATCAAGCTCTTTTCTCTTGCATTGTCGTAATAGATTATAATGCGGTTAAACTGCTCCCAAAAATTTTGATGGTCCTTAAGTTTTCCTGCAATCGCTTTTAATATTTTCGCCGTTAAAGTAATTACGTCCGGACATTCATCTTTCCTTATTTGGGCACAAGCATAACGGAAATCCCAGAAATATAGGTTTAATCCACCAGCTCCAAAAGGGGGACGGGGAAGGCGGCGTATTATATCTTATGCACCAGCCATTCCTGTCTTCCTTCTCTTAAAAACACAGGAAGTGTATCAATTGGAGCTTCTATCTCATATGTATTTCCCCCCTGGTAAACTTTACCTGTACCTGCATGTGTCCAGCTAACTCCCAGCGGCAGATAAACCATACGGCTCATTGCTCCCTTATGGCAAATAGGCGCAACAAGAAGATCCGGACCAAACATGTAAGCATCCTTTACTTCCCAGCATTTTTTATCTTCCGGGAACTCATAAAACATAGCGCGGATAACTGGCGTCCCCTTTTCGTGGGCTTCTCTCATAAGGCTTCTTGTATAGTCTCTCATCATTTCCCTTATCCTTATAAATTTTACAAGAATAGGATAAGCCTCTGTTCCAAAGCTCCACACCTCATTATCAGCTCCTGTCCCTTCCCGCACTTCCCCTTTTTTATCCACGATCCTTTGCTTAGGCTGCCTGTCACCATGAATCCTCATTACCGGACAAAAAGTGCCAAACTGGAACCATCTGATTAAAAGCTCCCGGAACTCTTCTTTTTCCACATTTCCACCGTGAAAGCCTCCAATGTCAGTTGTCCACCATGGTATTCCACAGATTCCCATATGAATTCCCGCACAAATCTGCTTTCTGAAATCCTCATAAGTTGACATAATATCCCCTGACCAAACCAGTGCGCCATATCTCTGACTTCCTACCCAGGCACAGCGAATCAGATTCACAATATCCGTCTGGCCCTGCTCTCTTTGTCCTTCATAAAAAAGTCTGGCATACTCACGGGGATAAATATTCCCCACTTCCGTCACAGGACCTGCAAAATAACGGTAGCAGTCAAAATCATAGGTGGTAAATTCCGGCTCCGCCTCGTCCAGCCAAAACGTTTTTATTCCCAAATCTCCATAATTTTTCTTACACTTCTCCCATACGTATCTGCGCGTGCGGGGGTTCGTGGCGTCCATAAATACATTGTTTCCAAGATAGGTCATCTGCACATCAACGCCCCCGTTGCTTTTAACCAAAAGTCCTTTCTGTTTCATTTCTTCATAATTTTCACTTCTCCAGTCCACCTGGGGCCATACAGATACCATGGTTTCTATGCCCATTCCATGAAGCTCCTCCACCATAGCCGCAGGATTTGGAAAATACTCTTCATCAAAGCGCCAGTCCCCGCAGCGGGGCCAGTGATAATAATCAATCACCAAAACATCCACAGGTATCTGCCGCTTTTTGTACTCCCTGGCAATTTTAAGCACCTGCTCCTGATTATAATAGCGCAGCTTACACTGCCAGAAACCCAGACCATATTCCGGCATCATAGGCGCCTTTCCTGTAACTGATGTAAAATTTTCTTCTATCCGGGCAGGCGTATCTCCTGCTGTAATCCAGTAGTCAAGCTGTCTGGCAGCGCAGGCTGTCCATTCTGTGGTATTAAGTCCAAAGTGCGCTTCCCCAATGGCTGCATTGTTCCACAAAAAACCATATCCTAAATTTGACAGATAAAAAGGAATGCTTGCCTGAGAATTCCTGTGCGCTAGTTCCAGATTACAGCCCTTTAAATTCATCCTCTCCTGCTGGTACTGCCCCATACCATAAATCTTTTCCTCCGGATCTGATACAAAGCTTGCCTTTAAACGATAACTCCCGCCTGAAAGAGGCTGAAACTGCCTTGCCCTGATCTGCAGGGCGCCGCCGTTTGGAATCTCCTGCAAAAGCAGCTGTCCCTTCTGGTTGTAAAAACTGATCTGCAGGGCCTTTCCCCAAAGATTTACAGAAAGCTTTGCACATATCTTTCCATTTGTAATAGATGCCTGGCTGCCGTCAATAGAAATCTCACTGACAGAAGCAGCCGCTGGAAGAAGCGCACTGCTTCCCTCACCAACCTCTCCCATCATTACAGCACGTACCCGGAAACTATCTTCTCCCCAGGGAGAAATCATCACCGTTTCCCCATTTTCACGAAATATAAGACTCCCATTACCTTCCTCAAAAAAATTCATATTTCCTCCTATTCCAGTTCCGCTTCGCCCCTACAAGGGCCTGTGCTCTTCAGAGCAAATCCTGCCTGCTCTGCATCCAGTCTTTCCTCTGGGCCCTTGAATGGCCTTCGCTGTCTTCCAGTTCCGCTTCGCCCCTACAAGGGCCTATATTCTTCAGAGCAAATCCTGCCTGCTCTGCATCCAACAATAATTTTATTCTTCTACAATCACTTTAATATCAAGCTCTATTCCTGCATAAATTATGTTTGGATTATCCCCAATTTTTAGACGATTGTCCCTGTAAATTTCAGTCCAGCGGCTGCCATCCCCCAATAGCCCCGCCGCTATCTGTGAAAGAGACTCTCCCTCTCTTACCATCAATGTAACCGTATGGCTAAAGGGGTTTTCTTCCTCCCACTTAAGCCTTGGATAGGTATTATCTGCCGTATCCGCCCACACTTCTTCCCAGGAGGTGTCCGGCATTCCAAGCATTTCCTCCCAACGCTGCTGGTCAAATTCTTCCCACAAAACCGGCTTGCACATATAAGAATAAAAAGAACTGTCAAATCCCTCTGCTTCCAGTCCCGCCCGGTAGGGCCACCTGACCTCCATATCCCTGTCAATCCCTGCTCCGGGAAAACCGTAAATATATCCATTATAAAAACGGTTTTCCGGGTAAATTTTCCATTCCTTATTCTCTGGCACCCTCGTAATTTTTTCTCCTCCCATAAAACATTGCAATATAGTCGCTCCCGAAGAGGCTCCCTTTGGCACTCGTACCGCCATTGACTGGATATCCCCAATCAGTCCCCCTGTACGGCTATAACCGGAAACATCTGCCCGTGTGTAACATCCGGTAATACAGGACCCCCAGCCGGTAATACCGCCTACTCCACAGTACCCCTCCACAGTGCCTATACAATAACTGTTGCGAACGCAAACAGCAGTTCCCCCTATTCCACCTGCTTGATTATTTCCCTTAACCTGGCCCCTGACGTAACATCTGTCAACATAATATACTTCACCTGCAATTCCTCCCACTGAACCGTTTGATACAATTGCCCCCTGAAAACTGCTGTTTTTCACGCTGGACGCGCTTCCCACAATTCCTCCGCTGCTGCCTCCCGCTGATATTGTCCCTGTCACATGGCAATTTTCAATGTTTATGGTTCCAAAGTCCTCCTGAAAAAAATTCCACAGACCTCCCATTACAGCTCCTGTATTGACGCCGCCTGATATCTGACAGTCTTTTATAAAAAGATTTCTGATTTCTGTAACCTGCTTTTCTTTAAATTCCGGACTGTCCCTATCTTCCATCCGATATGGATCCCCTGACCTTAAATCTTCCCGGCAGCCAAATAATCCCTGTCCCTGTTCCTCTGGCCGGTTAATATACAATCCATAAACCACATGGTTTCCACCGTCAAAGGAGCCATTAAAATAACCGGAATCCCCGCTAAAGGTGCTCCTTCCAATGGGTTCCCAGCCTTCCCCCTTACAATATCCGCTAATGTCAATATCCGTTGTCAAAAGATAAGAGGCAGTCTGAGCCGGAACTCCCGGCTCAGCTTCTTGTCCTTTGTTCACAAGCTGGGCAAGAAGCCGCAAGTCCTCCGCCGACTGAATCAGGTAAATATCCCCCTGTTTTTCAAACTGCGCCCTTCCCTTCTCATTAGCTTCCTTTCCCCAAACCTTCCCTTCATACAAACTCACAAGGCAAAGCAGCATGGTTGTACAAAATAAAACAGGCCCCAGTCTGGTTAAATACTTTTCCCTCATACCCTTCTCCCCCAATCGCTCCTGGAACTTCTTCTTTTATTTTATATTCACCATGCTGCCCTTGTAAAGTCCAATGCCACATAAAAAGAGGTATTTTCTTTTTTCGCTCTGCTATGCTACAGTAAATAATTATTATCTTTGTCGGCTACCTGCAAAGCGGCAAGCGCATATGTTGCATAGCCTTCAGCAACAAGCGGCTCCTGCTTACACAATGCTTCTGCCTCTTCATAGTTTTGTGTTCTAAAAATAACCATACCTGCAACGCCAGGATAGCCTTTAAACGGACCGCAAAGCTCTATTTTCCCATCAGCATCCAGATTTTTTAAATTCTCCACGTGTTTTATAATCACATCTTTTGTAACTTTGTTATATGACTTTCCTTTTTTTATTGTCATTACATACAACCATTTTTCCATGTCTTCACCTCCAATCAAATGATACCATACCTGCTTGTCCCCAACATACCAAACGCTCCAGTTTAATTATTACCTCTTTTAATGTTTCATACAACTATAGCAAAACATATGTGACAGATAGCTGTCTTATTTAAAAAAAGAAAGGGGCAGCTGCAAACCTTGATAAGCTTACATCTGCCTGTTTCTTGTTTGTTCTTAAGCATCCTTTTTACCGCGTCATAACACATTCTGGCACAATGAAGCAGATGAAAAATCAGAAATCAGACAAATCAATGTGTCAGTTAATTAATTTTCGTTGTACTGGAGCATGTTTTAAACACGCTCTAGCATTCCTGCATCAATGTCTTAAGCAGCATAATATGATACTCTTCATCTAAAATAATCCTTGCCAGCACTGCATTTATACAGCTGTCTTTTATCATGTTCATGTGCATTTCATACTGCCTGATCGCATCAGACTCCGCCTCTATATCGGCCGTAAGCATCTTTCTGGTATCTTCGGGAATGTTAAGATATTCCGGTGTCCACATCCTTGGCCTTCCATTGCATGGTTTTGCAACAAAATCCACCTTTCCGCCCAGAAGATATATCAACTCTCCCAACTTTTGCAAGTGCATCATTTCTGCCATGGCAATGCCAAGAAGGGTTTTGGCCATGGGACAATTTTCACAGGACAGTCTGTTTTCATTATTTATATATTGGGTAATGGCAGACAGCTCTGACACGAAGCCACAGTAATCCACACTGAGCATATCCGCATATTCCCGGTTTTTACCCATTACCTTAACAGGCGGATAAGGTAAATCCACCATAATCGGCTTTACCCCGGCAAAACTGCAGTTATTGGACAAGTATCTTTCTTCCATACATGTTTTCTCCTAAATATATTCTTATTATAACAATATATTGGAGTTTTTGGATGTGGTGCCTATCCATGCCGCTATCAGGGAATCCTTCTTTATAATCCCATTTTGCCCATAATCCCGTCCGTATCCACTCCCGGATGGGTCAGATACAGCCTGCAGATTTGTTCGGCAAGCTTCCTGTCTATGCCGCACCTTTGCGCAATTTCATCCACCGCCATTCCTCTGTCCGTATTCCGCATAACTTCCCGGATAATTTTCCCCATGTCCAAAGACATATTATCTCCGCCGCCGCAAATCCGTTTTGGCAAAGCTCCCTTTGAGCTGGGGGAATTTATCTCAATTTTCTTTACCTGAAAAGAACCATCCTCTTTTATTTCCAGCGCTGCCATTGTAATTGGAAGGGTAAATCTTGCCGGGCCACAGCTTCCCGGATTCAGCCTGAGCGTTCCCTCTGCATATTTTTCTTCATATCTGTGGGAATGTCCATAAATGACAATATCCGCTCCGGCTGTATTTCCTGAAATCATTTTCTTATTATGAACCAGAAAAAAGCGGACTTTAAACAGCTCTATGGCCAGAACCTCCGGCAGTCTCCCGGCCCACTCCCCGTCCGTATTTCCCCGAACGGCATAAACAGGAGCCAGCTGGTTTAATGCCTCCAGTATTTCCGGCTTTCCCACATCTCCACCATGAAGAATTGCCTCACAGCCCTGCAGATTTTCCACTACTTCCGGCCGCAGCCATCCATGGGTGTCTGAAATAATTCCTATTTTGTGCATAACCTTTAATCCACACAAATCAGTTCATATTCCTTGGTCCCATATCCCAGTATGGCGGCCATATCAATTGTATGTGTGCCGTGGAGGGACTCTACTCTTTGCAGAAAATGCTCTCTGCCAGGGTCCTTTGACTGGTATATCAAATCCATACATGCCTGATCTAAAGCAACCGGGTCAAGAGAAGAAAGAATGCCAATATCCTCCATGCAGGGATCTTCTGCCACTGCACAACAGTCACAGTCCACAGACAAATTACACATCATGTTTACAAAAGCGGTATTCCCCTTAAAATAATCCATTACGCTGCCTGCGGCATCTGCCATGGCTTCACAGAAAACATCCTGTTCCGCCATATGATCCCATACAATTGTCTGATCACCGGTAAAGCCGCCGGAATGAATCAGGGACTTGCCCACACTGGAAGCACAGCCAATGGAAAGTTGCTTAATTGCACCGCCATATCCGCCTGCAGGGTGTCCTTTAAAATGTGAAAGCACCAGCAGGGAATCATAGGCAGCTATATTTTTCCCCACATAATTTTCTTTTAAGACTTTCCCTCCCCTGACAGGCAGCACCATATCCGGCCCTTCGGCGTCCATAATGTCAACCTGAAAATATTTGGTCCACCCATGGTCCTGCATCAGTTTCCGGTGTTTTCCGGTAGAGTTTCTGGCCCCCTCATATGCAGTATTGCATTCCACAACCGTTCCTTTTACCAGCTCCACCATAGGACGCATAAACTCCGGACGAAGAAAATTCTGGTTCCCCTCTTCCCCGGAATGCACCTTCACTGCCACCTTTCCTGGCAGATTCTTCTCCAGCCTTTTGTACATTTCCACTACCATTTCCGGTGTGATCTTTTTTGTAAAAAATACTTTCGCTTTTTCCATATCTGCTCCTTTCTGCCCTTTCCAGTGTCAGTACTGCAAAATGAATCCATTGCTGTAAGAAACGCCATAAGCACATCCTGCTTTACATTTTGCAGATACTTATTTTCTATAATCCATTTATCTATTTTAACTCATAAAGCGGCAGAAAGCTATTCATCTTATGTTTATTTTTACAGATTTTTAAATCTGCTTTTCTCCCGTCTTCGGAATGTTCATAATCAGCCGGAAAACAAATACGCCATTATCATTTCTAAAATCTGTCTCTCCCTCATAGCTTTCAGCCGTCTTTATGATGCTGGAGATGCCAACCCCTCCTGTAAATTCCGGCTTTGGCTGGCCTTTCTTAAAGTCCATATCCATTCTGCAGGTGTTGCTGCAGCAGATAACCACTTTGCCCTTCTTTTTTTTCACCAAAAGATTAATAAGGCACTCCCTTTCCCTGGACTGCTTCCGTGCTTCCAGGCAGCCATAAATAGCGTTCTCATAGGCATTTGACAATATCGTAACCATATCAATATCCGCTATGCCTGACTCCTTCTCCATTTCCACATCCATAGTCACCTTTATCTGCTCTCTTTCCGCTTTTCTTGTATATGCCGCAAGAATATTGTTAACTGCGGTATTTTCACAGATTACCGCCATGACGCCTTTGTCCAGCTCCTGTTCATATTCCTTTAAATATTTCAGCAATTCCTCGCTCTGCCCCCGCCGCACATATTCCGCTATCACCAGATTATGATGTCTGGTGTCATGACGGATACGTCTGCCTGATTCCACCGACTCCTCCAAAAGTTCAATCTGGCGCTCAAGGAGTCTGTGGTTCATCTGCATAAGCTGGTTTTCCTTTAAGTATTCCCCTTCTTTTCCAATGTGCAGATACAGCCTAAATACCATAAGCTGCAAAGCCCCTGTCAGGAAAAAATTCACCATAATCTGAAAAAGATTCTTAATGTTGAAGGCTTCGCCCGGCGAGCGGAAAACCACACCGATTCCAAAAAGAATGCTGATAATCAAAACAGTAATGCTAAACTGGTCCAGCTCACTTTCCACATAAATGCCAAAGCTTTTAATTGAATCCTTTAAATTTTTTGAAATAAAATATGCCATTGCCAATATCAGAAGCGCACGGGCAATTATATCCGCCCAAATATTCCCATTAAAAAAAATATAAGAAATCTCTATTCCCCCGACTACAAACACCGCCATCAGATAAAAGGTAAGGGCTAGTTTATATAAAGTCAGATAGATACGGCTGCTGCTTAAAAAAATGGAAAAAACAGAAAAAAGTATAAATATGGTAAAGGCCACTACACGGATACAGCTTGTATAATCCAGATAATACCAGATGCAGGAAGGAATCGTCACTGCCACACAAAAACACCCATAATAAAGTATCATTTTTTTTCTTTCAAACCGTGGCTCATCCAGAAGTGCAAATAAAATGGTCGTTCCAATTATACTTAACACAAACCGGATGGCTGCTATAGTCACAGAACCGCCTAACATATCCTCACCTTTCTCTCTTCCAAATCTCCTTACCACTCCCTATTAATTCTACCATTTGCAGAATAAAAGGCAAGACCATCCATTCACCACCATATGCCATATAGCCTCTTATTTCATACGCATATTGCACTGCTTTGGCAGTAAGAAGAACTCCAATAATAATCCAAAAGCAGTTTTTTCTTAAGTATCCCATTACTCCATTTCCTCCCGGCAGCTAAAATAGATATTATCCACCTGTCTGTACGGCTCTGTTCCAGACAGATATCCACATGAGGTAAAATACAAAACCTTTTCCGGAAGTCTGTTTCCATGTTCAGCCATATATCGCACCGCCCTATGGCTTCGTCTGGTTGCACTGCACTTTCCGTATCTCCCGTCCCACATGGCGCTGAACTGCTTTGATGGCTCGCTTTGCCAGATTACCCCTGTTAAAGTATCAGGGAAATATTCTGACCGGACTCTGTTTTCCACCACACAGGCGATCATATATTGCGCCTCAAAGCTCTGGTCCTCCGCCTCCGCCGCCACCAGACGGGATAACAGCTCGTACTCTCCATCTGTCATCGGACAATTCCGGTACTGCTTTTTCTGCCTGCCCTTCAGACTTATCTCCCGTTTTAAGGACCCCATCCTTATTCTCCCTGTATCATTATCCTTATCCCCCTGTATATCACAGATTCCATCTGCAATACTTTCCTCATAAACATTTAAAAAGGCATTGAAAAAAACATTTCCTGTTACAGACATTTCCCCGCAAATCTCATGCTTTGACTGTACATTTGCCACTGTCCGGACAAGATAACCAACTGCAAGTACCAACGCCACTGCTTTAACCACATCCAGTAAAGTTATACTGCTCTTTTGCATCATCTGGTGACCAACGCTCCTGCTTTTATTTTGTCACATTTACACAAATATGACACGTTGCAATTTATTATTTTATACTTTTTATCATAATATATCAGAAAATAGTCTTTTTAGAGATATCTATGGAACAGATTACATTTTTTCCGGTATACTTTGTCGGACTAAAGTATTAACTTACACATTTCCTTTGGGCGCCCGTGCACATAAAAACCGGATAGTACACCATATATACTATCCGGTAAGCCTATTCATTATTTCAAACTTCCCAACATGCCGCTTGCAGCCCTGTCTGACCGCAAGTTGTCAGCCCCCTGCGGCAGCCGTCAAATGTCTCCAGGCAGCCACCTGGCCCGCGTTGTTTGCAGGAATAAAAATTCCAATGACACTAGAGCGTGTTTGAAAAATGCTTCCCAGCAAATGTGGGGACGCGGTTTTCCGCGTGCAGATGTTGGAAATGATTTTTCAAACACGCTCTAGGATGATTCCTCACAATAATACTGAAAATACTGTTCCCTTAAAGGCTGATAGGAACCTCTGGGCAGAAAAATCGTTTTTCCATTATCCATTCTCATCTCCTGGGCGTTAAGGCTCTCCACATGGCCCAGATTCACAATATAGGAAATTCCTGCCTTCACAAATTCCTTATACCCGGAAAGCATCTTGAAAATTTCTGACATGGTCATGCGCAGTAAAGATGTTGTTCCGTCTGAAAGGTGCAGGCACTGGCATTTCCCTTGTGCTTCGCAATATACAATATTCTTAAGGGCCACCCGGCAAATCCGCCCGTCAATACGGAGCAGCAGATATTTTTTTCTTTCCTCGTCCAGATGGCTCATAATCCTGTCCAGCGCCGGAAACAGCTCTTTTTCTGAAACTGGTTTCACCAAATACTGTGCGGCGTTTACCCGGAAGGCTTCCAGTGCATGTTCCATGGATGAAGTAAGAAAAATAATCCGTACATCATTTCCCATCCTGCGAAGTTCTTTGGCCACTGTAGTCCCTAACTTTTCCGGCATATAAATATCCAGTATCAGCAAGTCAGGCACATAAGTTTTTTCCCTTGCCATGGAAAGCATGTCTTCCGCACTTTCAAAACGTTCAACGGTAAACTCATATGCCGGCCGCCTTCTGCGGTAAGCTGCCAGCAAACCCTCTGTTTTATTTAGTTCCGTCTTCTCGTCATCGCAAAGCGCAATTAAAAACATGATTATAACCTCCGCATCCCTTCATTCTGCCCTCCTATTGTACACACTATATGTCCAATAGTCAACAACGCCAAACCCTCTGTCCGGTTACAGCCTGCATGAATTTGCCTGTTTAAAACTTTCCTCTCTCTTCCTTCCAGTTCCCGTTTTTTTCCTGACTGGATGCAGTGGCTTTGGTCAGCTGCCACACAATTTCACTAAAATACCGTTCCGGTACTTCCCGCAGGAAGTATGCTTTTTCCTTCCCCGCCTCATCATAAACATAGCTTCCTCTTTCAATCGTGCCTGCTTTATAGAACCGCGCGTCATACACAGTGACATCATCGTTTTCGCCTCCCACAAAGCTTCCTGAAAAATGAAGCTCCACTCCAAGGGAAAGTTCCGTATCTTCCCTGTAATAGGTGTAAAATCCTCCTCCGTCCTGTACAGAACCCCGGTACCAGCCAAGCCCTGTCAGCTTTCCGCCCAGAGACAGATCGTTAATCACGCATCCTCCAAAACGTTCCAGGCTCTGCCCGGCCGCTTCTTCCTCTGTCATTTTATAAACAGTGCGTTCCAGCTGCTCCAGAGGCTGACTGATTTCATAGTCTTCCAGCTGCTGCTTCCAGGCTTCCAAAGACTCCTCTGACAGCTCTATGGGATGCACAAGCCCAATCTGTCCTGTTTCAGGAAGCTCATACTCCTCTTCCTCCTCCGTATTAAAAGATCCATCCTCCATATAGCGGAAACTCCGGACCAGCTTCCTGTTTTCATATGTTCCCCAAATAAGGCCAATGGCAAACTGGTGCATGACCGGATTTTTTACAAAAAGCTCCTTCCATGCCGCCACGCTCCACTCCCTTTCCGTAGACAGCGCCATCTCCAGCCTCATTTTCTGACTGCTGATAGTCATCTTCATCTGTTTTTTCATCTGCTTAAATTCTTCATAAGCCGCCGCTGCCTTTTGTTCATCATCCCGCTTGCCGGGAGCAGGCATATTTTTCAGCTTCTTTCCGTTCTCGTCATAAACCTCAATTTCAAGAGCCGGGGTAATGGTCACTTTAAAGCTTCTCTCCCCATAATCAAATTTTCTCTCCATATTTTCATCAAAGCCAAGATCCGGCACAATCCGGTCCGCTAACTCTTCCCTGCTGATACCCAGCTGGGAAGCTGCAAATTCCAGAGCCTTTCCTGCGGCCGCTTTTACCTGCTTAAATTTAAACTTTCTGGATATGCCATCTACAATAAGAAGCGCCTGGGGAAGGGGATTTAAGCTAAGCGCCTGGACAGCTTCCGAGGCAATGGCGCCTCTGGCATTCTGAGGCCATTCCTGAATCTGGTGCTGGAGTTTTTTGATAATTTCAAAACCGCCGTGAATAGACGCCGCATAAAGCACCCAGCGTTTCTTTGCCTCCGCCCCCGCTTCCATCCACTTGTCAAATAATTCGTTCACATAAACGGCCAATTCCTCCTTTGCCAGATCCTGCGCTAAAATGGCTGCATTTTTGCTTACTCCGCATCCGTCTGCATAAGAATAGCACAGCAGAATGGCCTGCAGATATTCCTCCGGCGCCTCCTCCCCATTTTTTTTATGTACAGGTGAAAAAGGCGTATCATAAGCCCATGCAAGGGTGCGCTTTTTGCCGCCCTTATGAAGCTCTTTTACCAAATCTTCGCAGGTCAGCGCTCTGGAACCGGAAGCCCCCTCTTTTTCCACCTTCATGGCATTTTCCAAAAGCCCTCTTACCTTGGCATTCTTCTCCCGTTCCAGCGCCTGCAGGAACAGTTCATTATAATCCCGCTCTCCCTCCTGCCAGCGCAGCAATACCCTTATGGCTAATTCCCGCTCCGCCGCCTTTTTGGAATGAAGGAAATCCTTCATTTCTTCTTCCCAATCCTTTTGCCCATAAAGGATATTTAACAATTCTTCTTTTACCATCTTGGCATTGTCCTGTGAAAAACCAAGAATTTCTTTTTTATTCTCCTCTGCCGCCCTTCCCATGACCCGCAGTCCGAAGAAACGCCCCACTGCCTCGGCCCCTAAAAAGGCATTTATGGTTTCCTCTCTTTTATCAGTCATATAAACAGCAAAGCCTTCCTCCGCCCCTTTCAGGAAATCACTTTTCCAGTCCCCCAGATACAGGGCATCATAAATCATAATCACACCGGAAAGCTGAAAGGACACTGCCAGCCCTTCCACGGCAAATCCTTCAAAAAGCGCCTTCACCTTCTTTGGTTTTACTTTATTGCCTTCTTTTATATCTTCATGGAAAAAATAACTGGATCGTTTCAGCAGCATATATATCTGGCATCTGCGGAAAAATGCCTCATCATGATAGTTTTTCATATAATCTCTTAAAAGATTCCGTTCTCTCCCGCCGCCGTAATAATACTGCTGACTAATCTGGTCAGCGATAGGGTAAAGGGTGTCTACCGGTGCCGCTCCCCTTAAGTATTCTTTGATAGTATTTGCATCCTTGTAATCTTTCCCTACAAAAACGCCAATCAGCTTTTCCATGTCCTTATTGTGTCCCTGCTGCTTTCTCTGCAGCAGAAGATTTTCATAAAGAGCCGGGTCCTGTTCCTTTACCGCCTCAAACATTCTGTTTACAGATTCCAGTTCCGCTTTGTCCATCACCTTCAGATAAGCATCTCTGTTATTATTAAGCTGGGCTTTCAAAATTGGTTTGCATCCCCGCCCTGCTGCCCAGCTTATATACCTTTCCGCCTCTATGCCAAAAACCTTATCATAATTTCCGCCCTTTACCAGAATATTCATGGGAAGGGATTCACTCATTAAAACCATAGCATCCAGCATGGGATTTTTCCCGGAAGGCACTACCCAGTTTCCATGAGCTGACAGACATACTCTGACTATGTTTTTAAGCTTTGACGACAGCGGATAATTTAAATAAGCCGTTCCCCCGAACAAGCGCAGCAAAAATGGGGATACCCCGTTCGTTCCTGCAATCTGCAGGATTTTATCCGTCACCTTGTCATTATAAACCGCCTCCACAATTTCCTTAACAGAAGGAGCGCTCATTTTGTTTTCAAACAAAGCCCCAAAACGGGATAAAATAATATCCTCATATTTTTTCATAAGCGGCTCGTCTTCCGGCGCTATCAGAATTTCCGGCCCATCGTCATTATTTTTAAGGCCCAGAAACTTTCCAACCCCTTCTAAAAAATTCCCCTTCTTCTTTTCTCTCTTTTCCTCCGTCCAGGGATATTGGGTCATAAAATAGGCGGTAAGCAGAACCAGACTGCCATTTTCAATTGAGTTTTTCTGATAAGACAAGGCCCTTTTCAATACCTCCCCACTTCCCTGGGCCATATCAATCAGATTTTTTATGGTGTTTCCCCGCAGGGCATAAGCGTTTAATCCGATAAATGTTCCGTAAATAGACGCCTTCATATCCGGCTCACAGGCAAAGGCTTCACGGTTTATATTCATCATATCCATAGGCACAAGCTGGTAACAGGTGGACTGCCCTATGGCAAACAGAATCCGGAAGAGCCTCTCCATCTCTTCCTTCCTGCCCCTTTTCATCAAATCACGGAATACTCTTACCGACTTGTCAGAAGGAACCCCGGAAAGGTCACGGAAAGTAAACTGGCCAAAGGCCTCTTCCCCCTTCTCCCCCAAAAAACAGGCTTCCGCAAGGGTAAGTTCATCCTCCGGGAGCGACAACAGCTCCAATACCTCCATGACCTTCTGGTTTCTCAAATTCTCTGGACTCATCATAATCTTTTACCTCCTATTCCAGTACCGCATCCGCCCTTCCAGCACCTTTAATCTGCAGAGGAAATCCTGTCTGCTTCACAGCCCGTCTTTCCTCTGGGCACTGGCCGGGGCGGATGCTGTTTTTTATTCCAGTACCGCATCCGCCCTTCCAGCGCCTTTAATCTGCAGAGGAAATCCTGTCTGCTTCACAGCCCGTCTTTCCTCTGGGCACTGGCCGGGGCGGATGCTGTTTTTTATTCCAGTACCCCATCTACCCTTCCGGTGCGTAATAATTTTTTCCTCTGTCGCAGGCTGTTTTTTCTTTGCACAAATATATGTATTCGTTTAGCTTTACATAAAGTCCTGCCATTCCGTCCTCTCTTTTCTCCAGCTGATGTCTGCGCATGGCAAGGCCCTTTGTTAAGGCTCCAAGAAGCTCCGATAAATATGCCATTCCATACTGCTCTGTCAGATTCGTCATATTTTCCATTGCTTCCAGCGTACTGTCGTGGACCGTGTCAAAACCACTTTGAAACAGCTCCTCCAACAGATTTTCCACATCCGCAAGCAGCATTTCCAACTTTTCCTCCTTACTCAAATTCTCCATCTTCCCACAGCTCTCCCTTTTCAAACACTGCTACCGGATACATTCGTATCCGCCCATCTTTAAAATAGATTTTACCTAAAAAACAGGGTAACTTTTTGCTAGTTATCCGTTCCAGGTACCGTATCCCCCAGGACTCCCTTTTAGAATAGGCAACCTCCACCACAATCTCTCTGCCTGCCTTATCGAAAAGACGCATAAACAATTTCTGCTCCGTTTCCGAAAAAACTGCCTCCTCACAGGAGTCAGGGCGGATAAAAACCAGTGATACCTCCTCCCCGTCTTCCTCCTGTTCTTTTAGCCATGGGCGCCTTTTTTTATCAATCTGTTCCTCAAAAAGCTTATCAAAATCCCGGTAATACCAGCCTCCTAAATCCCCTCTTTGAAGCCTCCTGTCTTTTTTCCGTTCTGTCAGTTCGCCCTTCGTTTCCTGACTGGAAGAAAGCCGCCTTCGCCTGTCTGCTTTTGCATTTGTTAAATGTATCCGGGATATTGCCATATCTTCAAGGGAAAAGGGCAGTCCCCAGGGGGCTTTTGCCTTTTCCCCTCTGCCCCGCCTTCCTGATTTTTCATAAAAAACAGGCTTTGCCCATGTGAAGGTGTACCACTGCCTGGTATTTTCCTCCAAAAAGTAGATCGTTTCTCCCTCATATCCCGCCTGACTTTCAAAATGCTCCATGGCTATTCCTGTCAAATCCAAATCCCCTGCCGGAAGATACTCCGCCTTAAACTCTCCGGCAAGCTCATAAATCTGGCTGTCATTTTCCGCCCTTTGCAAAAGAACCGTCCTCTGGTAAAGTCTTGCAAGCTGCACCATCAAGGTCTGCACCCGGAAAGATGCTTTTCTTTTAAAATAGCTTTCATAGGAATCGCGCAAAGCCCGCCAGTATCCTTCAAAGCGGACAAGCCGGGCATTGTGGCTGATAATGGCAAGCCGTTCCATATAATCCAGACCGTCAGGAGAAGTCCTTGCCAGCCCCGTATTTAAAAGTTCATCCAGATACAGCTGCATCTGCATGGCCGTCTCCCTTACCTGCTGCCCGTCGTAAGATGGCTTTGTAAGAACCTCCTCTTCCAGTTCCCCGGCGGATAAAAGGCCCGCTTCCAGTTTACACCACACCAGCGCTGCCGCCTTATGGACGCAAAGCTCTTTTTTATGGCAGGTACAGGTGGAATATTCCAGAGGGAAGAGCAGTTTAACCTTCTGCCCCATCTCCTGCAGTTCCACAGTGATAATACTTGCATACTCAATTTTAGGTTTATATCCGGCCCTCATTTGTCCGGCAATTGCCAATAGCTGCTTTCCTCCCAATATTTTTTTTAAAGTACCAAAGGAACAGGCTGCAATTTCTTCCATAAGCTTTTCCTTTAAATCACTTTTTTCCACTTCCGCCTGTTCTGTTTCTTGCGGCTTTTCAGTATATGCCGCCGCTTCCTTTAAAGGCTGCTGCCGCCCCTCCTTTGCCGTCTGTTCCTTCAGAGCCATAATTCCAAGTATCACATGACGGCAAATACTTCTTGAGGGACAAGAGCACTTGCTCTCCCCCAAAGGAACACAGACTGTAACCGTCTCACTGCCCACACAAACCTTTGCTTCCTCCTCCATAGAAAGCACCTGATAGTTTCCTTCTTCCTTGTCCTTATACGCCCGTTTTACAATTCCTTTATTGGACATACCGATTAAATAATCGTCATCCACATTTTCCAGCAATGTCTTCCAATTATTCACATCTATCCCCCACTTTTTGTCCCTTATACCTATAAGCCTGCTGCCAAAGAGAAGCTTTCCTCTTTGTAATTTCCAACTATCCCTTCCTTCACATATAAATAACAGTTATATGATTTTTCCAATAAATCCGGCCAGTTCTTCCGGCGTCATGGCCCCCACATATGCCCCCATGCCTGCTAAAGCTGCCGCCGCGTTCCTGTCATAACAAGGGCTTGCCTCCATATCAAGCGCAGTCAGCGCTATCAGCTTTGCACCGCTTTCAATGATTCCTCTGCTGACACTGTATAGATTCTGATAGCCGCCGCCTTCATATAAATCTGACACCAAAACCACCATGGTCCGGTAAGGAAAATCAATCAGCTTTTCACAGTAAGAAAGGGCCCCTGCAATATTGGTGCCTCCCCCCAGCTGGATGCTCATCAGCGTTTCCACCGGATCCGATACATAGCCGCTTAAATCCACCACATTGGTATCAAAAATTACAAGCCGGGTATCCAGCATAGGCAGCTTTGCAAAAATCCCCGCCATCACTGCACTGTGAATTACCGAGTCCAGCATGGAACCGCTCTCGTCCACACATATAATCACACGCCATGTATTGTATTTTTTCATACGGGAATTAAAATATATCTGCTTTAATACCAACTGCTCCTTTTCTGTGTCATAATTCTTTAAATTCATACGGATGGTTTTCTTTACATCCAAATTCCGGACCGAACGCACAGGGCTGCTGGAATTGCGGTTCAGTTTTCCAAAAAATGACTGCCTTAGCTCCTGCTCCAGTTTTTGCATCAGCTCCTGCGCCACTTTTCGCACAATTTCCCTTGCAAGGGCTAACACTTCACCCTTCATCATGTGTTTTAGGCTTAAGATCGTTTTAAGAAGCTCTTTATTTGGTTCCAGCTTTCTTAATACCTCCGGGTCTGTCAAAAGCTCTGTCATCTTATATTTTTCCAGCGCATGACGTTCCATTATTTCCACTGTCTGTTTTGGGAAAAGTTTTTTTACTTTTGCAAGCCAGTAGGGAACCGTCAGCTGGGATTCCCCGCTTCCTCCTGTCTTATCCTTACGTATCTCCTGTTCTTCGCCGTATTCCCTTCCATATAAATAATCAAGGGCCTGCTCCATATCCATAAAATTTAGATTTCCCTCTGAAAAGGAAATCTGCCCTGCCGCATATTTGCCTAATACCAGACGCCAGCGGTTTAAAATTTCCTGTTGGTCCATTGTAATCCCTCATTCCCTTGCAACCTGCAAATCGGAGCGCAGGTTTTCACAGTAATCCCTCTTGCATTACAGGCAAAACCTGTAATTTACATATCTCCCACCATATATTTCTTTGCATAGCCATCCAGCTCCCTTCCATAAGCATACCACTCCGGCAATATCTCCCCTCTCTCTGTAATATCCTCCCTGCACTTTCCATGCAGGGCTGCCGCCATACTTGCAATCCGGTCTGTTTCCGCAGGAGTAAAATAAGTAAACGCCATACGCAGCTGTGGAAGAAGCTCCATAAATTCCCCCTCTTCCACCTGACCAAAAAATGTATCCAGCATTTCCAGAATCCGCCCGCCAATAAATATCAAATCCCTTGCCGTATAAAACAGGCCGCGGAAAAACACCGCAGTCTTAAGAAGCTGCTGCCTTGTACCTGTTAAATATCCCAGGCAAACCGCCTCCACATCCCCGGATGTTTCCCTGCCGCTTCCATACAAAATTCCATGAATACAGCCGCAAAGCCCCGGATGTATCTGCGTATCCTCCTGCATATGGGAAAGAGCATTAAAGTAAGTCTCCTTTTCCTGCCAAAGGTCTGCGCCTGTTCTTCCTGTTACCTGATACAGCAGTTTTATGGCATCCATACAGTCGCCAAGACTTTCATCTTTAATTGTCACCATGGAAGGAAGCAGCGTAATCAGCTTCTGCACGGCCCCATAAAGGAGCTTTGAAATTTCCAGACTGGAGTCGTAAAGACTGCCCAGCTCTTCCATCATCATAAAAGATTTCAGGGCATCCGCCACCGAATAAAAATCCGTATCTCTAACCAGCCTGTCATAGGCCCTCTCATAAACCCTTTCAAGCGCCCCGGACAGGTTCATTTCAAATGCCTCCGTAAGAAGCCGGGCCGCCTGCCCTGCCCCCATATCTTTTTTAAGCCGCTCCCCCACCAAACTAACCGCCGCCTCCTCAATGGTGGCACCGTGGACTGACACGTCAATCAAAGCTGCCGGAACCTGAGCGTTCCATTTATATTTCCAGATTTCCCGAATCAGATTCCGATCCCTTTTCATTTGCAGGTTCGGCCCTTTTGTCCTTCTTGCAAATGCCGTTTCCAAAAATACCATCCGGTGAAAAAAGCAGCTCATTTTTCTGTGTTTTTTTTCAGAAAAAACAGAGAGCACAACTTCTGTTTCTAATGTAGAATGCACTTTTAAGCCAAAGCTTTTACACTGGCTTTCAAAGTCATGCAGAATGGGCGGCATATCCGCCTTCTCACACAGCTTTCCCGTCCCCCGTCCGGTCATCAGCTTTCTTAATGTGCGCACCGGCATATCGGAAGCTATATTATATTCACCCTTCACATAGGACGCCTGCACAGCGTCCAGCAATTCATAAGCCCCCGGCTGGGGCTTGCCCCGCAGCTCACTAAGCCCCTGGGCCATCTGCCAGGCACAGATTTCATCATAGGTGGACAAATATCCTTCCTTTTTTCTGACTTCCCCTCCGGCAGATACCAGCATATCAAGCACTGCTTTTTTATATGTTTCTTCTGTTTCCCCTATGCCTTCCCATATTTTCTGGTAAAATCCTGCAAAAGGCATACCGCTGGCATAGCCGTTTAAGGCATCCGCCGCCTCCATGGAATAAGGCATCAGATAAACACTCTGATTCTTTGCCGGAACCCTGCCTGACAGCTTTGCCCCCAGGCGTTTGGTTTCTTCCCAATTGGCAGGAGAAAGCCTTTCTGATAACCCCGGCGTATGGAAACCGCCTGTTACCACAAGAATCCGAAACCAGCCCTCTGCCGCCATCCCGCTTTTTTGTACTGCCCACTGCACAATTTCTGCTGCCATATGAGCCTCCCTCTCAAGACAGCCTTCCTCCTTAAGCGCTGCTTTTGTCGTATTTTCCCTGGCCAGCGCGCAATAGACCTTTAAATGGGAAAACCAGGTGTCACTATCCTCATAAAGTCCGTTTATTTCAAAATATTTTTCCCAAAACTCGTCAAAACTGCGAAGCCCTGCCTTTTCACACAAACGTCCAATGTACTCGTTTCTTGAAAGCAGATAATCATCATTATAATTGTTTTTTTCCTCTGCCTTCAACAGGCCCTTCCCTTCTTCGGAGGCCGCTAAAATATCCCCATAGGGCAAGTCAATAAACGCAGCGGGAATCCCCAGCTGCAAGGCTTCCCGCAGAGCCGTCAGCTCCGGTGAATATTCAAGAAACGGATAATAGCACTTATAATGCTCCTTTTCCTTTGTAATCTTTCCCTCTTTATCATGGCAGGAATAATAAATGGCAAAGGGCGCTTTTGTTTCCTCATCCACCATAACAGGAATCAGCATATTTGCATTGTCCGGCCCTTCTATCAGTATCACAGAAGGCTTCCATTCCCTAATTACCTTCTGTATCTGGAAGGAACAGGCCGGACTGTGATGGCGGACAGGCAGCAGCATTATTTCAGCCATTTCCTGGCTTCGTAGTATTGTTTCCATAATCCACCCTCTCTGCCGCTTTTATCCTTAATGACGGTATTAAAATACCCCTTCACTTTTTCCAAATCTTCTTTATTTTCCTTGGAAATGGCCCCCACAAGATTTTGTACCAGACAGCCAACACTCATGCTTCCATCTCCATAATAATATCCGGTAAGCATGGTCTGATAATACACAGACACCGCTTCCGCCGTACTCATCACTGCCGAGGGCTTATCAATCCGGTGTCCATAAGCAGAAATCCCTTCCCGCAGTTCATGATAAGTGGATGCTAAAAGCTCCGCCACATCCTCCTCCGGCTCCATGGCAACGCCGCTCTCTGCGGCAAGCCTTCCCACCTCGTTTAAGATAATCTGCTTCTCCATGGACACTTCCCGGACCGGCATAACTGTCTCAAAATTAAAACGGCGCTTTAAGGCGCTGCTCATTTCATTGACCCCCTTATCCCTTGTGTTGGCGGTTCCAATCACATTAAAACCAGGGCGGGCAAAGAGAAATCCCTCATCCCCCAATTCCGGCACATTCAGCACCTTGTCACTTAAGACGCTGATTAAACTGTCCTGAATCTCCGCCGGTGTTCTGGTAATTTCCTCAAATCTTGTCAGAATCCCCTTTTCCATTCCCACATACAAAGGAGACGGAACCAACGCCTGTCTGTCAGGTCCTTTGGCAAGCAAAAGAGCATAGTTCCAGGAATACTTGATCATATCCTCTGTAGTCCCTGCTGTGCCCTGAATGGTATTGGTGCTTACACCGCTTATGGCCGCAGACAAAAGCTCCGAAAGCATGGTTTTCGCAGTTCCCGGCTCCCCCACCAGCATAAGGCCCCGGTTGCCCGCCAGTGTTACGATGCACCGCTCCACCAGCGCATCATTGCCAAAATATTTTTTTTCAATTACAATTTCCCCGCCCTTGTAAGGAACGGCCTTGGGGCTCCCCAATATAAACGTTCTGACAGCCCTTGGCGACATCTGCCAGTTTTGGGGCCTGTTTCCCGTATCCATATTCTTCAATGCTTCCAATTCTTCCCTGTATCTTACCTCTACAGGCGGCTTTATACTTTCCTGCATTTTATGTATCCCTTCCTTTTATACATCTCCCCAAAGGGCTATAATGAATGGCTGATTACTTACCATTTAATATAGGTATTGTATCATTATAAACAAACAAAATCTATAAAAAACAGCTAAAGGTGATAGGAATCCTGACGGAATGGGAAGCCTGTTCGGGAGAAATGGATCTGAATCCCTTTTGACAATACCATTGGGAAAGGGACAGACCTCTATAATTTATACAACACAAATATCCATGAGAAAATCCAGATGCAGAAATGAGACAATGCGGACACTTTTGCAGATTTTAAACTGTTCCAACCCTTAATTTATAAGCATTGTAGCAGTTTGAGCCCAAGTTTTAGTATATAGTAATTTTTTCAATTCTGTAAATTTTTACGAAACCTTGATATTATGCGGAATTATAAGATAAAGCGTTTATGTCGGTATCAAAGACCCGTTTCATGGTGCATAGCATCTAATTAAACAAGATTTTTTTGGAAGATTGCATTTTTAATTTCAATTAATTCACAATTACCATATATTATGTTATAATGTTTTACAATCTTATGAACGATATAGCACAAAGGAATTTTAAGAGAACGTTTTTCCTTTAAAATCATCAAATCATAATCGGAGTTATGGAGGAACATCCATGAAGAGATATAATGTAATCGCAGTTTATGACGCCGCCGAAAAAAGAATTCTCATGTGTCAGCGAACAAAAGAACCCTTTAAAGGAAAACTGAATTTCGTTGGGGGAAAAATAGAACCCGGCGAAACAGATGAGGAAGCCGCCTACCGGGAACTTTTTGAAGAAACGGGCATTTCAAAAGATGCTATTATTCTCACACATGTGATGGATTTTCGGTATTTCCTGTCTGACAAAGAGCTGGAGGTTTATTCCGGTAAGCTCAAAAAGAATGTACTGCTGACAGAAGAAATAAATCCACTGCTTTGGGTAGACCGGACTGAAAACTTCTGCGATATGTCCCGTTTTGCAGGTGAATGCAATATAGAACATATTCTGCAGCAGGTGGATTATTACAAGTGTAAAACGCTGAAATGATATCGATCCAATTTCACGCAAAGCAGTGCGTACAGATGGCAGGAAAGATTTTTATATAAGCAAATGTTTATTTAATTTTATATCTGTATGTATCTCATACATGCCTGGAATGCTGCACCAATGTACAATGTATAGGCTTCCGGCTTTCAGCCCAAGATACCCTCATAATCCTGCAATTCATGATAAATTCCCTCAACATTAGCCCTGTCCCCATCCACTGTATAAACCATCAGATATCTATGCCTGCGAAAGTGGATTGTACGGTAGCCCTTAGCCTGTAATACTCTGTCATCACATAGTTTCAACGATCCCGCCATATGTGAAAGGCGGGCCACCGTATCATCAAAATCGTCTGCGACACTTATGGCCGCCTGTCGGTTTTCAAGCTCATAAAGAAGGTAATCTATTATTTTCCGAAAATGCGTTTTTGCCTGGGATGACAGAATGACTTCATAGACCATATTCTTTTCTGACCTCCGCGCTGAACTCTCCTGCCTCCTGGTATTCACCATTTCTGATCTGCTGCCTGGAAATTTCCAGCTCTTTATAGATATCCTCCCTGCCCATTAACGGGAATGGACAATCTGCATCACGCCGTTGGAGAAGTTTTCTGGCGAAATTTTGTATCTCCTCCAGGTCAGCTTCCGGCAAGACTTTTATCATAGAAATGGTGCTTTCCAACATAGTCATTGCATTTCTCCTTTCTGACTGATTATAACATTATGGATATTTGCCTTTATCTATGTCCATATTATAGCATTTTATCTGACTGATAGAAACCCTTTGCACATTGTTTATCAATTTTTATATAGTATGACATCCTGATATTTGTAAATCTTCCGCACAGTTTTCCCTGCTCCGGCCAATATTGCGTCGGGTTACCCTTGCCGGAGTTCCACATGCAATACAGTTTTCAGGTAAAACCTCTCCGCTCCCACAATACTTCCATCTCCAATTTCACTGCCATACAGAATTGCTGCACACATTCCAATCCATACATGATAGATTTCACCTTTGTACTCTACTTAGCATTAATTTCCTTATAAATGATTGGCCTGCAGGGGAAGTTCATGGAACATGACCGGCGCCTCATGTCTAAGTGTTCCTATCCCCACATATACTTCAGAGTTTTCATTATATTTTTCATGGGAAAATCTATGACATATTTTTGTTTTCTTTCTGTGGTTCTGATAACTTTCTCTTTCCGGGGATATTTTCAAATCCGTATTGGATTGGTTAAACTCCCGAATTGCCAGGTTTTCACCCTGAAATTCATATTCCGGACTGATATCATCCCAATATGTATAAATTCTTGGGATAAAATACTTATTATCATTTTTTAAAAATTCCAATATAGGAAGCGTGGAGGAGTAATAATCAACGTCAATAAGCATACAGCCAACTGGTGCAGGATGATATTCTTCAAAAAAGTTTTTTGTCGTATCCCTGAAATCCCCCAGGATCAGCTTTGCACATTCCAAATGTTTTTTTAACATATCAGCATCCATTTTATAATCACCGCCCCGGAATAAATGAATCATATCCTTATATCCCATGTTTCCCGCCGGCAGTCCAACTCCTGAGTCAAAACCATAAATTTCAATCTCCACTCCCAAAAGTCTGGTAATGGCCTTTGCATGAAATTCACAGTTTATTAACCCGTTTCCTCCTGCCACACCAAATTCCATAACGCTGATTTTGGGATATCCAAGTGTCTTTGCTTCCAGAGCGGCCATATACATACAAAAAGCATAATGCATTCTCGGCAGTTTTCCCTGATCAAAATATTGCTTCCAGAAAGCCTGCTCTCTGGAAACCACATCTATCAAATTACGTTCCCTGTCAATTACCGGAATATGCTTAACGGCCGCAAAATCAGCAAAAATATCTCTTGCTTTTGTTATGACATCCACATCTTCTGCCCCTGACATAATGTACTTGCATTTTGCGTTAAAAATGTCTCCCACCTTTAGTAAACTTTCATTTGTAAATGTTTTATTAAATTCACTGATGGTTACTATTCCCTCAAATAAATCCTGGTCATCAACTACCACCAACAGGGATTTATTCCTGTATAGTTTCCAATGTGCATAGTAAACGCTGTCTTCCTTATGCACAATATAATCATTCATCCATTCATATTTCATCCCTATACCTCCCATATATCGCAGGCAGTGCCTGCGATACTGCACTTTACATCCTTTCCTGTCTTTTACACACTGTCTTTTCTGTCTCCTGTCCTTTTCCTGTATTCCTCCATTCCCCACTCCGCATTTTCATTCGCCTGTGCAAACGCCTCATCCACCACTGCTTCCAATCTCTGTTCTATTTCCGCTGCAGACTCCTCACCTATATGGCAGCGCAGGCCCTTAAGGGGATCGCTTAAAAGATTTTCCTCCTTTTCTTCCTCACTCATATACGCCCTGTCATCTGATTTGGAATGACCGCACAGTCGAAAAGTATTGATTTCTAAAAAAGCCGGTTTTCGGTTATTTTTTACAAACAGGTACCCCTCTTCAATGGTATCAGAAAGCTTCTCCAATTCTCTTGTATCTGCATAATAGTATTTTATATCCATAGCCTCCACCCGGCGTTTCACAGTTCCTGCCGTATAAGACGCAGAAGGAGTGGACATTGCATAGTGATTATTTTCGAGAATGTATAATACCGGCACATCATACACCCCCGCCATGTTCATCGTTTCCCCCACATATCCTTCCTGAAAGCCGCCGTCTCCCAGAAAAGAAATTACCACACCCTCCTTTTTCCGCTTCTTCAGGGAAAGCGCCATACCAACGCCAACAGCCGCCATTCCGCCTGTAACTCCATTGGTAATGTATTTTCCTGTCTTTATATGCTGACTTCCTCCCATACCGCAGTTATACCCATCCGCCTTCCCCATCATCTCGCAAAACAGTCTGTATGGATCTTTTGTATAGGCAAGAACCTGCCCATGACATCTGTGTGTTCCGGTAACATAATCCTTTTCTTTGTCTATCACGTTCATAACAAGTACGGGGATAATCTCCTGACCGATACATCCATGGGTGGTCCCACGCATTCTGCCCTGTTCAAACTCCTTCTCAACTTTTTTTTCAAATGCCCTGATTAAAAAACTCTCTTCATATATACTGCCAAAATCCATATGTACCTCTCATTCTGCCATGCAGAAGGCTTTTACCTTCCTGTAAATATCATCTTCCGAAACCAAAACTTCCTCTTCCGCTTTCCGGCCGGAAGGAATTATACTTTCTTTAGACGTAAGAACTGCAGCCCGCCTGCCTGCCTGTGCAAATTCAAAGGCGGCCTGTGCCGCAAATCCATACCCTCCAGTGCCTTCCTCTGCCACAACTACATTTTTGGTCCGTACAGCCTGAATCAGAGGCGAATCCTTCCCTTTAAAGAACGCATCCGACAGGTCCGCCGCCACTACCACATCTGCCGAAATCTCTTCATTATAAATTAAATCTCTGGCCACCTTAACCGCTTTACTGCTAAGGCCCCCATAGGTCAAAATCGTTATATCCGGTGTCTCTCCCTTAATGGAAAGCCTTACCACATAATCCTTTTCCTCATATTGAAAAATGTCATTATCTTCCAATATAAGCTCCTTCGGATAATCCAGTTTATTTTCAATAAACAAGGTGGGTTTTCCACTTTCAATCACATACTTTAAATATTCTCCCACATGTATAAATCTATTGGGAGCCGCCACCTTTAGTCCTGGTATTCCCAAAAACATTTTTTCCAGAGACTGGGAATGGGTTGCGCCATATCCCCGGTATCCGCCTGAAGGCGTCCTGACAACAAGGTGCAGTTTCTGTCCATACAAATCATAAAATTTTGCTCCATGGTTAATCAGCTGATCAGCTGTCAAAGTAATAAAATCGCCAAACATAATCTCTTCCAGAACATATTCTCCCATAAGCGCCATGCCTATGCTGACCGCTGTAAATCCCTGCTCGCACATTGGCGTTCCAATTATGTTTTCAGGATATTTTTCGGATAACCCTTTGGTTACTTTAAAAGCCCCTCCATATGGCTCTCTGATATCCTCTCCCAAAACATAAGCATTTTTTTCTTCAATCAGTTCCTCTATCGCCTCTCTGATGGCATAAAGATATTTCATACCAGTCCTCCCTGCCGGATTGTTATTTATACAAAATATTAAAGCATATAAATACACCTTCCATTTATCCGCTCCGCTGCTTCCCCAAGCGCCTCCGAATAAGTCGGATGGGGAAATATGGTTTCTGTAAAGTCATCCAATGTCATTTTATTTCTGACTGCCAGCGTAATCTGGCTGATCAATTCCGAAGCCCCATGACACACACATACCCCGCCCATAATCATCTGGGAGTCGCTGTCTGCCGTCAGTCTGATAAATCCACCATTTCCATCAGCAGTACTTCTTCCGTTTGCAGTCATTAAAAACTTCTCCGTTTTAATATGTTTTTCCCCCTGCATCCCGGCTGTATAACCTGTAAATGCAATCTCCGGATCTGTAAATATACATGTGGGAATCAGGCTCTCATTTTTTACCCTGCGTCCTCCTTTTATGTGTGAAACCACATTTTCTGCCTGTGCTGCCGCCGCATATGCGAGGGAGCATTTTCCGTTTACATCTCCCACTGCATAAATATTTTTTACATTGGTCTGGCAGAAACTGTCTGTCTCTATGCCGCGGGAGCCGGCAATAATACCTGCCCTTTCAATCCTCAGACCTTCATAGGAAGGATTTCGTCCCACAGCCATAAGTACAGCTTCCGCTTTCCCCATCTGCCTTCCATCTGCATCATAAACCACGGCCTCACTGCCAGCCTCTTCTACCCAGCCGGTTTCACACCCGCCTCTAAAGTCAATCCTGCATTCCTTCATCCTCCTGAACAGTGCCGTATCTATATCAGGGTCAATATTCCCAAAGAGGGAATTTCTCTCTTCTATAATTGTTACCATGGATCCAAACCCGGAAAACATAAAGGCAAATTCCAAGCCCACAGCGCCGCCTCCCAGAATGATCATTGATTTGGGAATTACTTGAAGATTTGAAAAGATATTATCTGTTGTGAAAATATGTCTGCACTTATTAAGGTCCTGGATTTTTTCTTCTTTTCCATAAACCGGAAGCGTCCGAGGGACCGAACCTGTTGCAATAATAAAGCTGTCTGCCTTCAGTTGCTTGTTGCCGCTGTAAAGCATAACTGAATTTTCATTCAAAAATTCCGCCCTGTCATGGTATACTGTAACACCATTGGCACAAAGCAGTCCATTTATGCCCGATGAAAGTTTTTCCGTCTTTAGCAGCATATCCGTCCTTAGCTTTTCATAATTAACAGACAGATTGCCCTCAAAGGCTTTCTCTTCCATCCCCTGCCTAAGCCCTCTGTACTGATGCGCTTTTGCAAGCATGTACTTGGTGGGGATACACCCCCTGTTAAGACAGGTGCCGCCAATATCTCCGGATTCAACTACCGCTGTCCTAAGACCATCCTTTGCTCCCCGGATTGCCGCCGTATAACCGGCTATGCCTGCGCCTATTACCAGTAAATCATACATATTCATCCCTCCATTTTACAGACAAGTCGGTAGTAATCCCCCTGTACGCCATCTGGATACTCTAATTTAACAGATTTTGCCCGTCGGGAATATCCTGCATCACATTGTATCCCACGGGCAGGATTACATTATCCCCTATGGTCACATAATTCACCATTTTTACACCAGTCATAATAATACAGCCGTTTCCAACTTTTATGCTGCCAGGCGTCGTAAAACCCGGCGCAAATAAATTATGGCTGCCTATCACGCAATGATGCCCAATACAGGTTCCATAACTGATAATATTATTGCTTCCTATCTGTGAACCGGTTCCAATAAAGCAGTTGTGCATAATGATATTATTTTCGCCAATCCCAACTGCCCGCCGGATATTTACATTATCACCAACTGCATTTGTAAAGGAGATGCCCTTCTCTTTATAAAGCTCATAAAGCTCTCTTCTGAAAACCATACTCTTCTTATCACCTCCAAGGGCAATGATAACAGTATCATACAGTTTTCTGTCAATCACATCCGGGAAGTCATGCACTGTGCAACCCATCAGCGGGAAACTATAACTTGGATATTCTTTCTTATAGCTGTCAACCAGCCCCACAATTGTTTTATCTTTATCATCCAGCAGAATATCAATGACCTGTTCTGATAACCTGCCCGCTCCGATAATTATCACCCGCTCTCTGTCATAAACATTAATTGCTCCCGGAACCAAAATATTACTGCCTGATTTTGGCGTGCAATCTTTTTTTTCCGCATAAGCCTTTATATCTGCCGTCTTTATAATCTGTTTTCCTTTTTCTCTTACAATCTCCTGTATATCAATCCCCAGTTCTTCTGCCATTTTGCGTGCCTTCAAAGTGATATTAGTCTCCTGTGCCTCCTCAGAACCTGGTTCCTTTAAGGAAGCATTGTTACTGCACTTAATGTCACATGAAAGGTATGACTCCTGGCTTTCAAAAAGCTCCGCAATCTTTTCTCCCACCTGTTTTTTGTCAAACCGCTCACAGCATATATGTATATATCCATCCTCCGGGGCCTGAATATCTTTTGTCATCTTTGTGCTCTCCGCCTTAAATATTACATCCCCTTTTTTTACATAACCCTCTTCCTCCACACATATATCTGTAATTGTCACTTCATCATCATTTACATCAAATCTCGGTATAAATACTTCTGTCATATTACATTCCTCACTTTATGGTATTTCTGATAGGTAATTGCGAAACTCGTAAACTTACTGAATATTCTGACAATATATTCTGTGAAAAGCCTTATGCACCATGGAATCAAGACCATAGAAGACAGGAAGGACGCTCCCCGACTGTCTTCTGTCCTGCTGGGCTTGATGGAATGCACGGTGCAACAGGATTTGAGTGGAATATATTGTCAGAATATTTCCACAACTTCATGTTTCGCAATTACCTATGGTATTTCTGATGTAACAATCAATTCTATAATATCATTTAAAATCTCGTTTTCTCTTTCAGACAACATTTTCTTCTTCATATTTCCCAGGCATTCTGTCATGCTTTGCCTGCTGAAGCCGCTTCCGGTAAGCTCTTCTTTTATTTTTAAAATAACTTCTGATTCCAGCGCGTCACTTTCCAACTCTATATTTTTTACTTTTGCTCCTTCCACTTCCAGACAAAGTACAGCATCCCCCCATGAAAACCTGCGTCCCATTTTATAATCTGCACAAATATCCCTTCCCCAAATCCATTCCCTTGATGCGTATTTATTTACCAGTTCCTCGTATAGAAAGATATTCCCAAAAAAATTAGTCTTCAATACGGCCTGTGTCATAACCGGCTCTGCATGGGGAAATCTATTTATAAAGCTTTCTATTAAAGATTTTTTTACATCCTCAAGGTTAATCTGCGGACAGCTGTCCTTTAGATTGGATACCCTGCTTCTTACAGAATCAATTCCCCGCTCCTTCCATTTTTCCGCATCCACACGCAAAAGTCTTCCCATTCTGTCCAAATCAGAGTTGATTAACAGAGTTCCATGATGGTAATATCTGTCACCCAAATTGTAATACGCATTCCCGGACACTTTTTTATTTTTTACCAGAATATCATTTCTTCCGCTTACCTGCGCCATAACGCCGCAGGATGCAAGCGCACTGACAATAATATTTGTATTTAATGTCCGCGAAAAATAGGGTGCCCTGGAGAAAAATGTATAATTTAAATTCCCCAAATCATGAAAAACCGTTCCTCCACCTGAAAGCCTCCTGGCAATCCTTACCTCTTCCTCTCCGGCAAGCCTCACATTACACTGAGCAAAAATATTCTGGTTCCGTCCCGCCACAATCGTATTCTCATTCTGCCACAGGTATAAAATATAACAATCCTGCGGTATACTGTGCAAAATAGCTTCTTCCAGGGCAAGGTTTTCATAAGGGTTCTTTTCCTTTCTGTCAAGAATAAATATTTTCTCTATCTGGCCCATTTTTCCTCCCTGTAATAGCATAAAAACTTTTTATCTATAGCAGTTCTTTTAGCTCCTTTAAGCTCATTTCAAGCAACGGCATATAGCAGGTGCAGTCCAAAGACTGTTTAAAATATAGAATAGCTTTGTCTGTATTTCCTTTTATCTTCTCTATCATCCCTAAATAATAAGTCGCCAAAAAGTATTCTTCATCCTCCTGTAAAATACTCTGAAACCGCTTTTCTGCCTCCATATAGTCACCATACTCATAACATAAAAAAGCTGTCAGCAGTACAGTTAGGTAGCATTCTGATTCTGTAAACTGTTCCAGATAACCATTTATCTGCTGATAATCCTTTTCGAATATTGCATAATAAGCATTCATATGTATTTGCAGTCTCTCTTCCAACTGAGCATATGTTACATTATTTCCCATACGTTCATTTTTCTTCATTGTATTAAGGAGGCGCTTTGCCGTTGTTAAATAAGATGCCCTGATAAAAACTTCTGCAAAAGCCTGCAGCTCATCACCAGATAACTCCATATGATTGTTTATATGTAACTTAACCAGACTTTTAGAATAAATAATAAGTGTCTTTACCGGAATACTATCCTTTTGCTTCTGATATTGCATTAATATTTCACGAATTTGAATCTCCTCACATACCTCCCTTGCAATAGTCTCATTTTCAACTAAAACTTTTCTATACTTCTCTGCTCTTTCACGGTACTTTCTTTCTTTTATTGCACTTTTGTCATTTCTCTTTTTATTAAATCGTTTAAAATAATAGCTGTCATATATGTTGCAGTTGTTCCGGCTGTCAAACACTATTTCCATGTGTGTATTTCTTTTCCTACTGCCGGACAGATACATAATATCATCCCATTTATAGTAATTTTTCTTTAATATTGCCTGATATTCATCCTCATAACCTGCCTCAAGCAATGTCCCCTTCCATAAACTTTTTTTATAATAAGAATGGTTTAACAACGTTATTGCATCTTTAGGAACAGGCAGTTTTGTATCTTCAAAAGGCACATACCACTTCTCTTCAAAATGATATTTATCAAAAATAGAAAAATCCAATCTGCCTGACTGTAAATTCTGTGCAATATATTTTGAAGACTTTTCAGGTTTTGCCGACCCCAATATTTCTTCAAGTAATTTTATTGTTCTTTTTCGTCCAATAAAAAAATGGATAATATTCAGGCCAATATCCCAATATGCAGGTAAATATTCTACTCCCTGTGAAAATCCGGGAGACACTATCCGATGCAATGCCTGAAGACATCTCATTTGAATCCTGGAATAAAGGGGGTGGTCCGAAAGGTAATCCATAACCATTATATCCACATAAAACCCCGCATTTTCCCCATGTTTTGATACTTCAAAACGATTGATATAAGCAGTATCAACTTTACGTATTCTGTGAAATATGAGTCCTACATTCTTATTATCCTGATAACTTATAAGTGCATACTTATTGGATAACTCTTTTTCACATGCAGTCTTAAACTTTGCAAAACTCTTTCGTGTCATTATCACGTCCGCATCATCATCCCACGGAATAAAACCATGATGACGCACTGCTCCAATAAGCGTCCCAAACATTAAAAAATAGGAAATATCATTTTTTTTACATATCCTGTCAATCTCCTTTAGAATTTCCAATACATAAAGCTGATACTCTCTGACTGTAATGCCCCCACATGCCTCACACCCCATTATCTGTTTCTCAATATTTATCAAGTCCTGATTGTTATATCTCATAATCATATTCCTTCCATCACTTAATGCTCTTACTATCCAGGTTTTTCTTTAAAACAATTCTGTCTATTTTTCCATTTGCATTATAGGGAAGCTCCTGATAATGAAAGTACTCCTCCGGAATCATATAGCCGGGAATACGTCTTTTCAAATACTCTGATATGTTGTTCTTTTCTATTTCTTTCCCAGTATAACAGGCCACAATCCTTGACCTTTCATCATCATATATACAGGCACAAGTTTCGATTCCTTCCAGTCCGGCCAGGGCCGTTTCAATTTCTCCAAGTTCAATCCGGTATCCCATGTGTTTTATCTGGAAATCTTTTCTGGAAAGGTAAATCAGCTCCTTTTTTTCATTATATTTTACAAGATCTCCTGTACGGTAAATTCTCTCTTTATATCCCTTATTTAAGGGATTCCCTACAAAAGCCATTTCAGTCTTCTCCGGATTATTGTAATAGCCCAGCGAAAGCCCTGTTCCTGCTACGCAAAGCTCCCCCGCCTCTCCCGGCTCTGTCAGCTCATTTTGTTCATTCAGGACAAGCACACGCGTATTTTTGCAGGGGACGCCAATGGGGAGCGGTTCATCATCATCAAATTCCCTGTCTACAATAAAATAGGTGCAAACGTCAGTGATTTCCGTTGGTCCGTACAAGTTTGCATATAGGGCGTCCGGAACCGCCTTTCTCCAGATGTTTAAATGTTTATTGGGCATTACTTCGCCGCAGAATAAAATTTTTTTAAGCCCCTGCGGTTTATGTATATCCAGCGCTTTTGCATTTGCCACAGAACAAAGCATAGATGGAACCCAGAAAATAAAATTGATTTCTTTTTCTTTGATATATTTAAGCAGGTCAACAGGAAATGCAAACTTTACTTTGGGTATAATATAAACGCTGCTTCCGTTTTTCAGGGCGCAGTAAATATCCAGAATAGAATTGTCAAAATAAAATGGCGCCTGATTGCCGAAAGTATCCTCCTGGGTCACATCAAAGGTTTCCGTCACCCAGTCAATATAATCAATTACAGAACGGTGGCATATCAGCACCCCTTTTGGAACGCCTGTGGAGCCGCTGGTAAACAGCACATATAAAGGGTCTGTGTCTATCTGCTCCCATCTGACCGCCCAAAGCTCCTCTGTCAGTATTTCACTCTCTTTTGCCTCTTCATACAGTATATAAGGACCGGAATAAGCAAAGGAATCCGTTTTCTTTAATAGCTTTTTATTTGTTATAACTGCCACCGGATTCAGCACATTTAAAATAACATTTATCCTTTCAACAGGCATGGACGCGTCAATAGGACAATAAAAATTTCCGCTGCTTACAATCCCCATAAACGCACTGATGCAGTCGCAGCCTTTGGGCAGGTAAACCGCAACCGGCTGCCTGTGTTTTTTCAGTTTCAGCAGGCTGCTTCCAATTGCATCCGCCTCCTGTTTCAATTCCCTGAATGTAATCCTTTTCTTATCATCATCAAAAGCCATCTTATCCGGATACAGCCGGGCTGTCCGGTCCAGATATTCCAATACATTTTTCTGCATATATTACTTCCATCCTTATTTTTTATTTTCCCCCAAGCACTTCCCTTAGCGCCTCTATAAGCCTGCAGTTGTCCTCTTCATTCCGCACGGCAAAACGCAAGAATGGCTTTCCTCCAAATCCTTTTTTGCCAGAAAGATTCTTGATTAAAAGGTTGTATTTTTTTACCAGCATAAGGGACAGCTGTGCGGAATTTACAGGTGACTCTTCCGTCAGCCTGCACATGATGTAGTTTGCCTGGGAGGGATAAACCTCTATTCCTTTAATGCCGGCAATACTCTGCATCATCTTTTTTCTCTGCGCCGCAATCTTATCGCAGGCCAGTATGTAGCTTTTTTTATAAAGTCTTTGAATCTGCAGATAATACTCTGCAAAGGAATTGATGTTCCAAATGGCCATATTGACTTTCATCTGTTTATGTATCATCTGATTGGCAGTTGCCATAACTCCCAGACGCAGGCCCGGAACTCCATATGACTTGCTGATGCTTTTTATTACCACCAGCTCTTGATATTTCTCCAGCAGTTCATTGTTAACCAGCGTATATCTGAGATTTTTTTCCGCAAAGTCAATAAACGATTCATCCACAATAAGCAGCACCTTTTTCTGATGGCACTTTTCAATCACTTTCATCATTTCGCCATATGGAAGAAATGCCCCGCTTGGATTATCCGGGTTTATAATCAGCAGATTATCCGTATGCTCCACTTCCTCCAGCAGCTCTTCCACACAATACTGGTAGCCATTTTTTGAACTGTCTATGGTATGCAATTCGCAATTCAGAAAGCAGCGGATGTATTCATTAAATGCCGGAATGCAGACAGACAGCCTTCCCTGCACAATCTTTCCCAGAACGTTAATAAGCTCCGCCGCCCCGTTGCCTACCAGCAGATACTCTTCATCTATCCCAAACATACTGGATGCGTTTAACTTCTGAATATTCATTCCTGATGGATACTGCGTCAGCAGTTCCTCAAAAAAATATTTCAGCTGGGACACCATTTTGGCAGGCGGATAGTAGGGATTGACCAGGTAGCAGAAGTCCTTTAATTTAGGGAATCGCCAGTATCCCCCGTAATGCAGTTCATATTTTTTCAGGATGTCTTCATCCTGGGCAAATATGGTGTTTGCTATATCCAGGTCCTGGGCATCGTCAATCTCATACCAGTTCTCGTTTTCAATTACATATGCGCTTAATTCTGAATTCCTGATGTGGGAAAATATTTTCAGAACCTGTTCATAATACTGATTCATTCCATATGCCTTCAGATAGGCTTCCAGAAAAGGAATATACTGATTGTCTGAAAACTCTTTGCTGAACTTATATATATTTACTGTTTTATAATAGGTGCTGACGTCTTCATACCGGAACCTTGTTTTATCAATAAAATCCATAATCTCTTTTTTGGCGTTCAGAACAACCATGGTTCCGTCCATCCATTGTTCATATTTCGCCACAACTGCAAGGTTAGGCTGCGGCGCCTGTACCACATTTTTAATAATTCCTGTGTCAAAAATCAGATCCGACTCAATCAGTATGGTGTCATCCTTCCTCATATAATCTCTTGCAAGAAACAGTGAATAAATGTTATTGGTGGAAGCATAATCGTAATTGTATACATATTTTATTTCCATGCCGAATTTCTTCTCTTCAATGTAACTGCGCAGACTTTCCGCCTCATACCCAATGACCATAATCAGTCTGCCGATTCCTGCCAGTTTCAACGCTTCTATTGTTCTTTCCAGCAGCGTTCTCTTTCCCACAGTCATCATACATTTCGTATGGTTTTCCGTGTATTTCCCCATTCTTCTCCCCATGCCTGCTGCTAATATTATGGCCTGCATTTCTCTCTCCTTTGTGTTTATACTAAATATCTCTCTAACATTTGTTCAATACATAAAACATTTTGGAAATTCCCGGCAACTATATCCTCTGGTGAAATGGTAATTGAAAATGCCTGTTCCATCATGGTAATGGCTGCCATTATCCCCATGGAATCGAGCAGTTCATCCTCAAAAAAGTCATCGCTTTCCTCAAAATCTCCCTCAGGCTGTATTTGCTCTAAAATGCTTAATATTTTCTCTCTCATGTTTGTCATCCTCCGCATGTGGCAGCCATAACCTGCCTGTTATGTCTAAGGTACATACTATTCTTTTTTTGTCAGTTTTCCATAGCATCCGCATACGTTAAGTCCAAGCGCCTTTGCATACCGCTGCATATTGTCCACTATGCGGAATCCGTACAGCGTTTTTCCCTCACTTAGCAGTTTCTTTTTTATAAACTCATGAATAATCATCCCATACAGCTTCTTCTTATAGTCTTCATGCACAATCAGCCCGCTTTCCACCGCAACCGGCCCGCACTCTGCATAAATAGCCGTATGGGCGACTATTTTCCCATCTTCCTTTATAACGTAGCTTCTTCCCATTTTGTCATTCATCCTGTCCCTCAGCTGCTGGGTCAGCTCTTCCGGTGAGTAGTTCATTTTGAAGTCTTCGTCTGTAAGCATCAGCTCCGCAATTTCCCCTGCCTCCTTTGCTTCCGCTTCCCTAACAAGCTCAAACTGTTTAAACTCTCTGTAAGAATCCTCCTTCACAATAATCCCGTACTGTGCGCTGTACCCTTCCATATGCTTTTCCAGTTTTCTTATCATGCTTTCTTTTCCACATATGGTCTGGACATGATATGTCCCCATAAACTCTGCGCTTTCCTTTGCATCCCACTGCTCGTCTGCCGAAAAAATCTGGAAGCTGTCATAGTATTTCATCAGAACCGTGTCTGGCCTGCCTTCTTTTTCCGTATACCAGAATTCGGCTTCCGGGCACTGATATCCGTACTTTTCCAAATCAATTGTCAGATAAATGCACTCTTCCAGATGCCTTTTCAAATATTCCAGAATCTGGTCCCTGGTTTCCGTATTTTCAATTTTATTCATGCGTCCCCCTCTTAAAATATCTGTCGCAGATGGTCATATATCTGGGCACCTGCTGTCCCCTCCAGATTTTTAAATGATTTATTTTTTACCGTTTCCATGCGTTCCGTGTACCGAGGATCTTCCCCTGCAGCCACCATATCCAGAAACTTTTCAAAAACCATGTTTCCCTGTTTGGAAAACCTGAAATAACACTTACGGTAATCTATAGGGGAGCGCTCCCCTCCCTCATCCGTTGGCTCTGTCTGGAATATCATAACCGGTTTCCCTGTTATCAGATATTCATTTATCAGGGAGCTGTACGTCGTGATTAGCGCGTCGCTGCAGGCAAAGGCCTTTAAGTAATCCCCCTCTTCATCTATTACCCCGTACGCCGACTCCTGTATATGCGCCCTCAATTCACGCACATACTCCATGGCGTCCGGCATCCGTCTCTCCATTGCCTTATACATAAGCGGATGGGGCCTCCAGATCAGCCCCACTTCCCCTTTCCTTCCTTCCACCGCCTCTATCAGCTCCCTGTGGTAGCGCACGGCAAAGTCTTTCTTTCCCCCTCCCTGCTTCTCCCAGGCTTTTCCCCTGATAAAATACGACCAGTGGGTGTTCAGCAGGATGATTTTCTTTTTCCCCTCCAGCTTCCCCCTCCACTTTTCAGGCATCTCACGGTTCTGCATTCCCTTTACCACCGCGTCCGCCTTGGGGGAGCCGTATGCCATCAGCTTTTCACTCCCATACCCGTAGGATTCGTATATCCCTTTCACAAATTCCGACTGCACCAGTATCCTGTCCGCATTCATCCCCCCTTTGGTTACGATAAATCCGTCCGTCTTCCCCCTTGTATACCCTCCCATTATAAAGTAAGGACTATACACCAACAGAAAGGCGTGCTTTTTTATGTTTTCAGAATAATACTCCGGGTGCACGCTGGTTAACGTATTTGTATCATCATATGGGTTATGTATAAACGCAATGTCCGGCATCTCCTCCCTAAGGCTGTACCTGTCAAAGGGGATTACCGGCACATAGGGCGGGTATTTGTCTATTTCATAGTTCCACTTTACATCTCCCGCACCCTCTCCAAAGTCGCAGTAGGGAATCGGCACCACCTTCGCCTCACATTCCTTATCCGCAGCCGCCTCCTGCCATATGCTTTCAAAGGCAGTCCACATGCTGGCTTTGTACGGGAAAAATACCACCTTCAGTTTATCTTCCGGTATGTCTTTCAGACGGGCGGAATAATCAGACAGCAGCCTTTCCGCCTGACGCACATAAGAAAGGGCCGTCTTTCCCTCCATATCCTTCGCTATTGCATAAAGGACTTCACAGATGGTTTCCAGCGTCCTTACGGCTTCCCTGCCGCTTTTTCCCATCCCTGCTGCGTCCTCTCTTCTCTCGTTTTCCCCCGCGTTTCCGCTTTGGGCGTCTGCCCCTGTGCCGGCATCCTGACAGATGTTTTCTTCCCTCTCTATGACGCCTCCCGCCTCTATCAGCGCCTGCTGCAGCTCTGTAAGAATCCTGTAAGCGTCCCCGTACCGCCTCCGCTGCAGCGAAGTGCGCACAGCCCCAAGGGCTCCAAGCAGCGTGCCCTGTAATCCGCATAATTGTTTTTTGATGTATCTTCTCATTCCAGACTCCCTGTCTGTTCTGTTGTCATTTTCCTTTTTATTTTTCCTGTTTTCTTTTCCCTCTGTTCCAGGTCGTTTTCCCTTTTCAGTTAAATATAAATTTCTCTTTTTATATTTAAATAAGGCACATTGGTCATCAGGGCTTCCCCTGGTGATGCGGGCTCTCCCGCTTCGCTCCCCGCTACCTCACGGAGCTTTTCATCTCCCGTGCAGAAATACTGCGCCTTTTCCGGCTCCCTTTCCTGCACCCCTTCCGTGTTCACAGGGTCCTGGCATACCCAATACGCAGGTTCCTTTCCATTCCCCTGCCTTCTAATGCCGTGGCTTCTTTTTTTTATATCATGGACGCCTCCGTGATCCTTCCGGTGAAATGCCTGCGCATTTATTCACTCCGGCCTCCTTATGAACTCTCTTCCGGCTCCCCGCCTTCCCCATGCCTTCCCCTTCTTCCCCGCTTCTTTGCGTTCTGGGCGGCATTGGTTTTCTCTTCCTCTTCCCTTCCGCAGGCCGGACAGTAAAACATCCCGCCCTCCTTTTTCCCTATGGCTCCGCACCTGCTGCACTCTGCGCTGATGTCCTTTCCAAACACCTCCACCAGCTCCACCGAATGCTCCCGGCACTTTATCTCCAGCCTCTTCCTTATATATCCTTTCTGCCACATGGACGCGTAATAGTTGTATTTCTTTACCTTTCCCGCCTTGCCCTTGCCCTGCAGCTTTGGCAGGTACACCCTCTCCGGCTTTTCCTCCCGCAGGAACCGGTTCAGCTCTTCATTGATGTAGGCGTGGAGCCTTTCCTCCCTCCGCCTTTTCTGCTCCCGGTATTTCTTCCTTCCCGGATTGTCCTTCCGGTTTTTCCGGTAGCTCTTTGTCTGTTCCCTTATCCACTCCGCATTCCGGAATGACACCTCCCCAAGCCTCTCTCCGTAAGCCCTTCCCCCGTCCGTTGTCAGCATCACCTGCATCCCCATGGACAGCCCTGTCTCATTCCGGTAGTCTTCATGGCTTTTGATTCTCACCTGGGCCGGCACAAGGATTTCCACCCTTCCCTCCGGCTCCGGCACCCTCACGTACAGCTGCCTTTTATAGCTGTTCCCATCCGTCAGGGGGATAAACACCCTCTTTCTCTTTTCCTTGGTGGCAATGTATATCCCATGGTCCCCGTACCGGTACGCCCTCTCTGTCATGGAAAAACCTTCCGCACGGTCCGTGTTCAGCTTTTTCTGCCTCTTCCTTGCCTGACGCCTTATATAGCCGTCCAGCTTAACTGCATCCACACTTCCGGCAAGCTCCCGGTATTTTTCTCCTATCCCTTCCGGAAGCTCCGGCTCCGTATGGTTTAAGATGGCGGCAAAGCAGTTGTTCACCTTCAGCACAAACCGCAGGTAATGGAGGTCTTCCGCCGAAAAGCCGGGGTTTTTTGCCGCCGCCTCCTGTATCCCTGTCTTTACCCGGCTCCACCAGGCCCGGATGTCCCCCAGAGCGTCAAAAACGGCGCAGTAAAAGTACACCGAGGGCAGGCCCATCTTCTCCCGCAGGCCGCTTCCGGTCATCTGGTTCTGCACGGTGTAGCCCGGATACAGTATGGGCAGGCTTCCCACCCCTCCGTAACGCTGGTACACGTAATTTTTTACCCGGCAGTAGTCCTCTGCGATTTCTTCCAGCTTTTTCCTGTCAGCCTCCGGTATGGCCCCGCTGCTGTACTGGCGGAGTGTCTTGCACACGGTTTCTGCCACTTTGACTTTTCCTTTCCATAAAGTGTACTTTTTGGTAATTAATTTTTACGGTTAAATTTACCAAAAAAAGCGGACAGATACCCTTGATTTTTTGATAATAATGTATTAAAATATCTTACAGCCCAAAGGGATAGATAGACTACCAAAAAGTACACTTTTTGGTAACTAAAAATAAAAGAATTATAAAGGACATACAAAAAACCATCGCGAAAACGGATGGTTTTTATTATTAAAGAATTGTTTATTGAATTTTATATCTGTGTATATCCCATACATGTCCGGGACGCTGTACCAGTATACAATGTGCAGACTTCTGGCATTCAGCGCAAGATGCCCATATATGCCTCCAAAAATGAATCGTCCGGCAATTTCAATCACTTTTATTGTCTACAGGTTTTAAATCTATATGGAATGGACAAAGTTTTACCACACTATGAATCTCATTATTTTTGTGATCCGAATCATCACAGAATAGTAATTCATATTCATTGTCATAATCAATCCTGAGTTCTGCACTGTTTCTTTCCTTGTTAGTAATCAACCCTTCTCCAGTAACATATACGGATTCATACCGCCCATTCCCTATTTTAGCTGTACAAGTTAATATAGCATCTGCCAGTATACCGGCTTTGCTAAGCTCAACATCAGAAACTGCCAGACCGCTTTCTGAAGAAGACATAATAACATGTGTTCCATAATTCCTCATAATATGCACAAACGCAGACAGGAACAAATCGCCGGAAGTATCGCTGTTAACCAGAAACGGATAGCTGGAACCTATGTATTTTAAATCAACAAATACAACTCTGCGTATTTTATATATATTAATTATTTTACAAATTTCATCCACAAATTCTTCTGGCAGCAAGGCTCCGTTTTTAAAGGTAACTTCCAAAAGCTGTGGCTGTGCTTCTGCCTTTTTTATCGTCCAGCCTTTCAATGTGTACTTGTTTGGTTCATCATTGTGAACAACATCATTGCTCTTTTCATAAAAATAGATTCTGGCAGGCTCCGGCTTTTCCTGCTGTTCATCCTGTTTAATATACGCTTTCGTTCTTTCTAGCAGTTCCCTTTCAAAACGTACGCCGCGTACCGTAAAAGCATCTCTGTCTCCAAGACGCACAATCAGTCCGTTTTCTTCCCTGTCAATAATACCAGAAACAAGTGCATTAAGCGCTATATCGGATTTAAAAAGTCCACTGCTGCCTGAAACAGTAATAATCTGTGGGAAGTCCATATTTCTGTCTTTGAAATGGTTCGGCATAATGTCCACAATTTCTGAAATACCAAATATTGTTTTTTTCCATTTTTTCTCTTCATCCCTGTTTCTAATTTCCTGGTGAACAGGAAATACTGAATTTTCAGAGGCGCTGATGCGGTAATGCAGCGATGGCAGGACAACAATTTTTTTAATCAGATCCGCATTCTGAAATAAAAATTCATCGCTGTTACATGGAGCAGTTCTCATATTTTCAGGAACCTTCTTATAATTTTCAACTTTATATGGATGATGGCCGAGAACATGCCGGATATATCTGGATTTTACAATCTCAAAATAACTACATGTATAATTATTGTAGAATTCCCTTTTCAGTTCAATAACCACATCCGCCTGATATGTTACTGCAGCCTTATAGACCGCCTCAGAGGTGAGGGATTCATAGCCTACATTTCCCATTGTAAAAACACCGATAATTCCGTATTGTTTAAACAGCATAAAAAGACGGTTGATCTCTTCTCTTGTCAAGGTCCGCTCCCCAAATACATCCAGACTATCTATTGCTACAAGTTTTACAAGCGGTTCCCGGTCAGCATAAGCCTTTTCGCGCTGACTTGTATTATAGGCGTGAATAGCACGAAGCAGCTTTTGCAATTCGTCTATCCTCTGTAAAAAAATAGTATCCTCCTTCATGCTTGTGTCAGGGGATATCCCCCTTGGACTTAACTTAGGCAGGAGAAGCTGAGGAATAATTCTTCCATTTCCGTCTTTGTAAAGCACTTTGCGGAACATCAATTCCAGTTCTTCATTTGAATTGGAGTCATACGGAAACATATCTTCCTTTTGCGCCTGAGCGTAATCACATAAAAAATTAATTTTAAGCTGGCCATCTGAGTACTGCATACTTTTTACAATCTGCTTTTCCTCCACATCAAGTGAAAAATAAACGGCAATCCCTTCATTTAATCTGGAGGCACATGCGGCTGCAAACTGGAATGCCAGAGTTGATTTTCCCACTCCCGGCTTGCCGGAAATCACTATATTACCAGAACCTTCATCCATCTTTTCCGTACCTTTATAATGTGGCGTACGGATTCCTCCACTATAAATAAATATCGGATGACCAGCCTGCTCATGTTTTATCTTTTTGTTACTGTCAGCATACAAAATATGTTCATATTGTACCAGTTTTGATATGGCGCCCTGAATCGGCTTTTTATGGGAGCATTCAATGTAAACACCATTTTCTGGTTTCTCACCATAAGCTTCTTCCAGATCCATCGTCCGATTCAGCAGCAAATCAAGATAATCGCCAAGTATAATGCTGTTTTCTGTGTCAAACATAACAATGGTACTGTTATCCTCTTTACGCATGATGTTTGTCCAGCCTTTCTTTAATTATTTTTTTGACTTCTTCATATACAGCATCCTTTTGATCCTGGCTGTTCACAGGCTTCTCATTTTTCTGGCAGTAAAAACTCCAGTTATTCTCATCATAGTAAATCACATAATCGAAAACATTTCCTGCCTTTAATAAAAGAGAAAGGCGGCGTACAGCGCATTTCACCTTGTATGTTTTTCTTTCTTCCTCGCGTATGAAATTAACAAGTTCGCTGTATTGAAAAAACTGCCGTGCAAATATTCCGCCGGAAAGGGAACAGATTCCTTTTAATACTTCCAGACAATAGTCCAGATTTATGATTGGCTCTAAAGCGTAGACAGAATTGATAACAGGCTTCTCAGACGTGTATCTGTCCTTTTCCTCATAAACGCTGAAAAGATGTTCATCGCATTCAATCAGCCACTTTTTGACAGGTATCCCCATAATATTAAGTTCATCCCGAACTAAGGCAATCTTCCTTTCATTTGTCATAACATCATTGGCTACGGTATATAATACTGATTCCGTGGCTGGCTTACCATTATCGTCTTTAATGCGTTTTGACAAATATGCCGGCAAGTCTCCCCGCAATATAATATTTCCCTGCAAGTCTTTTTGGTAAAGACTGGACTTATCCACTATTTCTTTTATTAGTTTATACTGCCGATCCAGCCTAACATCGGCAATTTTTCTCCGAAACCTCCCAACTTCCTTAAGTGGGGCACCTTCCTTAAAGAAATCCGGTACAATTCTGGTAAACGTATTATCCATATGATCCCCCAAAAACAGCAATGCCCCAAGAAGCCTTCCACGTATTGGTTCTCTCCGTTTAAATTGATCAATATAATACTCCGTATAAAGCTCTTCCATTTTCAGCAGATCAGAACTATCATGAAACCTGCATATTTTTGCAATGATATTGGCAATCTTTTCCGTGGGAATTCCTAATGTGCCCCAATTTTTATTAATAATATCAAATGAAGCATCAGCATGGTTATAAAGTAAGCCTCTATTTTCAGGTTTATCCTTAACCCCCTTTCCAATATCGTGCAGAAGAACGGAGGTTAATAGAATATATAACTCAGAACCATTTAAAGAAAAATAGCACTCGTCATGGTCATATAGAAGCCGATCAATTTGCCTCATAACACCTTTGATGTGCGGATAAGAATTATAAGAATCATTTTTAGGTTCTATACTGGGCAGCCACTCAAATTCTGCAATCTCTAAACTGCGTAGGTATATTGTATATAACTCATTGTCGAGCCTTTGTAACTCTGTTTCCATTGTTTTCATATCGTTCCTCCGATAACCTGCCCTTATAATAAAAATACATAATCCTTATATATAATCTTCCTGCAGGATAATATAAAAATTTTATCACAATATGAAAACTATTGGCAGGTTCTATAGTTCCTGTGCAAAGAGCTATCGGTATATGCCATATTGGGTTTGTTATAACACAATCGTCATAGTCTCTGCAAATTCTTCCTCTTCTCTTCTTCTATTTTCTGTCTGCAGGCATTAGGTGACAGACCTACATATTTCTTAAAACAATAGCTGAAATAATGCTGATCATTATATCCGCATTTTTCAGAAATTTCCTTTATTTTCATGTTGGTACAAAGAAGCAGCTCCTTTGCCGTCTCTATACGTTTCTTCGTCAGAAGATCAATAAATGTCCTTCCCGTTGACCGTTTAATTAAAGCGCTTAAATAATTAGGGCTGACCGAAATCTCATTGCTGACAGATACCAGGGAAAGCTCCTGATCCATATAGTTGTTTTCAATAATGCTAATGGCTTTGTCACACAAAACAGTGCTGCTTTTTTTACGCTGTTCTGCTATCAGCTCTCTCGCTGCCATGCAGAAAAATATACATTTACTGCACACCACATCATGATTTTCAAAAGATTCCACATTCTGCAGCGGTGATTTTCTTTGTAATTCCGCCGCTGCCTCTTCTTCCACCACCGCATATACAATACGGAATACCGCTGATACAAGTCTGACCAGCAGAAAATTAATTTCCATAGTAGAAATACGTTCCTGTTCTAATACATCAAACATTTGCTTTAAGTATTGCTCAAGCTCCTGTCCGCTGCCACTGCGGATTAGCTGTTCCACCTCTTCAATATACGCCTGCATTTTTTCCAGATTAAAATCATCTGTACGTTCAATATCCGAAATAAAATACACATCTTCATTGCTTTTACGAAGATACCGTATTGCATTCATGGCCTCAATATACGCCTCATGAACCTGACCAAGCCTTCCAACACTGCGGCTGACTCCTATCAGACAGGACATTTTCATAATCCGGCGGATGCTTTGGGAAATTTCTTCTACTATAATATGCAGATACTTTTCCATTTCCAAATCAGACGCAATCAGCAGGGAAATCACCCTTCCTCCTGAATAAAAACTTACATGTCTGATATATTTTTCAATAACCATGTCAATTCCGTGGACATTTGCCTGGGTGGTTCTGTTCTTTTCATTATTATCTATCATGCTGGTGACAATTACCGTGTACTTAACATTTTCCTCCTCCTCTTTTAACAGTCCGCAGGAAGATGCGGCCTGTGTCAGCTCCTTGTTGTCCATTTCGTCTGTGTCACGCTGAAAGCTGTCCAGCAAAAGAGGTATCACCAGTTCCATGGTTTCAAGTTTTTCCTGTTTTCTTCCTGCCGAAGCAAAGTTTTCGTATTTCTCATCAATTTTCTTTTTCATTTTCAGCAGTTCTTCCGTTAATTCTGCCGAAGAGATTGGTTTTAGAAGATAGCTGATAATATTATATTGTATCCCCTGCTGGGCATAGGAAAAATCATCATAACCGCTAAGAAAAGCAATCTGGGTGGCAGGCCGTATCTCCTGTACCTGTTTTGCCAGTTCAATCCCGGTAACAAAAGGCATCCTTATGTCTGTGAGCAAAAGGTCCGGCTCCAGCTTTTCCACCAGTTCCAAGGCCTCCGCTCCATTTTCCGCTTCCCCTACCACCGAAAACCCCACGCTTTCCCAATCCACCCGCCGTATCAGCGCTTTGCGCAGTTCTTCTTCATCATCCGCTACAATAACTGTATACATAAGAAACTTTCCTCCATACAATCAGCCTTCTCAGACATATCATAACCAAATAAAATATAAAAATGTGCGGGCCTGTGCATCAAACACTACCGCAAGAATAAAAAACCGGAATGCCTGATTTCACATTCCGGTCTGCGTACATAGACAATTTTACACAATAATCTGGTATCCGCCCTTCCAAATTTCTCCCGGCGAAATTAGATTTCCCCATACCCGTTCCTTTAAATCGCCTGCAAAATCTTCATGGTCACACCTGCCATACCAGGGTTCAATACATATAAACGGCGCATTTTTTTTCGGAGGGGACCAAACGCCAAACAAGGGCTCTTCCATTCTGACTGTAAGGTATGCTTCCTTGTCCGGCCTGCAAAGAGCTACTTCCTTTACCTGATGATTTTCTATCACAAGCGCGTCATGGTCAAACAGATGTTCCGTCACAGGCAGATATCCCTGTTCCAGTTCATAAATATCTTTTTCATCTGTTGCAAGACCCTTTTCACTGATTCTTGTGCTTATTACCTTTTCCTTTGTGTCAAAACGGATAAAATAATCTGTCTGCTTCTCTCCGTCCTTTATTGGACAATTAAATGCAGGATGTCCGCCAATGGAAAATGGTAATTCTTCCTTGCCAGGATTTTCCACCTGCCAGCATACCTCTACCCCGTCAGTCATAAGCCTGTACCCCAGCTTTAATGTAAATTCATAAGGATACTTCTTTCTTGTCTCTTCATTGTCCTTTACCATAAACCAAATTTCATCATCGGTCCGGGAAAGCAGGTCAAATTCCATGTCCCGTGCAAATCCATGTTGTGTCATGGAATAGGTTTGTCCCTTGGTTCTGTATTCCTTATTTTTTACTCCCCCTACAAAGGGAAACAGCACCGGAGAGGTTCTGTTCCAATATGCCGGATCCGCCCGCCATAAATACTCTGTTCCATTGTCACGCCTTACCAGTGATTTAAGTTCCGCCCCTTTAGAGTGGACCTTAATCACCAGCGTATCATTTGTTAATTCATATACCGCCATAGTTACCCTCCATACATTTTGTAATCTATTTAGTTAATTGCAATTACCAGCTTCCTTTTCCATAATTCCACGTAATAAAAGCTGCCTAAAGTCTTTCGTTTAAGCAGCTTTCACTCAAGTCTTATATAAACATATTCATCTGATACGCTTCTGCAGCCCGGCGCATTTGAAATAAATTCCTTTCATTCTGCATCTGGAACATTTCGTCCATCCGATTTATCGGTTTAAAGTCATCCACGGCCTCCGCCTGTCCTTCCTCCGGCTCCTGCCATGCCGCATCCACTCCTGTCTGCCCCCTGGAGAAATCCTTTAATTCGTATTCTTCCACCTGCAGTTCTCCGGTTTCCTCAAAATCCGCCGCCTCTTCCCCGGACTTCATAATTCTGGAAGCGTTCATTCTTCCAGTAAACATCTGTCTGTCCAGAATATCAGCAAAATTAAAAGACTGGCCTTTCCGTAAAGGATTTTCATTCAGGCGTTCATCCGCAAGAGAGGAAAAATCCGTTTTTGCCGAAAGCAGATCATTGCCTATGGAAGCAACCTTCGAAAGACTTTTGCCGCTTATGGCATTGGTATTATAAATATATGGCGCAAAACTCACTGCTCCAATCCGCATAACTTATTCCTTTCTAAACCTAGAAATCATGCAGGAACCCGCCAGTTCCCGCCCTGTGTTTCACACAAGCTAATCCCACATTCCTGTTTCTTCAGCTGTAAGCGCCTCTTTATGGCACACCGGACATGGGGTCTGCTCTATATCTTCTATCAATTCTGCCCTTTGTCCACATGTGGGACAACTGCCTGTATATTCCTTTTGACAGTCAGGCAGTTTCAGCACTGGAACACTTTCTATCGTGCCGCAATGTTTACAATAAGCTAACTGGTATCCGAAATCAAACAGCGGAAATTCACTTTTTCCAATATGAATCATAATATCCTTCTGCATATTTTCCGAAAATAACTTGATTACCCGTTCCAGTTCTCCGTGCATGATTCCACACCCTGTCATACACTCCCACCTGGCGCCGCATGAGGTACAGGTTACCTTTTCTATCATTCCCATAGCGTCATGCTCCTTTCCTGACTGCCCTTATTATCCTAAAAGGCTGAGTACCGTTTCTGGCTGACGGTTTGCCTGTGCAAGCATAGACTGGCCAGCCTGTAACAGTATCTGGCTGTTGGCATAACGTACCATTTCCGTAGCCATGTCCGTATCCCTGATTCTTGATTCTGACGCTGTAGTATTTTCAATTACATTGTCCAGATTGGCAATTGTATGCTCAAGACGATTCTGTACGGCGCCATAATGACTTCTCACATTGCTGACAGAAATAATTGCACTTTTGACAAAGTTAATGGCATCGCTGGCATCATCCACTGTCTTTACATTCATATCTTCCAGCCCAAGAGCCTTTGTATCCATTTGATACAATTCGAACTCAATGTGCTGTCCGGCATCTGCTCCAACCTGAATGCCTACCTTCGCGCCTCCCCCTGAAAAGTCAAAGGATATCTGACCAGGATCCACCTTAAAGGGCTGGTCATACTGTGCTGTATCACCCAGAATCGCCGCTCCGCCTGCTCCAAGAGAAGTGGATATAACAGATCCAGCCCCATCTTTGGAAGCAAAAGCCAGTTTTCTTGTAAACTCCACTAAGCCTGCATCACCGTTTTTAAACAGCGCGTTTAATTCAGCTTCCGTTTTTCCTGTGTGTTTTTTAAGGACATCGGCAAATTTATCCCCCTTGGCAAGATCCGCAAATATTTTATCCATTCCGGCTGCAATATTGGCTGCGTCCACATCTCCCGTACCGCCGTTTGCAAGATATCCTGCATAAGCCGCTCCTATATAACCGTGGCCGTAAGGTCTGCCGTTCATAGTATATGCCTGTAAATATTTCTTAATGTTTGCATCCTGGCTGGTGTCATTTTCATCCTGAAGCTGGTTTGCATAATGAATCAGATGGTTGTTCCATCCGGTGGTAAAACCGCCTCCTGAAAGCTGTGCTGTTCCTTCTACAAACCATGTAGGATATTTATCACCTTTCCTGCCGCTCATGCCGTCAGTCATGGTATACTGCATAACCGTGTGCATCAGCTCATGGGCAAGCGTGGATTCAAGTACCTCTGTTTTACTGCCTGTTCCCTTTACATCTGCATCTGTGAAATCTGCAGAGTCAACTTTAATCATCATTGTTTTGGGCTTGCCGCCATTGACTGCATATGTATATCCGGCATAGGCTAAAGTATTGCCTGGTCCGTCTATAAAAGATACCTCCAATGACATGTTAATTTTGTCACTGCCCACTGCGTTCTCCAATGAAGGAAACGTCTGGAAAATCTGACTGATTGCATTAGGCACATATTCATTGGCAATCTTGTCTGCCAGCGCACTTCCGCTGTTGACATTAACACCCGCCCGGCCTGCAGCCGCCGCATTGTTTGCCTGACCGTCCACCGTAACCGACCCGTCTTTCAGATCGAAAACCACATTATATTCATAGGTTTTCATCACAGACGCGGACTTAGGTGAAAGTCCGTCATCAGGAAACAGCCTGCGTTCATTAAAAACCGTATGTTTTGCCGTGGTGTCAATTTCTTTCTTTATTTGCTGGATTTCAGCGTCCACCAGCTCACGGTCCTCATCGGACAAAGTGCCCGTTGCTGCCTTTACCGCCAGTTCATTGGCTCTTTGCAGCATTTCATGTACTTCATTTAATGCGCCTTCAGCGGACTGTACCATCGAAATACCGTCCTGCGCATTTGAAGATGCCTGTGTCAGGCCCCGAATCTGCCTACGCATCTTTTCGGAGATTGAAAGTCCCGCCGCATCGTCCGCCGCCCGGTTTATCCGGTACCCAGAAGATAGCTTCTCCGTCATTTTGGAATTACTTTTCTCATTAATTTTCAACTGTCTGCCCGCGTTCCATGCAAGCATATTACTTTTAATTGAAAGCATCCGTGCCCCCCCGCGCAAATTTAGGCTAAATCCAGTCTTTTAACTAAATTTACACCTTACATGCGAGAAATGTTGTCAGTTTGAAATTATTCCTTGAAAATATACTATCAGAATATATATCGGCTGCCTTTAAAATAATATTAGAGCAGGACAAAAGAAATCTTTTTTTTATTTCAATTTTTCTGCCAAAAGTATTGACCTTCCCCTTAGGGACTGCCTTACAATAAATAAAAGCATGAGAACAGTAAGCGCCCTCTCAAGTGCCCAAAGCAAATTCAGGCTGCACCGCAGACAGAATTGGCTTTGACTGTCACTGGTACTTGCGAGGAGGCTTACGGTACTGGAATCAGTAAGCATCCTCTCAAGTGCCCAAAGCAAATTCAGGCTGCACCGCAGACAGAATTGGCTTTGACTGTCACTGGTACTTGCGAGGAGGCTTACGGTACTGGAATAGGAGAACAAATAATATGATGATAACAGAAGCAGGCAAACAAACCGGCCTGACCAGAAAGGCAATTGAATATTATATTGAACAGAATCTAATCTCCCCCCATATTCTTGAAAATGGATATCGGGATTTTGACAGCAGCGACCTTGCCCGTTTGAAAAAAATTTCCGTGCTGCGCAGGCTTGGTCTAAATGTGGAAAGCATCCGGCTTACGCTTGCAGATGAATCCGGCGCTTTCCTTCAAAAGCTGTCTGCACAAAAACAGCTGCAGGCACAGACAGCCTCAAAAAAACTTCTTCTTCTTGAAAAGCTGGGCGCAGGCGCAGATTATGCAGATATTGGAAGAGCTCTGGAATCTCTGGATCAAAATTCCACTATTGGGGAAAAGCTGCTGGACGCTTTTCCCGGATATTTTGGGAAATATATCTGTCTGCATTTTTCCAGTTTTCTTAATGAGCCTGCCGCCACCTCTAAGCAGAAGGATGCTTACCTGAGAGTCCTGTCCTTTCTTGACAGCCTTCCTCCACTCTCCTTTCCGGCCGATGTGCAGAAATTTCTGGACGAATATACCAGTCAGATAACTATAACACAAATTAACACCCTAATAAAAAATTACCATTCTTCAATTGAAAACCCGGAAAAGTTTTTATCTGAACATAAAGAAACATTAGATTATTATTATCAGTTTAAGCATTCAGACGAATATAAGAATACCGTAGCATACAAGCTGGGCGTTTGCTTAAATGAATTTAACAGTTCCACCGGGTATTATGATATATTTATTCCCGCCATGAAAGAGCTTAGCCCTTCTTATGCTGAATTTTGCCAAAAAATAGACCTTGCAAACCAGAAATTTTTAAAGGAGTACCCGGAATCCTTGTGATGAACATAAGCAGAGGCAGGTATTTTCTCCTGCCTCCTGCTCCAGTTTAATCCGCGTCCTTAATGTCCACAAAGTCAGCGTCAATAATCTTCTCCTTATCCTTCTTCACTTTAAATATCCTTGACAGTATCCACATATCTGATACTCCGTCATAAATAAGGAAAATTCCAATCATTCTCACCACCATTTCAACAGCGCCAAAAGGATTTCGTACCAGCACACCGCCAAAAATCACTGTAAGAATCCCAAAAGCCAGGGCAATCCACCAGTTTCCATAATTATCCCTGTGCAGCTCCAGTGCCTGGACAATATTATGTACACCGTGAATAATAATCAATATTCCCACAATCACAGGTACTGCCATTATTATCATTTCCGGGCTGAAAAGAATCCACAGGCCAATCACAGTAAGTATAATGCCAAGAAGCAGCATTCCCTGGGAAATGATAGTTCTTTCCTTATTCAGAAAGTAAATCACAATCTGTATCAATCCATAAATAAGAAGTACGCTTCCAAGCAGCATACACACAATCTGGGTGGTGGTTCCCGGCCAGATTAAAAGCACCAGTCCCGCCACCACACACATTAACGCCGACGCGGTGTAATTTACCTTCAATCCCTTAATAAAATCTGCCATATCAATCTCTCCTTTTCTTTTTATATTGCCATTTTTTCATAGTTTCAAATCCCAAATAAGCTATATAGCCCAGCACTGCGCCAAAGCAGTTTAATAGTATGTCATCCACGTCAAAAGCGCCAAATGCACTGAAAAGCTGGAAAATCTCTATTCCTGTCACAAACAGAAAAGCGTTAAGCAGCATCACAAAAAAGTTTCTGCCCCAGGAAATCACAAAAGGAAGCAAAAAGCCAAAGGGAATAAATACTACTACGTTTCCAACAAGATTTTCAAAGCTGTTCAATTTATATGAGTAGTCTATATACATGCGTATGGTTTTAAACAATGTAAAATTGGCCGTATCCAGGCCCTCGAAAATTACCTCCTTCTCCCATGTGGCAGCAATCTCCCTCAGCTGTTCCCATGGATACTTAAAAATAATCACCTTTATTACTACCAGCAGGTAAAGAAAAAAAATGAGTCTGACATATTTCTTATGAAACAGTCTCTTTTTCACTAATAAAGAACCTCCATCAGAGTAAGTCCTTTTGCAGGCGCCAGTTCCCCGGCATTTTCCCTAAGCCCGGAGGCTAAAATTTCTGCAATGTCTTCAGGTTTTCTCTTATGTGTCCCAACTTCCAGCAGGGTTCCTGTCATAATTCTGGCCATATGATATAAAAATCCGTTTCCTTTATACCAGATACAGATTTCATCCTGTGTGCCTGTCATCAACATGGACGTGCTCACCGCCTTTTCAATCCGTATCTCGTCTATCTGGCGGACAGTGGATTTTTTGCTTCTCTTGTTTGAAGTAAATGCTTTAAAATCATGGGCGCCTGTCAGATACTCTGCTCCCTTCCTCATAGCTTCAATGTCAGGCTCCTGCCCTATCTGATGTGTAAACTTTCTGTCAAACACATGAGGCACAGACCCTTGCACCAGCCGGTAGCAGTAGGTTTTCCCTTTCGCATTCAGCCTGCTGTGAAACCTCTCATTGACTTCCATAAGAGAAATAACCGCAATATCCTCCGGCAGATAAAAATTCATATAATCCCTGATTTCTTCCACGCTCATTTGGGTATCGCTGTGAAAATTGGCAGTCTGCCCCAGAGCATGGACCCCTGCGTCTGTGCGTCCGGCCCCCTGTACTTCTGTCTTTTTTCCTGTCATTTTAAAAAGCAGCGTTTCCAGCTTTCCCTGAATGGTATTGTCTGTATTTACCTGTTTCTGCCACCCCTGATATCTGGTGCCCTCATACTGTAATATCATTTTAAAATTCCGCACGATTCTTCCTCCTGCCTGTCACAGGCTTTATCTGAAATGCCGCCGCCATCCTTACTTTGATTTTCTTTTATCTCCCAGGGGTTTTCCATCCCTTCCATAAAATATTTGCATCCCATCAGAGAATCCCTTACCACTGTCTCCACACAGTCATCTGTATAAAACGCCATATGATGACTGATGGTCACATTGGGAAATCCCCGCAGCAGGGCCAGCTCCCTGTTATTTAGTATATCTGATTTATGGTCATAATAATACAATCCAAACTCATTTTCCACAACGTCAAGACCCACACCGCCTATTTTCCCACATTCAATGCCCGATATCAGCGCGCCGGTATCTATCAGTCCCCCTCTTGCCGTGTTGACTATCATAACCCCGTCTTTCATTCGTGAAATTGCTTTCTCATCAATCATATGATAATTTCCATCTGTAAGAGGCACATGAAGGGTAATCACATCCGCCTTTTGCCAGATTTCATCCAGAGAAACATAGGGTACGCCAGATTGTTTTACCTCCTGGCTTTCATATAAATCATAAGCAAGCAGCGGGCAGCCAAAACCGGACAGGTCTTTTATCACTGTCCTCCCAATTCTCCCCGTACCGATAACACCTACCGTCAAATCCTTCAGCTCTCTTCCCTGAATGCCTGAAAGAGAATAGTCCTGTATGTTAGTGCGCTCAATAATCCGCTTCATTTTGCGGATCGTCATAAGGATCAGCATCACCGTATAATCCGCCACGCCGCAAGGTCCATAGGGCGCATTGGCGATGGTTATGCCAAGGGCGCTTGCCGCCTTTTGGTCAATATGATCATAGCCAATCGTTCTGGTGGTAATATACCTTACCCCATAGTCTGCAAAAACCGAAAGCAGCTCCTTTGGCATCCGGGAGGTGAGAATATCAATACATTCGCTTCCCTTTGCCAGTGCCGCGTTTTCTTTATCCGGTGCGTCAGGACAAAGCACAAGCTCTATCCCAAGCTCCTTTCCATATTTTTCAAACAGTTCTTTTTCATCAAAAGCCCTGCAGTTATATACTGTAACTCTCATTTTCAATTTTCTACCTCCTGCCCGGAAGAAGCATCCTTTGGCAGTCTCCTTGACTTTTCATTTTTCCGGTATATATGTACCGCTTCCATGTCATCCTCATTTAAATGCCTGAAATTACTGATACTTGCATACAAAATTTTCAGGCTGTTCAAGGTGGTGTCAAAAACCCCTTCTTCATACATAGTAAGCACAATAATTCCAATAGGAACGGCAATAATCATCCCCACAACGCTTCCCGCTTTATAACCGATAAACAATAAAAATAAGGTAGGAATCGGAGAAAGTCCCACAGATTCCCCCACAATTTTGGGCTGAATCAGCTGTCTTGCCAGCTGTCCCACTCCCCAGATAATAAGAAGTCCAATCACCATGGTATAGTCACCGCTTAAAAACTTAACTGCTGCCCAGGGAAGCAGTATCGTTCCTGTTCCAAAAAAGGGCAGCATATCTAAGAAAGCCACACCTATGGCGATAATAAAAGCATACTTTACCCTTAAAATCCAAAACCCGATTGCCAGAAGCAGATACATCCACAGTTCAATTTTAACCTGTGCCTTAAAATATCCTCCCACTGCATGACGCAGTCCCCTTTTTACCATATCCACATGCTCCAGAATGGCATCCGGCAGCGCTTTGGAAAGCTTGTCTGCCACATAGTCCTTATCCGCAACAAAAAAATAGGAGGATAAAAGGCACATAATTATGCTGATCAAAATAGAAGGAAGGTTTTTGGCAAACCGGCTTAGGGCCTCAATGGTAGGGGTGCTAAGACCCCCTAAAAGCCCTCCCATATACTCATCTATATTTGCTGTAATTTTACTGAACGTATTCCTTACGCCTTCCGGCAGATACCGGATGGCACGTTCCATCTTACGGCCGATTTCTTCAAAATCTTTCTGGGTGCTTTCCCACATTTCCGGCACCTCGCCCACAAAGCTGACTACCCCTTCCGTGATCTTTGCACCCACAAAATATCCTGCAAGAATTACCAGCGCAATTACAGAAATAATTACAAATGCTGACCCTGCCTTCCTTTTTATTTTCAGTTTCTTTTCAAAAAACTTAACCAACGGCCCTGCAATCAGTGCAATAATCCATCCAACCACAAAAGGCATAAAATAAATAATAATTCTGGGAAGTATAAAAATACAAAAAAGCAGCAAAGCAAGCATAATTCCCAGATTAACAAATACTTTTATATACGTTCTTTTCTTTTCATTCATACACACGCCTCCCTATTTCCGGGCGTCTTTTGCTTCCTCATCTTCCAGATAAGTATCAAGAATCTGGTATATTTCCTCACGTCCCTGCTTTGTCAGGGCGGAGTAAGGGATTACAATGGTATCTTTTACAACCTGAAGCCCCTCCTTAACCATTTTCACATGTTTATTTATCTGGCTTCTGTTAATTTTGTCCAGCTTGGTCGCTATAATCACCGGAGTAAATCCCTGATGGCAAATCCACTCATACATCATCTTATCGTTGCCAGAAGGTTCGTGACGGATATCCACAAGAAGAAACACCACTTTTAGCTGTTTTGACTTGTGAAGGTACTTTTCAACCATCTCTCCCCATTTAATCTTAACTTCCTCATTCGCTTTTGTATACCCATAGCCTGGCAAATCAACAAAATACATCTGATTATTAATATTATAATAATTGATGGTCTGGGTTTTGCCAGGCTGAGAACTGGTTTTTGCATAGGATTTCCGGTTCATCAGCCCATTAATCAATGAAGACTTTCCCACATTGCTCTTACCTGCAAAAGCAAATTCCATATATGGATTGTCCGGCAGTTTACTGGTAATCCCACATACTGTTTCCAGATTTACACTTTTAATAATCATTTAACACCTCTGCACATCCTTACGCTGCGGCAATCAGCGCGTATTTAAAGACTTCTTCCATACTTTTTACATAGGTAATAATAAGTCCTTCCTTAATTTCATCTGAAATTTCCTCAATATCCTTCTTATTTCCCTCCGGCACCAAAACTTCTTTAAGACCTGCCATACGCGCCGCCAGTATCTTCTCCTTAAGGCCTCCAATCGGCAGCACCCTTCCCCTTAGAGTCACTTCCCCTGTCATGGCAATGTCGCTGCGCACCATTCTTTTGGTAATTGCCGAAAACAAGGCTGTGGCCATGGTAATTCCTGCTGAAGGACCATCCTTTGGAACCGCTCCCTCCGGAATATGTATATGGAAATCATTTTCCTTAAATACCTCCGGATAAATCTTACTCTCCTCACCGATGGAGCGCACATAGCTCATACCGATAATTGCAGATTCCTTCATCACATCGCCCATTTGTCCGGTAAGCTCTATTTCCCCTTTGCCAGGCATCATATTTACTTCTATCTGAAGGGTATCCCCTCCCACACTTGTCCAGGCAAGCCCCCGCACAATGCCTACCTGCGGTTCTTTGTTCGCCCTGTCTAAGCTATACTTCCTTTTTCCAAGATATTTGTCCAGATTAGCCGCCGTCACCTTAATCTTTTCAGGCTCTTTTTCCTCTTCCTTTGCTTCAAGAATTTCCTTGGCGGACTTTCTGCAGATATCCCCAATCTTTCTTTCCAGTTCCCGGACGCCCGCTTCCTTCGTATAATAAGTAATGATATTTTTAAGGGCGCTATCCTGAATGGAAAGCATTTCCTTTGTAATGCCATTGGCTTTCATCTGTTTTTTCAACAAATGTTTCTTGGCAATATGAAATTTTTCATTTTCAGTGTAGCTGGTAATCTCAATCACTTCCATACGGTCCAGAAGAGGCCTTGGTATGGTTTGTGTGGTATTGGCAGTTGCAATAAAAAGGACCTCCGACAAATCCAGCGGAATCTCCACATAATGGTCGCGGAACCTGATATTCTGTTCCCCGTCAAGAACTTCCAAAAGTGCGGAAAAAGTATCTCCTTTATAATCGTTGCTTACCTTGTCAATTTCATCCAGCAGCATAATCGGATTTTTAACCCCGGCCTGCTTTAAGCCTGTGGCAATGCGGCCTGGCATGGCGCCAACATAGGTTTTCCTGTGGCCTCTGATTTCTGCTTCATCCCGGATACCGCCCAGGGAAATTCTCACATACTTTTTGTCAAGGGCTTCCGCCACACTCTTTGCAATAGAGGTTTTTCCGGTTCCCGGAGGGCCAACAAGACAAATAATGGGACTGTCACCTTTTTTAGTAAGACAGCGGACCGCAAGGAATTCCAATATCCGTTCTTTTACCTGTTCCAGTCCATAATGTTCTCTTTCCAGTATGGTCCGCGCCCTTTTCATGCTTTCGTTGTCCAAAGAGGCATAATCCCAGGGCAGTTCCAAAAGAGTCTCTATATAGGCCCGTTCCACCGCACTTTCCGAACTGTTTCCGGCAAGCCGCTTAAAGCGGGCAATTTCTTTGTTTATTTTCGCTTTTACCTCTTCCGATGCCTGGAGCTTTTCCAGTGCCTCCTCAAACTGGTCCGAGTCGGAGTATGCGCCGTCCTCTTTTAGCTCCTCCCGGATATAATTCAGCTGTTCCCTGAGCAGGTATTCTCTCTGATTATTATCCACCCGGTCTTTAATATTGTGGGCAAGTTCCTCCCTTGCCTTGGCAATCCGGATTTCATTAAGCAAATATTCTCCTATCATACGATAACGTTCTTTTAAATTGACAGCTTCCAGTATCTGCTGCTTTTTTTCAAAATTAAAAGGAAGATTCATTGCAATTTGATCCATCAGACTGCCTGGCTCTTTAATTCTGGCGTATCTTTGCAGTGCATTTTTATCAAGCTTCGGATAATGGACCGCAAAGGCAGTAAAATACTCCGTTATCTGCCGAAGCATTGCCTCTCTTTCCACCTTCTCCTCTTCCGTATCCGCCTCTTCCTCTTTCACCGGTTCCAGATAAGCCTCCAAAAAGCTCTGGTTTTCTTTATTTATCCCATGGAGAATCCCCCGTCCTTTACCTTCCACCAAAATTCTGACAATCTGGTTGGGAAGTTTGGTAATCTGCTTTACAACACTGATTGTTCCCACCGGGCAGAGATCTCCCTCCCCAGGATTATCCACATCCGGGTTTTTCTGGGTCACTAAAAAGAGCCTGCCGCCTTTTACCATAGCATTCTCAAGCGCCTGCACGGATTTCTCCCTGTTTAAATCAAAATGTATCACCGCATCCGGCAAAATAGTCATTCCCCGCAAGGGAACAACGGGCATCGTAAGAAGCTGCCCCATATCTGCTTTTTTTTCACTCATTGGCTCATCCCCTGTTGTCTGTTTACGCAAAATGCCGCCAAAAGGCGGCATCTTACCTTGCTCTGCGCATTACTTCATGATGTATCAATAAAGGTTCACTGGTACCTTCTACCGCGCCTTTCGTAATTACGCATTCTTCAATTGTCTCATCTGATGGAATCCGGAACATGATATCCATCATTACTTTTTCCATTATGGAGCGAAGCCCCCTGGCTCCGGTTTTACGCTCAAAAGCCTGCTTCGCAATGGCCTCCACAGCCTCCGGTTCAAAACTAAGGCGTACTTCATCAAATCCAAATAATTTCTGATACTGCTTAATCAGCGCGCTCTTAGGCTCCTTCAGGATTCTTATAAGAGCTTCCTCGTCCAGTCCCTCTAAGGATACATTGATGGGCACACGCCCGACAAATTCAGGAATCAGCCCAAATTTAACCAAATCCTGGGGAGTCACTTCCTTCAAAAGCGTACTGATTTCCCGATTGCTTTTGTTCGCAATTTCCGCTTCAAAACCAATGGAATTCCGGTTCAGCCGATTTTCCACAATTTTTTCCAGCCCGTCAAACGCGCCGCCGCAGATAAACAGAATATTGGATGTATCCACCTGTATCAGCTCCTGATGGGGATGCTTTCTTCCCCCCTGAGGCGGTACGCTGGCAACAGTACCCTCAATAATTTTAAGAAGGGCCTGTTGTACGCCTTCCCCTGAAACATCTCTGGTAATAGACACATTCTCGCTTTTTTTGGTAATTTTGTCAATTTCGTCAATATAAATAATGCCAAGCTGCGCCCGTTCCACATCATACTCTGCCGCCTGTATCAGCTTCAGCAGAATATTCTCCACGTCCTCGCCTACATATCCGGCTTCAGTGAGGGTGGTAGCATCCGCTATTGCAAAGGGCACATTAATAATTTTGGCAAGGGTCCTGGCAAGATAGGTCTTGCCGGAACCAGTGGGACCAATCATAATAATATTACTTTTTTCAAGCTCCACATCATCCATGTCCCTTGGAGCCATTACTCTTTTATAATGATTGTACACGGAAACCGCCAGAACCTTCTTGGCTTCCTCCTGTCCAATCACATAGTCATCCAGAAACTCCTTGATCTCAACCGGTTTTAAAAGGTTAATCTCAAATTCCGTTTCTTCTGCCTCTTCCTCATATTCCTCTTCCACGATATCCGCGCAGATTTCCACGCATTCATCACAGATATACACACCAGCCGGACCGGCAATCATTTTCCTTACCTGATCCTGTGTCTTATTGCAAAAAGAACACCTGATGTTGTCAGAACCTTTTCCTGCCATCTTCTTACCCCTTTATCATCCAGAATAAAGAACGATTCATCATTAATTAATTTTCATTACGCCTGTAAATAACTCTGTCAATCAGGCCATATTCTTTTGCATCTTCCGCAGACATCCAGTTATCTCTTTCTGTGTCCGCCGCAATTACTTCATAGTCCTTGCCTGTATTTTCCGCAAGTATCCTGTTTAGTTTTTCTTTGGTATACAGAATATGCTTTGCCGCAATTTCAATTTCCGTTGCCTGCCCCTGCGCACCGCCTAAAGGCTGGTGAATCATAATTTCCGCATTGGGAAGCGCAAGTCTCTTACCTTTTGTGCCTCCTGCTAGCAGAAAAGCCCCCATGCTTGCCGCCATACCCATACAGTTGGTGGACACATCACATTTGATATACTGCATGGTATCGTAGATTGCCATACCGGCTGTCACACTTCCGCCAGGGCTGTTGATGTAAAACTGGATATCTTTTTCCGGATCCTCCGCCTCTAAAAACAGCATCTGGGCCACTATCAGGCTTGCTGTTACTTCATTGACTTCTTCCCCCAGAAAAATAATTCTTTCTTTTAATAGCCTCGAATAAATATCGTAGGAACGTTCCCCCCTACTGGTCTGTTCAATGACATAAGGCACCAAACTCATTTCCATATCCTCCTTAATCATCCTGCCATGTTTTCAGGATGCCTGTTGAAATCAAGCAGGGAAGACCTTCCCTGCTCGCTGCGCGGGGCATGTGCGGCAAAGCTGCTAATTTCCCTACGTGTCCCTGCGCATAAACAGTTCCTGCGGCTAAAAAACCGCAGGACTACTTTCCCCTGGGAGCCACCAGATTTTCAAAATCCTTCCCAAAGAATACATTTGGTATTACTTTTCCTTTGCATTCTCCACTGCAAATTCCGCTGCTTTTCTTACTGCAATATCTTCTTTCATCTGTTCAATGTTTCTCTCCGGCATCATTTCCCTAACCTTATCGACTTCCATCTGGTAAGCTTCTGCCATCACTTTCAATTCTTCCTCATACTCTTCATCTGTAGCAGTAATGTTTTCCGCTTTGGCAATGGCCTCCAATACCAGTCTGGACTTAATCCTTCTTTCCGCCTGAGGTCTTACCTGCTCGCTCATCTTGTCATAGCTTGCGCCTGTCATCTGGAAATACTGCTCAAGAGTTAATCCCTGATACTGGATTCTCTGGGCAAATTCGTCAATCATCTGCTTCTGATGGGTTTTGATCATTGCCTCCGGGATTTCCATATCAGAGTCATTTACAATTGCTTCAATAACCGCCGCTTCCTTTTGGTCCTTTGCCGCCTTTTCCTTTTCTTCTGTCAGTTTAGCCCTGATATCTGCTTTATATTCTTCCAGGGTATCAAATTCCGAAACCTCCGCTGCAAATTCGTCGTCCGCATCTGGCAGTTCTTTTTCTTTGATTTCTTTAATTGCGCATTTAAATACTGCCGCTTTTCCTTTTAATTCCTCTGCCTGATAATCCTCCGGGAAGGTTACATTCACTTCCACTTCCTTATCAATTTCCGCACCGATTAATTGTTCCTCAAAACCGGGAATAAATGCGCCGGAGCCAATGGTCAGGGGATAATTTTCACCCTTACCGCCTTCAAAAGCGACGCCGTCCACAAATCCTTCAAAATCCAGAACTGTCATATCTCCGTCCTTTACCGGTCTGTCTGTGACTTCAATATTGCGGGCGTTATTTTCCCTTTCTTTATTTACTTTGGCTTCTACTTCCTCGTCTGTTACGGTAATATCCGCCTTCTTAACTTCCACGCCTTTGTACTTGCCCAGCTTCACTTCCGGCTTAAGGGCAACTTCCGCGGTAAAAATAAAGGGCATTCCTTTTTCAATCTGGGTAACTTCTATTTCCGGAGTGGAAACTATGTCCTCACCGCATTCTGTTACCGCATTTTCATAGGCATCAGGAATCAGCTTGTTGGCCGCATCCTCATAAAAAATTTCCGGCCCGTACATTTTTTCTATCATCTGACGGGGCACCTTACCTTTACGGAAACCCGGCACACTAATCCTGTTCTTGTTTTTTAAATAAGAGTCCTGCAATGCCTTTTCCAACTCTTCCGCCGAAACTTCAATGGTAAGTTTTGCCATGTTTTTTTCTAATTTTTCTACCTGTACGCTCATCCTAGTACATCCTCCTTAATAAGTCCTGTATCCTTTTATTTTTCATGTTATTAACAAACGCTGCCCTCTTCGCGTACTGCTATTGTCAAATCGGGAAATATCCACAGTCATTTTACGATTATAGCATACCTATAACTAAATTACCAGATTTTTTCTATGAAAACTTAGTTTAAAACTAAACACTTTTACTTTTGCCAGCCAGTCTAAGGCACTTTTTACCTTGATTTTTCCTATCTCTTCTTTTATACTATTAATTGCCCGCAAAAAGTAGGTTCCTGTCAAAAGAGCAGCCTTCAATTTATATCTGCGCCCAAATCCGCAGACAGGGCAGAAATGAGGGATATTATGAAAAATAATGAAAAATTTTCAACCAGTCATCTGGTGCAGACCGCACTGCTGCTTGCCATTTGTATTGGGAGCCAGTATTTTAAAAACCTTTCCGTATATATTACAGGGCCAGTGGTAAATGCCACCATTATTATTGCGGTTTTGGCCGTGGGGCTTTGGAGCGGGGTTCTTTTAAGCATTATCGCCCCGGTTACCGCCTTTTTCTTTACCGGCTCACCGATTATGGCTGCTATTCCCCTGATGTTTCCTGTAGTAATGGCCGGAAACATTATTTTGGCGGCAAGTGTCTGGTATTTCCAAAATAAACAAAATTTTAAATGGAAGCTGCCTGCTGGTCTGGCCGCAGGTTCCATTTTAAAATCCGTTTTTATGGGAATTGTGGTTGTGCTGGTTATTCTTCCCATTTTCGGCGGAAATATAGCTTCCCGGCTTCCCAAACCGGAGGCGCTGCCCAAGGTTCTTTCCACTGCAAGAATAACCTTTTCGGTTACCCAGCTGGTGACAGCGCTGATAGGCAGTCTGCTTGCTTACTTAATCTGGATACCTTTACAAAAATACCTGAAAAACGGGGAGTAACTGTATTTTCAAATATGTGAAAAGCTGATATGTCCTTTATGTAAAAAACAGCCCGCCTGCCTCCCGCAGACGGGCCATTTTTTAATTATAAATCGCAAAGCCTTTTGTTATTTCATCATTTCTTCTTGCTTTTTGATCATTCTACGAACCATTTCACCGCCAATTGATCCGGCTTCCTTGGATGTTAAGTCACCATTGTAACCCTCTTTTAAGTTAACACCAAGCTCAGAAGCAACTTCTGTTTTGAAACGATCCATAGCTGCCTTAGCTTCTGGAACTTCTACTCTATTAGATTTGCTGCTAGCCATCTTTTTCACCTCCGTTAATTATTTTTGACCGCTGTTGCAGTCCTTTGGGATAAGCTTTTAAAGATTTTTGCTTATCCCAAAGATTTCTCTCTGTTCAAAGCTTTTTCTTTATCACTTATCTTGTTCATAGTATTAACGGTGTTTGGAAAATTATTATGGTAAGTTTTTCCGTAAAAAAATGTTTAGAAGCTATTCAAAAGCTTCTTATTTTGTCGCTGCCATCGTCCTTAGTATTTTCAATTGACTTTACAATTAAATAATATCCGTAGTCAGCGTTAACCTGCACATACACCCGGTCGCCTGCTTTATGTCCCATAAGCGCTTTGCCAATGGGTGATTCAATGCTCACAAGTCCTTCCAGAGAATTTCCGCGCATAGTCGTAACAATTTTATATTTTTCAATGGAACCGTCTTCCTCAAATTCTACTTCCACTGTATTATTCATACCTATTTCATCTTCGCTGGAATCATCCGGTATTACCTGGGCAGTCTTAATCATTTTCTCCAGAAAACGGATACGGCTCTCATTTTTATTTTTTTCTCTTTTTGCAGCATAGTATTCAAAGTTTTCGCTTAAATCGCCCTGGGCCCTGGCTTCCTTTACTGACTCAAGCAGCCTTGGACGGATTACCAGCTTTCTTTCCTCTATTTCTGCCTCCATAGCGTCAATATCTTTCTGTGTTAACTGATTAAACATTTCCTGCCAGTTCCTTTCTCTTTTATGTTTCTTTTACCGGAAACTGTTTCCAATCCCCATGCCGCCTGCTTCTAGCTGGACAGTAACAAGTTTTCTGCAAAGATACTGAATCAGATCCTTCCGGGTTATCAGCCCGATAAACCGTTCCCTGTCATCAATCACCGGAACAAAATTCTGGTTCATTGCCTTGTTCAGCAGATTTTCCATATCCACATCCACATCTACCGGCTCATTGTCATATCTGCGCGCCACATGCAGAATCGGTATTTCTTCTGCCTGCCGTATGGATAAATCTCCATAATCCTTAATATACCAGAGCAAATCCCCTTCTGTCAGTGTCCCAATATATCTTCCGTCCTTTTTCGCTATAATCGGTATTGCGGAATACTTATGGTTTTCCATTTTTTCAAGAACCTGCCGCAAAGTGTCTGTATCATACACATAAGCCACTTCACTTTTCGGCGTCAAAAAAAACAATATATTCATTTATTACCCCCGCACACCACAGACCGGACAGATCTGCAGTATTGCATAAAAGCCATCGCCTGAAAACTCGTTATTTTAAATCCGCCTTCCGCATCCCCAAGCCTTCGCTGCTGCACTGCTTCAATAGCCATTTAAATATCCAATATTTTCAGACATAATCCCTTGTGCCTTAATTTATGTAAACAATTTTTTCTGCAAGTGCCCTGCTCTCTTCCCTGCCCTTCAAACAAGCCACAATTTCCAGCCCAAAATCAATGGCGCATCCCATACCTCTTCCTGTAATAATGTTTCCATCTCTTACTGCCGGATCATATACAACCTGCGCGCCTTCCAGCTGGTCTTCAAATCCCGGATAAGCAATAGCCTTTTTTCCTTTTAACAGACCCCTGTGCCCTAATATGGAAGGAGCTGCGCAGATGGCGCACACAAATTTACCCGCCGATGCAAAAGCATCTACCTGTTTCATTAAAAATTCACAGGCTTCCAGATTTTTCGTTCCCGGCATTCCTCCTGGCAGCACAATCATGTCCACACCATCAAAATCCACTTCTTCAATCAACCTGTCCATCTCCACTTTAATCTTGTGGGAGCCAGTCACTGTCTTTTCCCCTGTAACAGACACCATATCTGTTTCTATCCCCTGCCGGCGCAGAAGATCAACTACAGTAAGCGCCTCTATTTCCTCATAACCTGTTCCAAAAAAAACACATACTTTACTCATATTCAATCCGCCTTTTTACAATATTTTACTGTTCACCGAAACAGACAAAAAAGAAGTTTCCGTCATTTCTGTGAACAGTAACATTTTACCATTATTTATATTCAATTTCCAATTAATGATTTGTAAATTTTCTTAAGGAATATTATAATAATTTTATGAACAGCCCCACATACTTTACAAAAATTTATGAATTGGAAGGAACAAATTCTATGGAAATTGAACGAAAATTTTTAATAAAAAAAATACCCGAAAACCTGTCGTCCTTTCCCTGCCTTATCATTGAACAGGCTTATCTTTGCACCAGCCCTGTGGTCCGCATCCGCAGACAGGAGGAAGAATATTACCTGACTTATAAAGGAAAGGGGCTGATGGCAAGAGAAGAATACAACCTGCCGTTAAACAGGGACGCTTACTTACATCTGCTTTCCAAAGCGGATGGCAATATCATTTCCAAAAAAAGATATTTGATTCCCATTGACAAGCCTGCTTTTAGAGAAAGCTTCCCCTGCCCGGCGGAAGGTTTAAATTTAACCCTTGAGCTGGATGTTTTTGATGCGCCCTTTGCCCCTCTTATCCTTGGGGAGGTGGAGTTTCCCGATATTGAAACTGCCAAAGCCTTTCTGCCTCCCTCATGGCTGGGTGAGGATGTGACAGACGATCCCGAATATCATAACTCCACCATGTCCAAAAAGCCTTTTTAAAAAATTACCTTACACGCCCATAGGTCCTGCAAAGCTCACAAATTTTTTGGGCAAGGCCTTCTTCTAACTGCCCCCTGACCATACGCCATTTCCAGTTGTCTCCAAGGGTAGAGGGCACATTAATCCGGGCTTCACCGCCAAGCTCCAGATAATCCTGCATGGGAATCACCGCTGTGTCTGACACACTGGCTACTGCTGCGCGGATAAAGTTCCACACCAGCTCCTTATTGCTTCTGATATCCAAATACTGTCTGGCAAAGCTGCGGTCCTTCCGGCTGATAGCCTGATACCAGCCCAAAGTCGTATCATTGTCATGGGTGCCTGTATACACAACGGAATTAGCCGTATAATTGTGAGGCAGATAGTCATTTTTTTCTCTGGAGTCAAAGGCAAACTGCAGAACTTTCATTCCCGGATAGCCAGTTTTTTTCAAAAGCTTTCCAACAGAAGGCGTCAGGAATCCAAGATCTTCAGCAATTACAGGTTTATTTCCGATTTTCTGCTTCATAACCTTAAACAAATCGTACCCTGGTCCCTTCTCCCATTTGCCAAATTCCGCTGTCTCATCCCCAAAAGGAATGTTATAGTATTCATCAAACCCCCTGAAATGATCGATCCTTACCACATCGTAGAGTTTATAGCAATAGGAAATTCTCTTCATCCACCACTCATATCCTGTCTCCTTGTGATACTCCCAGCGGTAAAGAGGATTTCCCCAAAGCTGCCCCGTAGCGGAAAAAGAATCAGGCGGGCAGCCTGCCACACCAGTCGGAAGCCCTGCTTCGTCCAACTGGAACAATTCCGGATTCGCCCAGGTATCTGCACTGTCAAAGGCTACATAAATCGGAATATCGCCAATAATCTTAATTTCCTTGTCATTGGCATATTTTTTCAGCTTTGTCCACTGGATATTAAACATATACTGCTGGAACTCATAAAATGCAATCTGGTCCCTGAACTGTTCTTTATATCTTGCAAGAGCTTCCGGCTTCCTAAGCCGGATATCTTCCTCCCACTCTGACCAGCTTTTCCCCTCGTAAGAGTCTTTAACCGCCATATAAAGGGCATAATCCGGGAGCCAGAAATCATTTTCAGCCACAAAAGCATTAAAATCCTCATCTTCCTCAATCCTGCTGTTCTGGAAAGCTTCCTCCAGTACCTTAAAACGGGACAGGTAAATTTTTTCATAATCCACATAGGCCTCGCTGCCGCCCCAGTCACAGTCTTCACAGGTCTGTCTGGTAATCAGTCCCGCTTCAACCAGCTCTTCCAAATCTATGTAATAGGGATTTCCCGCAAAGGTGGAAAAAGACTGATAAGGGGAGTCCCCGTAGCCAGTAGGTCCCAGTGGCAATATCTGCCAGTATGACTGCCCCGCCTCCTCAAGAAAATCCACAAATTCATAGGCCTCTTTTGAAAAAGTTCCGATTCCATAGGCCGACGGAATGCTGGATATCGGCAATAAAATTCCGCACGCTCTCATTTCTGTTCTCCTTTTTACTTAAATTGCTCACAAATAACCTTTATAACCTAAACCTGACAGACATACTGCCATGAGATTCCCCAGAGCGTGTTTGAAAAATGCTTCCCAGCAGATGTACGTCACAATTTGTGGGAGATTTGTGCCAAATGAAGGGCGCATAGCGGGCTATGTAACCTGAATTTGGCGCAAATATCACGCAAAGTGGGGCGTGCAGATGTTGGAAATGATTTTTCAAACACGCTCTAGGCTCACTGTTCTGGTTATCTGTTATTGGTAACGTTTCCAAACTATATAAAAAGAATACCACTTGTAGTTAAAATTTACAAGTGGTATTGAAACTTCCAGCAAAAAAGTTTCGAAAAAGAATTTCGTTTCGAAAACAGCTGTGGTATATTTTGTCAAACTCCATTGGGCTCCGCAGCCATAGCTTTTATCTTCTTAATCCCATGATTTACCGGAGGAAGCATCAAAACCGCTACTGTGACCAACGCTTCCAGCCCCAGATATGCCCCGTTATATACCAGTGAATACACAGGCGCTGACATATGAAAGCTGGACCCATAGCTTCCAAAAAATATCATTCCTGATAAAAATGTAAAGAAGTATCTTCCCAAAACCCCCAAAAGGTATCCCAAAACCAGCCCATGCTTTTTATTGGAAAATACGCCTGAAAGACCCAACGCTCCAAAAGCAAGCAGATAGTCTGTCAGCATCTGTGGAATGCTGATAATATAGGGGTCAACCACCAGCTGTAAAAAGCCGTAAGCCACTGCCGACAGCAGCCCGCCCCGCAGCCCGAACATATAACCGGTCAGACAGATAAACAGCATGCTGCACAAAGTCACACTTCCCCCCATCGGCATATCTATCAGCTTAATCATGCTTGTAACCATGGCAAGGGCCATAGCCATGGCTGAAAATGCCAACTGTCTGGCGCTTACCTTTTTCTTTCCATCCCTGCCGCTGAATACACAGCCAATAAGGAGAATGAGAATCATAATGGCCACCAACGCCCCATATCCAGCCCCGGTCAGCTCAAAATAGTTTCCCCATTCATCATCAATAATTTCCTTTGCAAAAAAAGACATAAAAAACCTCCTTGTTTTATCACAGGAGGAGATGGCTTGCTTTATAGATAGGTGAATTTATGGAATTGTGTTTTCCCATAAAAGACAAAACACCGGTCATTGCTATAATACTGATCTGTCCATGCCGGAAACGCGAATGTCAGTATTCAAACCAAAAGTCTGCTTCCATAAAATCTGCTTCTATAAAACCTGCTTCCCTACGCCGGTATTATCCGGTTCAGGTGATGAGGGTCAGCATATGGCCCCTTTCCGGATCCATATGCACTCTCAGCGAATGCTCCCCTAGCGATTTATTTATTTTTGTTAAGGATATACTTTTGCGGAGGATTTGTCAACTGTTAATTGGATATGAACAAGGAAATATGTATTCGAAAGGGAAAAATCCTTTTATAATCTCCACTGTTTCCATGCCTCTTAATTTATGGTATATTAAATGAAAGAAAAAAGGAGGAATATCTAATGGTAATCTTATTTTTGAGTATTTTAATTATTTTCATAGTATATTTTTTTAAGAAAAAACAATATGAAAAAACGGAATATTACCATCAAACCAAAAATGCCTATATGAATGTTTGGTTAAATAAGGGGCTTTTGGGAGAATTTTTCACATATAAATACCTGAAATCACTTGAGGGATACAAACGGTATTTGTTTAATTTATATATACCCAAAAATAATGGAGAAACCACGGAATTAGATGTTGTTCTTTTACATGAATCGGGTATATATGTATTTGAATCCAAAAATTACAGCGGATGGATTTTTGGTACGGAATCCCAGCAGTATTGGACCCAGACTCTGCCTGCCGGAAGAACCCGGTCACAGAAAAAACAATTTTACAATCCAATTTTACAAAACAAAGGGCATCTAAAATGGCTTCAGGCATTTCTCGCGGATCAGACACTGCCATTTTATTCTTATATCGTATTTAGTGACCGTTGTACCTTAAAAAATGTTACTTTAACAAGCGGAAAGCATTATGTTGTTAACCGGTACAATCTTCTTTCTGCAGTTCGTCAAAACGCTGCAAAGGCAGGCATACAATTATCAACAGGCAAAATTGATGCTTTATTTGAAAAACTGTATCCTCTTACACAAGTAGATGAAGCCCGGAAAATAATGCACATTAGAAATATTCAGCAAAAAGCTCAGAATAATACTTCACAAATTCCCCCTACAACAACCGCAACTCCAAATACTGAAAAAGCAGTATGTCCCCGCTGCGGTGGAAAGCTAGTTATGCGTGTGGCTTCCAGGGGAAATAATCAAGGGAAAAAATTTTGGGGATGTTCTAATTATCCGAAATGTAAATACATAAAAAATCTGTCCGATTAATATAAAAGGTCAGAACAAGAAACCTTTTTTATATTGTTCAATCCCTATTTAGAATAAGCCATCTTGACAGGGATTGCCAGAGCTTGTTTGAAAATTGTGCCTCACATCTAACAGAGGGCATCTTTCAAACACGCTCCGGCACGAACGAATACGCTCTGCTCTTCTTATGTCTGCTTTGGAGGAGGTAACTATCGACTTTATCAATTTATAAAGTATCCCACTTTCCAATTTTGATTTAATAGAAAAATGGTCAAATTTCTCGCTTCTATTGCGGATATTGATTATCATTCACCATTCATATTTTATAATAAGTCTTCTATAACACCTCAATCTGACACATTTTCATGGTAAGCAATGCCGCTTTGTGGCTTTCCGGCGTTACTCCCGCGCAGCAGCTGCTATCCACTTTCATAACCACTTCCGGTAGTTTCGCCTTTATCAACAGTGCATTAGATACCACGCAGATATCTGTGCAAAGTCCTGCCAGTTCGATTTCCAGCTCTTCCTCTTTTTCCATCTGCGCCAGTTTCTCTGCAAGATCCAAAGAACCAAAGGTTGGTTTATTAATTATTTCAGCATTTACCTTATGTAAGGCATCTGCCACCTCCGCTCTAATCTCCCACCCTTTGGTTCCTCTGATACAGTGAGGAACAGGCAGGTGCCTGCCTTCTGAAGTTTCCAGATAATTATCCTCGTGGGTATCTCTTGTGGCAATTACCAGTCCGCCTGCATAATTCCGGATTTTTTCCACCACGTTTTCCACAATCTCCTGTGCCTGCTCTGTACCCAAGGCGCCATCAATAAAATCATTCTGCATATCCACCACTACCAAAACACTTTTCATTCCGCATTCTCCTATTATAAGTTCCGCTCCTGCCCCTTCTAGCTCCATCAACCAGCGGAGGAAATTCTGTCTGCTTCGCATCCATTATTTCCTCCCGGCGCTTTCCGGGGCTTTCGCTGTTTTTAGTTCCGCTTCTGCTGCTTCTGACGTTTTTATTTCTAATCTAATTCACTAAGTCCTGTATACAGCTCGTAATACCGTCCCTTCTGGGCAAGCAGATCATCATGATCCCCACGCTCAATAATCACACCATTTTCCAATACCATAATCGCATTGGCATTGCGGACGGTAGAAAGTCTGTGTGCAATTACCAATGTGGTTCTGGTAGCCATCAGCCGGTCCATACCCTTCTCAATATGTTTTTCTGTTCTGGTATCCACAGAGCTGGTGGCTTCATCCAGAATCAGAATCGGGGCCTTGGAAATAGCTGCTCTTGCAATATTGATCAGCTGACGCTGTCCCTGGCTTAAATTGGCGCCGTCTCCCTCCAGCATCGTGTCATATCCATGTTCCAGCCGCATGATAAAAGAATGGGCACTGGCTGTCCTTGCTGCCTGCTCCACCTCTTCGTCTGTGGCGTCCAGCCTGCCATAACGTATATTTTCCCGGACAGTTCCTGTAAAAAGATGAGTATCCTGCAAAACCATTGCAATATTTCTGCGAAGAGAATCCCTCTCAAATTCCGTAATGGGAATATTATCTACCGTAATACTTCCCTCGTCAATATCATAAAAACGATTAATCAGATTGGTAATTGTAGTTTTCCCTGCGCCTGTAGAACCTACAAATGCAATTTTCTGCCCTGGTTTGGCATAAAGGGATACATCTTTCAGAATTGTCTTATCCGGATTATAGCCAAAGGTTACATTCTTAAGCGTAACCGCCCCCTTCACCTCCTTATAATAATACTCTGCATCCTCCTTCAGCACACCTTCCATAAATCCTTCTTGTTTGGTAATGGCATTGGCCCTGGGAATAAGATAATAATTTTTCTCTTCCCCTCTTTCCATACTCTGTCCGGCATCTGTTATTTTCACCCGGACAGCTTCCCCTGCCGCAATGCGGACAGCATCCTTCACATCCTCTTTTTCCGGCTCCGCGTCCATAACCGCAAAAACACGCTCTGCGCCCGCAAGAGCCGAAAAGATAGTATTTACCTGCATTGCCACTTCATTAATCGGACGGGAGAACTGACGGGAATAGTTTACAAACACTGTAAGGCCGCCTAAGTCAAACCCGCGCAGAACACATAATATACCGCCGATACATGCTGTCAGGGAATAGCTCACCTGACTTAAATTTCCCATAACAGGTCCCATAATACCGCCAAAAAACTGTGCTTTAATCTGCTTGCCCCGTAAATCTTTATTTAAAAATTCAAATTCATCACGGGAATCATCTTCGTGGTTAAACACCTTAACCACCTTCTGTCCTGTAACCGTTTCCTCTATGAATCCGTTCAGCGTACCAATTGCCGCCTGCTGCGCGCGGTAGTATTTCCGGCTTCTTCCTCCTACCGCCTGGACTGCCTTTAACATAACAGGTATCATAACGATAGTGATCAATGTCAGCCATACATTGGTGTATATCATAAGGGAAAAGGTTCCAATAATATTAATTGTTCCTGAAATCAGCTGTACCACCGTATTGTTAAGCATTTCCCCTACCGCATCCACATCATTTGTAAAACGGCTCATCACATCCCCGTGATTATTTGTGTCGTAATAACGTACAGGAAGCTTCTGAATTTTCCCAAACAAGTCATTCCGAAGCTTTAAAATTGCATTCTGGGAAATTCCTATCATAATCCTTTGTTGTAAATACTGTGCAGCCACACCAATCAAATAAATACATGCCATAACAGCAATCCCTTTAAAAAGATTGGAAACACTTCCGTTTTCCGCTGTCAATCCATTAATAATAGGGCGCAGCATATAAGAACCCGCCAGATTTGCAATCGTCCCTCCAATCACACACAGAAAAACAATTATCAGTTTTGCCTTTTCATGAGATATATAGCCAAGCAGCCTTCCCATTGTTTTCTTAACATTCTTAGGCTTCCTGCCGCCTGCGGCGCCTGGGCCCCTTCCGCCTCTTCTTCCATGACCATGGCCAGGGCCCCCTGGAGCCTCCATCCCTCCGGGCATCTCCCCGTCTGATGCGGGATTTAAACGGCTTTCATATTTTTTTTGAAAATACTCTAATTTTTCCTGTCTCATTATGCACTGGCCTCCTTATCCATCTGTGAATAATAAATTTCCTGATAAGGTTCACAGTCCTTCAGAAGTTGTTCATGGTTTCCAATTCCCACAATCTTTCCTTCATCCAGCACCAAAATCTGATCTGCCTCCATAACGGAAGTTATTCTCTGGGCAATAATAATCTTTGTGGCATCCTTTAAAGTGCTGTTAAAGCTTTCACGGATTCTCGCCTCCGTAGCGGTATCCACCGCACTTGTGGAATCGTCAAGGATCAAAATTTTAGGTTTCTTCAAAAGCGCTCTCGCAATACAAAGACGCTGCTTCTGCCCACCGGATACGTTAACGCCGCCCTGTCCCAGTTCGGTCATATATCCTTCCGTAAAAGAGCTGACAAAAGGGTCCGCCTGGGCCGCACGGGAGGCCTCCAAAATCTCTTCTCTGGAAGCTTCCGGGTCCCCCCACATCAGATTTTCCATAATTGTACCGGAAAAAAGCACATTTTTCTGGAGTACCATGCCAACCCCGTCCCGCAGATTTTTTAAGGAATAATCCTTTACATTTACCCCATCCACCAAAACCTGGCCGCTGATAGCATCATAGAGTCTTGGAATCATCTGTACCAGCGTGGTTTTCCCGCTGCCTGTAGAACCAATAATGCCAAGCGCCTGCCCGCTTTCAACCTTAAAATTAATATGGGAAAGCACATCTTCCTTATTTTCCCTGTAATACCGGAAAGACACATCCCTAAATTCAACTCTGCCGCTGTCTACCGTCTTTTCCGGGTAAACACATCCCACATCTGTAAGCCGCACTTCCGTGTCCAGCACTTCCGTAATACGGTGAAGAGATGCCAGCGCTCTGGAGCTTTGGAGCAAAACCATGGCAAGCATCATAAGAGACATTAATATCTGCACAATATATGTGGTAAAGGCCGTTAAATCCCCTACCGGCATCTCCCCGGCAAGTATCTGCTTTCCGCCAAACCATACCACACCTAAAGTTGTAACATTCATCATAACCATCATAATCGGCATATTTAAAATTACCACTTTAAATGCGCTTAAACTGGACTCTTTCAACTCTTCATTGGCTTTGGCAAACCGCTCTTGCTCATAACCGCCCCTTACAAAAGACTTAATCACACGCACATTGGTAAGCACCTCCTGAATGGTAGAATTCAGGGAATCCAGCTTCTTTTGCATAATTTCAAACCGTGGGAAAGCAACTTTAATAACAATGGCAATCAAAGTGATAAGAACCGGAATTACCACAAGCACCACAAGGGCAAGCTGTGCATTCATGATAAAAGCCATAATCAGGGCTCCGATCAACATTCCCGGTGCACGGAGCATCATACGCAGCGCCATATTAATCAAATTCTGTACCTGTGTAATATCATTGGTAAGCCTTGTTACCAATGAACCGGTACTGAACTGGTCAAGATTGGCAAAGGAAAACTTCTGCACCTTGTCAAATACGTCGCTCCTTAAGTCAGACGAAAAACTAATGGATGCTTTCGCTGCAAAATAAGCGCCGCCAATTCCTCCTGCCATCATCAAAAGCGCTGTGACAATCATGGCCGCTCCCATTCCAACAATATAAGGAACATTGTGCTGGGCTGCCCCAATGTTTATAATGTTTGCCATAAATTTGGGCAGCGCCACCTCCCCGATTACCTCCACAATCATAAGAAGAGGGCCCACAATAAACGCCCCAATATATGGTCTGATATACTTCCAATACCTGCTCATAATTTTTCTCCTTCTATATTATAGTTCCGCTTTCGCCCTTCCATGGCCTTCTTCCTTCAGAGAAAATCCTGTCTGCTTCGCATCCTGTCTTTTCTCTGGGCTCATGGACGGGCTTTCGCTGTTTTATAGTTCCGCTTTCGCCCTTCCATGGCCTTCTTTTAATTTTTCTTTTGTGAAAGGGTGCGGTAGTATCTGTCACCATTTTCTATAATCCGCTGGAAAAAGGATGCCAGCATTTCCATCTCTTCCCCTGAAAAACCCTCCAGCACCGCTTCTTCAATTTCCTGAAAGTACGCAATACTTTTTTCTATGGATTCCTTTCCTTTTTTGGTTATCACCACCTGATTGATTCGATTGTCCGCCTCATTGCACTGGCGGCTGATATATCCCGCTTTTTCCAGTTTCTTTAAGGATACCGCCACAGCTGCCGGGGAAATGTCCAGCATTTCCGCAATATCTGTCTGGGACTTGTCAGTATGTTTTCCCAACATCATCAAAAGCCGGTGCTGGCTTCTGTACACCCCCGTATCCGCAACCTTCCTGTTTATGGCACGCTTTATACTCTGATCCGCAATACGGAAAAGATTGATAACACAATGTCTTTGCGCTTCCCCATCCATTTTCCCCTCCTGGTATACTTAAATAATTAATATTTAACTAGTTAACTATATGAATTATATGCTTCCTTCCAATTTGTGTCAACAAGGGAAATCCGGTTTCAAAAAAATTTCAGAAACTTTAGAAAAAGAAAATAAACTTTTAGAAATAAATAATAATCGCAATATGGTACAACACTAATAAATGCACCGGATAAAATATATAAAAAACATATTTAAGCAAAAGTCCCCGCCTGCCGTTATATAGCCCCACCAGCAAAAAGGCCAAAGGCGCCGTAACCTCCCACACAAAGGCAACGCAGCCTGCCGCTATCTGTTCCCATTTATTTTTGCGGAATAAAAACAACAAAGCAATGGCAATAATCCCCTTTGCCCCGTAATCACTTCCCATCCTCTCCGCCGCAAAAACAGCTCCAAGAACAGACACGCCATATCCTAAAAACCGGATTGCTTGTATATGGCAGTGTTTTTCCACTGTCTCCATCACCCACATCATCAAAAATCCCAGACAAAGGGTGAAAAACACATTCTGATAACTAAAGTCAACTACCCTGAAACTAAATGCCAGATCAAAGGGGATCTCTGAAATCAGCGCAAAAACAAACATCCGCCTGACATATCCGGCCCTGTTATGGGTCTTTTCAAAGCCCTCCACCAGCAAAAAACAATAAATTGGAAAGGCAAGCCTGCCAAAAAACCTGCGCATGATTTGATAGAAAAGGTAGACCCACCCTGTTATGCCTTCCTCAATTAAACCGCCAATATAAGCAGCCGAAATATTGTCAACTTCAAAAATACCATTTTTTATCAGTATACTGCCAAGCACAACTGCCGCCGTATGGTCCATCAGCATAAATAGCATTGCAATTATTTTTAAAGTGCTTCCACTGATTCCTTTTTCCTTCATTGCCTCTCCTGTGTTTTCCTTCTGCTATAAGCCTTATACATAAGCCAGAACTATTATACCGCCCACCTGTAAAATGTACAAGTTTATCTGGCAGGTATGTCTGGTATGGTTAAAAAGTTCTGATTTGGCACTTTTTGCAAAGCCACTTAAGTATATAATTTAAGAAAAACTGACAGGAGATTTACAATTATGAAAAATGAGACAGCACAAAAAATTGCACTGACCGGCCTGATGGCCGCTTTATCCTATGTGGTTTTTACTTTTCTGCAGATTAAAATCCCGCTTCCCGGCGGAGACGCCACTTCCATCCACCTTGGAAATGCCGTCTGCGTGCTGGGCGCTCTGCTTCTTGGCGGCTTCTATGGCGGAATCGGGGGCGCTGTCGGTATGACCATCGGTGACCTTTTGGATCCCGTTTATGTGGTATATGCCCCCAAAACATTTCTGCTGAAATTCTGCATTGGACTGATTACCGGGCTGATCGCCCATAAGCTTGGAAAAATCACCCTTGAAACCGATCATAAAAAAGTTACCATATGGACCACTCTAGCGGCAGCAGGCGGACTTTTATTTAATGTGATTTTTGATCCCCTTATCGGCTATCTGTACAAACTGGCCATACTCGGAAAACCAGCGGCAGAGCTGACACTGGCGTGGAATATTGCGTCCACCTCCATCAATGCCATCACCTCCACCCTGGTATCTGTGTTAATTTACATGACACTGCGGCCTGCATTAAAAAAGGCCGGATTATTTTTTGTTTTTAGAAAAAAGGGGTAATTGTTCCCCGAATAATGAAAATCCCTGCCCCTTACAAATACCGCCGGGCAGGGATTTCTTATTAAAAATTATATAAAGGGATTATAAAACCGGCTCCCATCTGCAAAAGTAACAAGGAGCGCGGCTATCATAAATATTACAGTAAATGCAATGGCCAGATAATCATTACGTCCAAGCTTTTTCTCCATATACCAGGTTCTCTTTTTATGTTTTCCATACCCCCTAAGCTCCATGGCATTGCTGACCGTATCAATTCTGTCCATGCTGGAAAAAATTAAAGGGAAAATAATGGAAGAGGTGTTTTTAATCCGACTGATTAAAGATGCCTTTCCCGACATCTCAATTCCCCTGGCCTCCTGTGCGTGCTTTATTTTGGTAAATTCTCCCTGCACATCCGGTATATACCTTAAAGCAATGGAAATGGCATATCCTACATTGTAGCTGATTCCCACCTTATTCATGGACGCCGCAAACTCGCTGGGATTGGTTGTTACCAGAAACATAAACACTGCTGGAATTACTGTAAAATATTTAATGATCACATTCAACTCGTAAAAAAGCTGCTCTATTGTCACATCATAAGGTCCCGCAATGTGGAACAGTACCGTTCTGGTTCCATACACATGAGTTCCCTGGTCAGGTGAAAAAATAAATATAGCCACCACATTTAAAGTAAGAAACAGCATAACCATCTTAAAGACCGCCCCTACCTGTTTCCACTGCGTTTTTGAAATTTTAAAAATCACCAGACTTAAAACCACCATAACCACCAGCACTCTGGTGTCGTAAGTAATCATGCTGGTAAAGCACCAGAGCAGAAAAAAAATCAGTTTGGTCACGCCGCTTAGCCGGTGAATCCAGGTATCTTTTTCTTCATACGCTAAAATCTTAGACATGGCCGCCTTCCTCCTTCCTCACTCTGTTTTCCCTCTCAAAGGCAATAAACCGCTCCACAAACTCGGAAGGGTCCCCAATCTGACAATTTACCGCAAGGTCATACAAAGAAGTTTTCTTTAAATACGCTTTATCCGCAATTTCCTCATTGGTCAGCACCTTAGCAGGCGTATCATCCGCAATCAGATGTCCGTCCGCAATTACAATGGCCCTGTCCGTATACTCCAGCATCAGGTGCATGTCATGGGTAATCATAATAATGGTAATGCCGTAGGTTTCATTAATATTCTTTAAAAATTCCATGATTTCCGTATAGTGACGGTAATCCTGTCCTGCCGTAGGCTCGTCAAGTATCAGCACTTCCGGGTTCATTACCAGAATGGAGGCAATAGACACCCGCTTTTTCTGCCCAAAGCTAAGGGCTGAAACAGGCCAGTTTCTGAAAGGATAAAGGCCGCAGATTTTCAGCGTTTCAAAAACCCTTTCTTTTATTTCCGCTTCCGGGACGCCTCTGACTGCAAGCCCCAGCGCCACTTCATCAAAAATCATGGGCTTGGAAATCATCTGATTGGGGCTTTGCATTACCAGTCCGATTTTTTCTCCTCTTTCTTTAATAGATAGAGGGGACATATCTTCTCCGTTTAAAAGAATTTTTCCTCTTGTAGGTTTATAAAATCCACAGATAAGATTGGAAAGCGTGGATTTGCCTGCACCGTTTTTCCCAACAATGCTGACCATTTCTCCCTTATGAATATCAAAATGGATATGCTGCAAAATTGGATTTCCCGGTACATAGGAAAAATATACATCATCCACCTGCAGGGCCGACGCTGTTTCTTCTTTTTTCTTTTTTCCTTCCGCCCTGTCAAACCAGTCTTTTAAAGACTGATTATAATTTTTCAGTTCCATGGTTTCAATATGCTGGGGCTTATCCGACGCCTGTATTTGGCATCCTGCATGTTTTAACGCCGTAATATAAAGCGGTTCCCGGATACCCTGCTGCTTTAGAATGTCCGTAACAAGCAGTTCATCCGGCGCTGCATCTGCCACAATGCGTCCTTCCCCTACCACCACAATCCGGTCCACATCCCGGTAAAGCGCGTCCTCAAGCCGGTGTTCAATAATCAAAATCGTGGTTTTCTTTTTTTTCTGTATCTGGTCTATCATGGCAATGGCACGCTTGCCAGTTGCCGGGTCCAGATTCGCCAAAGGCTCATCAAACAGCAGAATGTCCACCTCGTCCACCATAACGCCTGCCATGGAAACCCGCTGCTTCTGCCCGCCGGAAAGTTCTCCCGGCGCGTGATCAAGCAGCATTTTTACATCCACCATTTCTGCTACTTCATCAACCTTTGCAAATAATTCCTCCTGGGGCACCATATCGTTTTCCAGGGCAAAGGCAATATCCTCCGCCACTGTCAGCCCAATAAACTGTCCGTCTGTATCCTGCAGAACCGTACCTACAATTTTAGACAGGCCAAACAGCCCCAAATCCTTTGGATTTTTCCCTCCAATCGTAAGCTCCCCTTTTGATTCCCCGGTATAGGAAAAGGGAACCAGACCATTGATACAATGAGCAAGCGTGGACTTTCCTGAGCCGGAAGGCCCAACGATTAAAACCTTCTCTCCGGGCATAATCGAAAGATTTATGTCCCGGAGAGTCGGTTCCGCCTGTGCCCGGTATTTAAAGGAAAAATCCTTAAATTCAATAATAGGCTCCATGTATTACTCCTCTTTGGTAAGGCTGGATGATTTTGCTCCAATGGCAGAATAGCCCACGCAAAGCAGGGTTCCTAAAATGCCGATAATAATAATGTTGCCTACAAACGCCCATGCTCCCTGGGCAAACACCTTATTGGCAGGTTCCGCATAGATAAGGATATCAAGGAAAGGCGCCACAAGAATCCATGCCACCCCATTGGCAGCCACCTGCACAATATTAAAGAAAGCAATCATTTTTCCGCTGCCAAATCCGCCTTCTTTTACTGCGTACTTTGCAGCAAAAAAACCAACGGCAAGTCCAACCACTCCATCAGGGAACACCCAGCTCCACCATACACTGCCGTAGAACATGGCATCCCCCAGGGCATGGCCAAGCACACCAACTACGCCGCCTACCACCGGACCGAATACGGCTGCCAAAAATGCCATAATCGCCATACGGGGCTGCAGATAGGTGTTTGGAATCGGTGTGGGAATCTGGATTTCCGTCAGCGCCACAAACAACGCTGTGCCGATACCGATAGCAACAACTTCTTTGATACCAAACTTTGGTTTCATGATAATTTCCTCCTCATTCGTTTTGATAGACACGTACGGAAAGCTTTAAGCAGACTTCCTTTCGCCTTTCATACGTTTTCAGTATAACACAATCTCCTCTCCCAGTGCAAAAGAATATATAATTTTCTGTTCCACTTCCCTGCCTGTAAGCCTCCTAAGAGCCTCTCCATAATAATCCAGCTGCACCTGATATCTTTTTACCAGCTCTTCCGGCTCCTTTACCGCATCGGTTTTATAATCCGCAACAACAATTTTTCCCTCTTCCTCAAAAAAAACGTCAATAATTCCCTGAATCAGCACCTGCTCGTTTTCCGGGAATTCCTCCCCCAGCCTGCTGGCTTTAAGGCCAAGTACAAAAGGCTGTTCCCTAAAAAGCTTTCCGTCTTTTTCCGCCTTTCCCATCCGTTTTGCAAGACTGCTTTCCAAAAAGGCTGTTATCTTATAGACGGATATTCCCTCCCGCCACTGGCGGCTTATCAGCTCTCTTTGTTCAAATAAATCCAGCTGCCGCTCCACCTCCGCTTCAAGCCTCTTTCTGCCTGTAAGCGCAAACGCCGCTCCAAAGTCAAACAGCTCCATTACCTTATGATAAGCGCTTCCTCTGTCTGTTCCTGACATTCCTTCCCTGCTTTCAATAAAAGACGGAATATAAGGTACCACCTCCGGCTCTTCAAATAAGGTTCTGGTAAATCCCTGGTTTAGATTTTGACCGGAACCGGATTTATCCCCCTGCAGGGTATCTGTTGACTGATCTGATAAATTATGGATTGCCTTCATTTTAAGTTCTGACACAGTCGTTTTTACAAAAAGACCGGACAAATACTGATAAGGATAAGTACGCTCAAAACATTCTGACAAATATGTCATAATCTCATTGTCTTTGTCAGTCATCCTCTCTTCCTTTTTATTTTCCTGAAACAGCCTGTGCTTTTTCTCCATCTGCCCCACAGCATCTTTGATATCCTTATACACAATATCTTCCGGCGCCACCAGATTTACCTTATCAAGACACGGAAAAATAAAATCCAGATAACAGCCTGCACCTGCAAGTACGGAAAAAGGAACCTTTTCTTTCCTGCCCTTTTCCTCAAACTCTCTTTTTTGCTCCAGGGCCTCCCGAAACTTTTCAATATCCGGCGTCATGGCTGTAAGAATCAGCTTTTCCTTGGCTCTGGTCATGGCCACATAAAGCACCCGCATCTCTTCCCCAAGAGCGTCAATTCTCATTTTCAACGCTACAGCGCTTTTCTTAAGCATAGGACTTAGAAGACGCAGATTGCTTTCCACAAAGTCCACACCAATCCCCATATCCACATCTGCAATCAGACGGCCGCTCTCATCCTGCCTGTTAAACTTCTTGGAAAGTCCCGCCACAAAGCAGACCGGAAACTCCAGCCCCTTGCTCTTATGGATACTCATAATGCGCACCACATCCGCATTTTCATCCAGCACATCCGCTTCCCCGTAATCCACCTCATACTTTTCCAACTGTTCTATATAACGCAGGAAATGGAACAAACCGTAATAGCTGGTGTTTTCAAATGCCGCCGCCCTTGTCAGCAGCATTTCCACATTTGCCCTGCGCTGCTCCCCTCCGGGCCGGGCCGTTACATAATCCAGGTATCCTGTATCTGTCAAAATCTCCTGTATCAGCTTATGAATCGGCGTGTAGGCAGTCTTTTGCCGGTAAACTATCAGTCTGTTTAAAAAAAACTGTACCCGTTCCTTTAAAGGCCCTTCATAAGCAGTCAAAAGCTCATACAGTAAAGACTTTCTATTCTCTCCCCTAAGTAACGCAATTTCCTCCTGGGTAAACCCGCCGAAAAAAGATTTCATTGCGCCATAAAGGGGAATGTCCTGCAATGGATTATCAATTACATGGAGCAGCTGCAAAAGGGTTTTAATCTCCACTGCCTGGAAATAACCGGTCCTTGAAGACACATAGGCCGGAATCCCTTCTCTTTCCAAAATTCCCTTAAACTCCTCCGCCCAGCCTGAGGTTGTGCGCAGAAGGATCACAATATCTCCATACTTTACTGTCCGAAGCCTGCCGGTTTCCTTATCTGTTACCAGAAAATCTCTGTGCAGCTCCTGTATCCTGCGGGCAATTACCGCCGCCTCCTGCTCCCGCACCGAAAGAGAAGAGGTTTCATCCCTTCCTATCACACAATACTCTGTATTATAATACTCTATGCGGTTATTCTCTCCACTTTGGTTTTCTGCATTGTCGTTCTCCGCTCTGCCATACGCACTGTGATTTTCTCCTCTGTCATTTTCTGTACTCTCGTTTTCTCCGCTGCCTTGGGGCCCGCCTGGTTCCTGTGCCAGTTCCGGGTAGGAGGCGCCGGGATACAGGGCGGCCTGGGCGTCGTACTCCACACCCCCCAGCGTCTTTCCCATAATCCGGTAAAACAAATCATTGACACTGTCCAAAACTTCCCTGCGGCTGCGGAAATTTTTGTGTAAATCAATTCTCTGACAGCAGGACTCCTCTTTGGAATAGCTGCTATACTTTTCCATAAACAGCTCCGGCCGGGCAAGCCGGAACTTGTAAATGCTCTGCTTTACATCCCCCACCATAAACCGGTTATACTTTTTCTGCTCTTCCCCGGAAATACTTTTCAAAAGAAGCTCCTGCACCAGATTACTGTCCTGATACTCGTCAATCAGAATTTCTTCAAAAAACTCCCTGTATTCCAGCGCCGCTGCAGATGGCACAGCGCTTCCGTCCTCCGCCTTTCTTAACAGAATGTTTAAGGCAAAATGTTCCATATCATGAAAATCTATGATATTTTCCCTTCTCTTTCTTTCATCCAGCCTTTGTTTATAAGAAAGAACCAGTGAAAGCAGCTCCTCCACTTTCGGCGCTGCCTCCCCCATCCGCTGAACTACCTGCCCCGGAGAAAAAAGGAGATAGGAGGATCTTAAATTTTCTATCTGCTTTTTAATATCTTTCCGAATCTGCTGTACCTTCTCCCTGCAGGCAGAACTAACCGACTCATCCTTTTTGGATGGAAGCCTGCCAAAGGATATCTTTTCAAAAGCCTCATAAAATGCCTGTAATGTGTCCAGTCCCAGAAGCCGGCTCAACATTTCTTTTTCCTTTTCAAGAACATCCCCATACATATAAGGGCCCTCCGGCCTGTGCACAATCCTTAAGGCTTCATCCAGACTGTTTATACATTCCTCCATAACAGTTTGTAGATAGGCAGTCAGATATTTGCACCAACTGGTATTTTCCAATTCCCCGGTATCTGATATTTTGTAATCCTGGCTGCATCCCTCTATCCATTCTTCCGGCCAGGGGTTACTCATGGAAAATTCATAAAGTTTGCTGATGTATTCTTCTAAAAGCGCATCATTCCCGCCTCCGGTAAAATACTCCACACAATCTGTAAATGCCCTGCTCTTTTCCTGATACCGTTCCTCCAAAAGACCTCCCATCACATCCTGCTTTATAAGCCGCAGCTCCCCCTCGTCCGCTACCCGGAAGCCTGGGTCCAGCCCAATGTCATTAAAATTATTCCGTATCACAAACAGGCAAAAGCTGTCAATAGTTGTAATCTGCGCATTGTGAAGAAGGGAAGCCTGTTTTTGAAGATGGATATTTTCCGGTTCCTTCTCAAGCCTCCTGTTGAGAGCCTGACCGATACGCTCACGCATTTCTGCAGCCGCGGCGTTAGTAAAAGTCACCACCAGCAGCCGGTCAATGTCCACCGGATGAACCTCATCCGTAATCATACGTATAATCCGCTCCACCAGCACCGCAGTCTTCCCGGAGCCTGCCGCCGCCGAAACCAGTATATTCCTGTCCCTCAGTTCAATTACTTTTTTCTGTTCAGGCGTAAATGAAATTGCCATTTTTATACCTCCCCATACTGCCAGATAGTCTGAAATTTACTTCCGGTTTTCCCCAAGTTCTCCCCGCATTCTCTCAAACACTTCATCATCCGGCAGCGCCGCCAAAAGTCGTGTATGGTATCCCGGTACTTTCTCTTCAAAATCACATACTCCCTTATAAGCGCAAAAAGTACAGGACTGCTTTCCTCCCTGCTCACAGGGATTGACCTCTATATCTCCTGCAAGTATCCTTCTGCCAAACTCTCTGATTTTATAGCTGACAAACTTGGAAACGGTTTCATAGTCCTCCCTGGCTATGGTGCTGGAGCGCAGGGAAAAACTTCCATCCTTTTTCCGCTCTACCGGTATCACCATTGATTTCTCTGAAAAGTTTTTATCAAGCAGACCTACTACCTTTTCGTCCTCATTTACAATTCCGGTTGTTCTAAGTTCTTTTAGAATTTCCTGATTGATTTCTTCCGGCGTCATCTCTTCCTTCGCCTTAACCAGCGGGTCATTTACATGATAATATAAAAGGGCCGCCGGAACCACTTCCTTATCCGGGTGGTTTCTGGCCGTAACCTCCGCCGCCACATTCATATACACCACCAGCTGCAGCTGCAGCCCGTAATACAAAGCTGCCAGATTAAATTTTCGGCTGCCGGATTTATAATCAATCACCTTCACATAAACATGCGCTTCATCCTCACAGGTATCAATTCTGTCAATGCGCCCCCGCAGCTTCATCTGTTCTCCCTCAGAAAGAGCAATATTTACCGTCTCTAAGGCCTCCACTTTCGAGAATGACATTTCAAAAGAGGCCGGAACAAAGGAACCTTCCTTCAGCTGGGCTTTCAAAGTCCGTATGGTTCTTTTTAAAATCCGGTACATCCGCTCCACCATATACTCATAGCGGGCGCTGCTGTAAAGAACCGTTTCCCCATAAGATGCAGTGCATGCCTCTAAAACCTCCCAAAGCAGCCGGTCCCCTTCTTCTTCGTCAAAATCAAACCACGTAAGATTATTTTCTGAAAGTTTTCCTGCAAAGGCTTCCAGCACTCCATGAAAAATATTACCCAAATCCGCCTGTTCAAAGCTGAATTCTTCCCGTTCTTTCAGCATCAGACCATATTGCAGGAAATGTGCATAAGCACAGGCGGCAAACTTTTCCAGACGGCTGACACTGTTTTCCAGCATACTGCCATAAAGCGCCTTTGCAACCGCCGATGCCAGGGGTCTGTGTTCATACCTGGAAAAGGCCGCTTCCTCCAGCTTCCGGGCGCATATGCCATAAAGCTCATCTTTTTCATATAGCTGGTATAACCCCCGAAGTTCCTCTTCTTTTAAAGCGCCCGCTCTGCCTTCAGCATAATCCCGAAGTCCCTCCGCCAAAGCAGACAAACCATCCTTTTTTCCTACAATCTGATGGAAAGCAGAATAAATAACGTCCGTTCTTTTTATTTTCACTAAGGGAAAAAGCTTTAGCATCATATCCACCAGATAGGAAGGACGAATGCTTTTCCCCTGACTGCTTACCCTTGCATAGGACAGGTAGAGGCGTTCGGAAGGTTTGGTCATATTCATATACAGATATAGCCTTTGGATATACATCTGCTGTCTGGGTGTAGGGGCTAATTCAAACTCTGACTGCTGCAAAAACTCTCTGTCAATATCCGAAATGATCCCCCCCCTAGAAGCTGTTCTTGGAATATTCCCGTCATTGACTCCCAAGAAAAATAATACTTTTACCTGCTTTAAACGGCTCCGTTCCATATCCCCAACCACAATCCGGTCCACACTTCCGGGGATAATCCCTACTTCAATTTCTGCAAATCCTGCGTCTAAAATATCCGCAAATTCCCTAAGACTCATAGGCTCTTCTTCCAAAAGGCCCATTATCTGCTCCAAAACCTCCATAACAAGACGGTAAATCTGTGCATATTCTTTTGCCCGCTCCGAATCTTTGTTTTCTTTAAAGTACAACTCATAGCCTGCAAGTTTTTCCTGAATTTTTCCGGCCACAATAAAATCATACAAGGTCCGTACCAGCTCTCCTGCAGTCTTTCTTTTTTCCAGAAGAGGGGCAATCTGTCCCATAAAGCGTTCTCTAAGGCTGTTGAGCTTCTCCAAAAAAAGTCTTTGTTCTTCTTCCTTTTCCTTCGTGCCTGCTAATTCCTGCTTTAAGTCCGCCCTACGCACAAATGCCTGACTCCACTTCTTTTTCCCTTTTATGCCAAGGGCCAGCACATAATTCTCCAGATAATCAATCTCCTGGGGCTCAAATCCTGAAAGACCGCAGCGCAGATAGTGAAACACTGTTTCATAGGAAAAATCAAAAAGTACAATTTTCAGCGCGCTGCGTATATACTCAATAAACGGGTTCAGTAAAAGGCCCCTGGTTCTGTCCATAAATACAGGTATGTCATAGACAAGAGCTTCCCGCTCAAAATAGTCGGCATAGGTTTCCAAATCTCCCACCACTACCGCCATATCCCGGTAGCAGTACCCTTCTTCCAGTACCAGTTTCTTAATCCGGATACAAACCTGCTGTACTTCCTTAGCCGGATTTAATGCCTCCATCAAATATATGCTTCCACTGCTCTCTTCCTCAAAAGGCTGTACCGGATACCGGAACAGGTGCTGTTCCAAATGGGCCATTTCTTTGTTATCGCCAAACCGTGGAAGAGGATTATTTTTAATAAAAATATCACCTGTTCTTTTAACATGAGCTTCCTTAGCCAGACGGCACAAATCTTTTACGGTCTTTTTGCTAAGATAAAACAACTCCTGCTCTCCCTTAAGCAGGAACGGATCTTCCCTGATATCAATGGTGATGGAGACTATGACCCTTTCGGTCAAACTAAGAAGCTCCTGAATCAGACGGTACTGAATAGGTGTAAAGCCTGTAAAACCGTCAAAAATAATCACACTGTCCCTTACAATGTGTGATTTCCCAACGGCTCGCGTCAAAAGGCCCAGGGTTTCTTCCGTGGTAATAAACCGTTCCTGTATGTAATCCTTAAACCCTTTATAAATAATTTCCAAGTCCTTTAATTTACTGTGCAGCGCTCCCCGTCCCCTGGCAAACTCCGCCAGTTCCCCCACCTGACCGGTACTGATGCCATACTGCATAAACTCGGAAATTGCCGATTTGACTTCATGGATATATCCTATTTTGTTTAAGTTCTTACCAATGACAGGCATTTGCCCCTGTAATGATGCCGCTACTTTCCGCAGCACCAGACTTTTTCCCGTGTCGTCCAGTACCGGCTTATTTCCGTACCCTGTTTCCTCAAAAATCCGGTGTGCCAGGCGCCCAAAGCTTAGCACGTCAATATTCATTATCCCACCGCATTCACTGGCATTTACCAAATCCACCTGTGTCTGCATGGTAAATTGGTCTGGTACCAGGAACAGAAAATTACGCTTCTGTTCCTGGTTTGCCCAGGCAACAATATCTTTATGAAGCTGTCTGCTCTTTCCTGCGCCTGAACCGCCAAAATAAAACTGTAACCCCATAAATATCTCCTGTTATTTTTCTTTAAATAACGCGTGATTTTTACTAATATCTCCGTAATTGTATTATCAGATATAAGGAATCATTTCTTTTACAGAGGAAAAAATCAAATGTGGAATTACCTCTGATGCTTCCACGTCTTCCATGCCTGCTTCCCCGCTAAGCACCAAAATCCCCCTATAGCCATTATTCACACCTGCCGCCACGTCTGTATACAGACGATCTCCCACCATGGCTGTGTGTTCTTTATCTGCCCCGGCTCTTTGTGAGAGATAATCCATAATATCTCCATTGGGTTTTCCAATTACATGATCAGGATACCGGAACGCTGAGGCGTGGATAAACGCGTGAATTGCCCCTATATCAGGGACATATCCTTTTTTTGTAGGACAGTTGTAGTCCGGGTGGGTGGCAATATAGGGAAGCCCTTCTCTGACAAGATCACATACCCTGCACATTTTTTCATAGGTAAGCGTATTGTCAAACCCGGTTACTACTACCTCCGGCTCCTTTTCCTCCAGCCAAATCCCTTCTTCCTCAAACTCTGCCTTTAGCAAATCATTTCCCAAAAGATACACTTTCTTTTTGGGAAAATGATGTTTCAGATAATCAATCGCCGCCATGCCGGAGGTGACGATTTGCTCTCTGTCGGTTTTCAGTCCCATCCGTCCAAGCTTTTCCATATATGCCTGGGGATTTTTGGAAGAATTGTTTGTCAGAAACACATACTTCTTTCCTGCATGGGTAATTGCTTCAAGAAATTCTTTCGCTCCATCAATCCACCTGTCTCCCAGGTAAACCGTTCCGTCCATATCCAGCGCAAAACAGGTTATGTCCTTCAGGATCCCCTTTTCGTCCGTATCAACTTTAGGTATCATATTCACACCTCACGGGTGGCATTCTTAAGCCAGGCTAACTCTTCCCCCTCAAAATAGGGTGCAAGCTTTTCATACACTTCCCTGTGATATTTATTCAGCCTTCTTTTATCTATTTCTTCCATACCAGACAGGTCAACGCCATCCAAGTCAATCGGGACATAAGTCAGATCTTCAAAATACATAAACTGGCCATATTCATTTTCCTCCCCTTTCCGGCACAGCAGCTCATTTTCAAGCCGGATTCCATGACTTCCTTCTATGTAGATTCCCGGTTCATCCGTAGTCACCATTCCCTCTTCAAAAACTGCGCTGTCCTTATAATCATGAAGGATTTTCCACCTAAACCCATTGGGTCCCTCATGCACGTTCAGGAGATATCCCACGCCATGTCCGGTTCCATGTTTATAGTCAAGTCCCTTTTCCCAGAAAATCTCCCTTGCACGGATATCCAGATTAACTCCCCGGCATTCCTTTAAAAATTTCGTATCCTTCAGCTGCAGCATGGCACGGAGCACAAGCGTAAAATGCTCTCTCATCTTTGGGGTAACTTCCCCCAGCACAAAAGTACGCGTAATGTCGGTGGTTCCCTCCATATAATGTCCGCCGCTGTCCACCATAAGAAGTCCTTCGGGCCGGATTTCGGCACAGGACTGGGGCTGTGCACTATAATGAATAATGGCTCCATTTGCCCCATAAGCGCAGATGGTTTCAAAGCTTGGCTCTATAAAATGCTCCGTCTCCTTCCGGAGATTTTCAAGATACTTTGCCGCACTGATTTCCGTCATGGGAATTTTGCCCACATTTTTCTTCAGCCAGTACATAAAACGGGTAACCGCCACCCCATCCTTAATATGGGCCTTTCTGATATTTTCTGTTTCTACCTGATTTTTCACCGCTTTCATAGCTGCTGTGGGATTTGGCTTGTCAATCACTTTCACAGCTTCGGAAAGTTCTTTTTTAAGCCGGCAGCTGATACGCCCTTTGCACAACAGCACCTTTTTATCATGAATTTCTGACACATACTGATAAAATTTATCGTATGGACACAGTTCGACTCCGCTTTCTTTCAGGTATTGCCGGACCTCTTCCGGCCAAATCTCATCCTTGTCGCCGTTTTTTTCGTCCTCCGCAAAAAGCAATACCTTTTCCTCTGTCACAACCCCATAGGCAAGTACCACAGGACAGTTTTCCACATCATTTCCACGGATATTAAGAAGCCATGCGATATCGTCCAGAGTAGTCAATATATGGATATCCGCCCCTTCCTCCTTCATTTTGGCTCTTACACGGTCAATTTTAGATGCAGCGCTCTCGCCGCTATAGCATTCTTTCAATAAAAACACCGGATGGTGAACAAGGGCCGGACGCTCCTTCCAGATGTCCTCTGCCAAATCTTTATCCCAGATAAGCTTTCCTTTTTTCTTTTCCAGTATCTTCTCATAAGCTTCCGCATCCTCTGCCTTTATCACTCTTCCGTCAAAGCCTAAGGTTTGCCCCTCTTTCAGAATCTGTTCCAGATATTCCTTTACTTCCGGCACCCCCGGCTCCCCCATTTTCATCAGCCGGATACCTGTCCCTTCCAGCTCCCTGCCTGCCTGAATGAAATACCTGCCGTCCGTAAAAAGCGCCGCTTCCTCAGCAGATACTACCAGTGTACCCGCTGATCCTGTAAAACCGCTAAAGTAGTTCCGCACCCTAAAAAAGCCGCTGACATATTCACTGTCATGATAATCCGATGTAGGTATCAGATAACAGTCTATCCCAGCAGCTTTCATACTTTCTCTTAATTTATGAAGTCTTTCCTTTATCATACCTTTCCACTTTTCCTTTCTTAAGTATCATACGGTATTTTATTCTCACCGCGATCTATTATATATGCAAAAAGTGAAAAGAACAACTTTAGCTTTTTATTTTTTCATTTTGGGGTTAAAAACCAGACTTGCCAGATACCCGAAAATCAGGGCCGCCGAGGTTCCAACCGCCCCTGCTTTAAAGCCGCCGGAAAACAGTCCCATAAAGCCCTCTTTATCCACAGCTTCCTTTACCCCTTTCATAAGTACATTGCCAAACCCAAGCAGCGGCACCGACGCTCCTGCTCCCGCAAACTCCACAAAGGGCTGGTACCACCCAAACACACCAATCACCGCCCCCAAACACACCAGCAGAACCATAATCCGGCCCGGCATCATTTTCGTTTTTTCCATTAAAATCTGAACCAGTGCGCAAATCAGCCCGCCAACCCAAAACGCATTAAAATAATCCATGATATCCTCCCTTCCTGCTTTAAGTGAAATAAAAGCTATCCGTATTTCTTTTTCATGGATTATTATGTACATTAATTTTTATTTTATCCTTTTATTAGGCATCCCGGCGACAAAAGCATAGCAATGAAAATGCTTTAGAAAACAAATTCGGTGTTTTCTTCCGAAACATTTGCGATTTTTCCAGCAAAACGTTTTCCCGTTTCCGTCTGTTTATATCTTTCAATCACTTCATAATTTCCCCACATGTGCATGGGAAATATCTTTTCTGCATTCACCTTCTGTAAAAAATAGTCCATTCCCAGACCGTATCCTTTTTCCAGTCTGGGGTCTAAGGGAACAAAGGCCGCGTCTATATGTCTTCCTGCAATTTTATCAATTTCTGCTTTATAGTCCCTTTCCATTTTTTTATTCCATTCTAAAGGCTCTTCCTCCCAATACCAGTAATTCAAATCTCCTGCATGGTAAATACATTTGCCTTCAGCCGTTACCAGAAAAGCGGCTCCCTGGTCTGTGGAACGCAAAGCCTCAACTTGAAAGCCATCTTCCGGGCTTTTATACACACTTCCGCCTGCCATCCGGTTCAGTCGTTTTAAAATATCAGGTGATATTCCATTCCTTTCAAGATATTTTTCATTTAGCCTGATATCATTTCCAACAAAATAACATGTGTTTTTTGATATATTTTCCGCCCATGCAAAAGCAGAGAGCTGGAAATGGTCAGGATGCTTATGACTGGCAAAAACTAAAAGCTGCTTGTCATCCAAAAGTTCCGGGGCGAATCCTCCGCCCAGCCCCTGTCCTTTCGCCTTTATATAATCAAAAACCAGCAAAAAGCGATTCAATTCCACCGCAAACCCACTATGGTACAGATAAGTTACTTTTATCCGGCTTCCTGCTGCCATTTTCCTTCCTCCCTGTTTCTGCTATAGCACGTTGTAAACGCCCTTTAAGGATCAGCATTTTGAATGCTGCTTCCAGATTTCCTCTCCGGTCCTTATTTCTATCTTTCCATACTCCTGATAGCCCTCATGCAGTTTTTCCACAGTTGCCGCGCCATTTTCATTTACAATTCTGTATTCATTGTACATACCCTGACGGTATGCGAAGTCCTTGCCGTTGTCCTGATAGTGGGTGTAGGTTCCCTCTCCCGGATAGACTTCAAGAATCAATATATCATCTTTATCTTCTCCCACACAAAGCCGTGCCGGATATTTGGGAAGTACGGCCCCTGCCTTTACATAAATCGGGCATATTTCCAACGGAGCCTTTCTTACGAAAAAGCTTCCGCCCTCTTTTTCTTCTCCCGTCCAGTAGTCATACCAGATTCCTTCCGGCAGATATACCAGTTTTTCCCTTGCTCCCTGTTCTGCCACCGGCGCCACCAGAAGTCTGTCGCCAAGCATAAATTCGTCGTTCCGGTTCTTTAGATTTTCGTCCTTTTCATATTCCAGTACAAGGGGACGCAGCATGGGAATGCCTGTCTGCTCTGTTTCACGCATTAAATCATATAAGTACGGAAGCAGTTCGTATCGAAGATTTATATATTTTCTGCTGATAGCAAGTACTTCCTCCCCAAACTGCCAGGGCTCCTGTACCCGGCAGCCTGTTGCACAATGATTTCTAAACAGAGGCGAAAAACATCCGGCCTCAATCCATCTGGCAAACAGTTCCGGCGTACCGTCACTTCCAAATCCTCCAATATCCGTTCCCACAAAGTTCATGCCGGACATTCCCAGATTGCACAGCTGAGGAATCGCCATGCGCAGGTGGGTCCAGATACTGTGATTGTCTCCTGTCCATGCAGTGGTATATTTCTGGGAACCGGAATAACATGCCCTGGTAATTACAAAGGGACGGTTTCCTGTCAGCCTCTTCCACCCTTCATAGGTTGCCTTTGCCATATTGTGTCCATAAATATTATGAATCTGTGAATGAGGGGCAGGGGCATCTTCATCGGTAAAAGCCACATCATCCGGCAAAGGTCCCCGGAAGCTTGCCGGTTCATTCATATCATTCCATACACCCGATACACCAAGGTCCGTCAGAAACTTCTGTTTTTCTCCCCACCATCTGCGCACATCGGGGTTTCCAAAGTCAGGGTATACCGCATCCCCCGGCCATACCTCATTGACATAAATCTCTCCTTCCGGTGTTTTGGCAAAATATCCCTTTTCCCGGCCTTCCTCATAAACATAATAATCCTCTTCCACCTTTACACCAGGATCAATAATGGTTACTGCCTTTATGCCCATTTCTTTTAAGTCGGATATCACTTTTCTTTCATCCCGATAGTTCTCTTTATTCCAGGTGAAAACCTTATAATGATCCATATAATCAATATCAAAATGAATACAGTCACAGGGCAGATGATATTCCCGCAGCTTTCCGGCCACTTCACGGATTTGTACTTCGGACTCATAGCCCCATCTTGACTGATGATATCCCAAAGTCCAAAGCTGCTGCATCGGGGCCCGTCCGGTCAGGCTGGTATAACCTGAAATTACATTTTTAAGACTCTCTCCGCCTATAAAATAATAATCCAGATTTCCATCATCCGCGCCAAACAAATAGTAGTCATTACATTCTTTTCCCAAGTCAAAATAAGTTTTATTATGATTATCAAAGAAAATGCCGTATCTTCCCTCTTCCTTCAAAACAAGCATAAACGGAATACTTTTGTAAAGAGATTTAAAATTATCTTCCTGAGGGTCCGGAATATCTGAATTCCACATTTCGTATTCATAGTGTCTTTTATTTAAAAAGCCAGTCTTATCTCCCAGACCGTAAATGCAGTCGGCATCTTCCAGACATCTTACCTCCTGCACTCTGTAATCTTCCCCTGCCACAACGGAGGCCTCATGTCCTTCCTTTGCAAGCAGCTCAAGCGCCGCCTGACTGATCAGCGCCGCTTTTTTCCTTTTTCCTCTGTAAGCCATGCTTAAGGGCCTGCCCTGTTTATCATAAAAGTCTACAAGAAAGCCATCGCTGACCTTTACGGTCAATTTACTGGTGCTGATTACCACGCTGCTTTCTTCCCATAATACTTCCGGAAGATTTTTATTTTCCTGTGCATCCCCGTTATTTTCCAAGGCGCTGCATCCGTTAAGCCTCTCCCCAAGCTCCCCCTCAATCGCTCTTGTTCTGTGTCCCGTACCTGTATAGTCGGCAAACACATTTATAATCCAATCTGAAATCACTTCTATACAGGGCCGTGTATGCGCTTCGGCTCCCTCAAAGGTAAAAAAAACTTTCTGTCCATTTACGTGGTATTCTTTTAATCTTCCGAACATTTGAAACCTCCTTTTTTCCCTTTTATTTCCTGTTTCTGTTCCTGCCCCTTTCCGGCAGCTGAACCAAAATCACTGCTCCAAATACCAGAACGCATCCAAACAGCTCTCTGCTTGTAAGCTCCTGTCCCAAAATCACCCATCCTGCCAGCATGGAAACCACTGATTCCAATGAAAGAATGAGGGATGCAATTGTAGGGTCCAGGTCTTTCTGCCCAACAATCTGTAGCGTATATGCCACGCCGCTGGACATAATCCCCGCATAGGCTAAGGGAATAATACCGTCTATAAAACCGGAAAGCTCCGGTTTTTCGAACACAAGGGCAAGGATGCTGCTGATAATCCCGGCAGTCAGAAACTGGAGACAGGATAACTCCACACCATCCGCCCTGGGTGAAAAATAATCAATCACCAGAATATGTATGGAAAACAAAATGGCGCAGATAAATACATAAGTATCTCCCCTGCTTAGGGCAAATTCTTCACTCATACACAAAAGATACATGCCAAAAGCAGCAAGCACTGCTCCTATCCACACCTTTCCCGGTACCTTTTTTTTGAGAAAAATCCCCATAATCGGCACAATGATAATATACAAAGTAGTGATAAATCCCGCTTTTCCAACCGTAGTTTCGATAATCCCAAACTGCTGCAGCAAAGCCGCCGAGCAAAGGGCAATCCCGCAGCAAATACCGCCTGTAAGCGTAATCTTCAATCCGGCACGGGAAATGTTGTTTTCTTTGTCCTTTTTTCTGCGCACATATACAAGAGGAAGAAGCACTGCGCTTCCCATCAGAAACCTTGCTCCATTAAAGGAAAAGGGGCCCATATAATCCATCCCGACACTCTGGGCAACAAATGCCACGCCCCAGATAAATGCTGCCAGAAACAACAGGAAACTGCTTCTCAAAGCGTATTTTTTCATAGGTGTGTCCTTTCCATCTATTCTTTTCAAATCGTATTTTACTGTCAGCTCTTGCCGGCAATTTCCTCCACTATGCTTCTGATATCCCTGCCGCTGCAGTCAACAATCACATCTGCGTATTTTTCATACAAAACACAGCGTTCCTTGTATAAATCCAGAAGGGTGTATCCTTTTTTTAGTACAACGCCTCGTTCATGAAGATCCCCCAGCCGTTCCTTTAGCTCCTCATAAGGGAGCTTTAAGTATACGATACATCCCATATCCTTAAAATGGGCCATGGCATCCTTCCCATATACTGCGCTGCCCCCTGTGGCTATTACCGCTTTGTCTGCACAAATCGCCGCATTTACTTCATTTTCAAGCATAAGAAAACCTGCTTCGCCTCTTTCTTCAATCAACTGGTAAAGCAGTTTTTCATATTTCTCCTGAATGACAAGATCAGAATCAAGGAACTGGTACCCCAGCTTCTTTGCCAGCACTACCCCAACTGTGCTTTTTCCTGCCCCTGGCATTCCAATCAATATAATATTTTCCATATTGGTTCCCCTGCCTGTACTATGCCATGCCCGTTCCTTTTTACACAACTGCAATAACTTCCACTTCACACAGCACATTCTTTGGCAATTCCTTTACGGCAACGCAGCTTCTGGCAGGCTTTCCCGTAAAATACTTTTCATAAACACTGTTGAATGCGGCAAAATCAGACATTTCAGCCAGAAAACAAGTGGTTTTAACCACATTTTCATAATCGGTTCCTGCTTCCTTTAACACTTCTCCCACATTCTTCATAACCTGCTGTGCCTGAACGGTAATATCCCCCTCCGCAATCATCCCGGTTTCCGGGACAATGGGGATCTGCCCTGAGGCAAACAAAAAACCATTTGCAATCATTCCCTGGGAATAAGGGCCTATGGCCGCAGGCGCCTTTGATGTTGCTACCTTTGTTAACATAATTTTCCTCCTGTTCCAGTTCCGCGCTCTTTGGGTCATTCGCTGTTTCCAGTTCCGCTTCCTCCCAGGCCGGACTCTGTTTTTAAATATTTCCTTCGTCCTTATCATCAAATTCCGCTGTTACATAAAATCCGCGTTCATTTTCAATGATACTGACGACCTTTCCCTCTCTGGCCAGCATACGCTCCCTGAAAGGGAAATTCCCGGACATGGCAAGGGAAGGATCAATGGTATAATAATAGTTACTTGGAAGCACGCCTTCCGTCACCGTTACCTCATCCCCCTCCTTTAACAGGCCGGGGCGTTCCATTTTAAACTCCATCTGACGCATATCCAAACCTCCATCCCCATCTATTTTAATAGGCTTTCTCCTATTTTTCAATCCATTTTTTCCCACTCTTATAAATTGATTTTTATACTGAATCATATTCTCACGGAATGCGCATCAAAACTATGGCTCAAATTTTCCTCTACAGCCCGGACATATAAATCCCCTTTGCAAAATAAATCAGGCTGCCGGCCAGCTTTCCGCAGGCTGCCGCCGCAATCGCAATGCCAAGTCCGTGGCGGAATCCAATACGCCTTGCAAATATAGGAATGGAATCCAACATTTCCGCTATGGCAAGGGCAAGACATCCCACAAACATTCCTGCAAAAAAACCTCCCAATACAAGCAGACTATTTCCTGCCCACTTCCAGATAAGAAGCGTATCTGCCCCGAATATCTCCTTTGAAAGTACAAGGCCACCTAAATTTCCGTATTCTGAAAAAACACTTAAAAACCCGCCGCAGAGAGTACCGAAAATCACCGCCTCTTCCAACACAAACACCTTTTTGGCCACGTGCATTTTTCCTGCAAATCTTGGAATCAGTCCCACAGAAACCAATACGGTAAAAACCCCTGCGGATGCCAGAAATCCAAAGCTTAAACCGCATATTCCAAGAAAAAGCTGTTTTAAAAACATCAGGTTAAACATCAATTGTTTTTCCCTCCCTGTCAGCTGTTTCAATCAGCGCCTTATTTACATCCGTCTCATACACCCGCATTTCCACTTCAATCGGGGTCGGATCCTTGGTAATCCTTCTGCCTCCAATATGATTAAAAAACAAGATAATTCCTGCCGCCAGGCCGATAGAATAGGATACTTCCAAAATGCTGTAGCCGTCGGCCGGGTATCCCATAACCATTTCATACACTCTGGAAAATATTTTATTAATGCTGATATCATTATGAAATGCCATAATGGTAAAGCCAGTTCCAAAGAAGCTGATAGCAGCAACAAATACCATCTTTGCCCACTGCATAAATCCTTTGTGTCTGTTTACATTTACCAGTTCTATCAGTGTGGCATTTTCCCCAAGACTTTCCACAGACACACCGGGACAGGCATTCTCAATCAGTTCTATAACCTTTAATATGCTGATTACCTTCCTTTTTTTTTCTTTTTCACTGAACTGGTGAATTTTTAAGGCTTTCGCCTTTGCACATACAGTTTTATCCGAACAGTAAACGGAGGCAATGTCTTTTACACATACGTGCTCGTTCATCACCTCCGCATTCTGTTCCGCTTTTAAATATAAAACGATTCCTGCCATACTAACCTCCCTGCCAGAGCACGTCTGCTCTCTTTCTCTACTTATACGGGCTAGTATGACCTTTTGCGCCTATTTATATTCCATCTGCTATTCCAATATAAACTGCATGAAAACCGGGTCGTGGTCCGAAAATTCATATCCCCAGTCCATATGCTGATAATAATTTACATGCACATTCTCTGAAACAATAAATCCGTCCAATGTAACCGTATAGGTTGTGGCCTCATCATAAGGCGTCTGGGCGCTTCGACAGGTATTATGGGAAACATCTGAAGGCGGCCGTATCCCATCAATGGCCATGCGGAAACCTTTTGGAAGGCTTTCTCTCGGAAATGGATAGGCCCACTCCGGCGCATTTTCCTGTGCTCCTTCTTTTAAATTATGGTTAAAGTCCCCTCCACAGATCACATAGTTGCCTTTACCGTAATCCGCCTGCATGTCCTCATAAAGCATAGAAAGCTGTGCCTGCCTGATTTCATCGCTGCCTCCATAGGCCGACGTATGTACATTGTAAATACATAACTGCTTTCCATTTTCCGCAGGAATTCTGGATATAGAATAACATCTGTCCAAATCCACCAGCTTGCTGAAAGACTCTGAAATGGGAAGGCTCCTTCTCATAGTATCCGTTATTTCAGCCCTTGAGTAGGTGACAATCCCACTTTTATTTGCCCCATGGGGCTGCCATGGAGGGAAAAACAAAAACGGTGAATCATAATCCTGGGCAAAATCATAATAATATCCCTTAATAAACTGGTTAATCAGCTCCAGTTCATCCACATGATAGGAACGGGTCCCGTCAATGTCCACCTCCTGCAAAAGAACAAAGTCCGGGGCAACAGTATTTACAATCTCCCCCATGGCGCTGACCGCTGCCATCACGCTCTCTTCATCTTTTGCCCAGGAGGATTTGCCTCCGTCCATAAAAAAACTGTAATCCTTCTGATAGGCGCCAAATCCAATATTATAAGTCATAACAGAGTATGCGCGTCCGGACACAACGGAAAAGTCCTCGTCAAAGTAAGCATTTTCCCCATTTCTTTTTACTTCCAGAGTCAGCTTATCCGACAGCCGGTAATATGTTTTAAAAACATAGGCCGCATACACGCCAAATACAATTAATACTGCCATCAGGCAAATAATAATTTTCTTCACTCTTTTTTTCACTTTACTATTCATATTTTAAATCTGCCTTTTCTCCCTGCTATTTCCCTTTTATTTTCTTTTTGCCAGTCTGTCATAAATATTTTCCCATAATCGGCTCCCCCATGCAAGACTTTTTTATTCCCGTGAGAAATGAAAGCAAAACCAATATCAAAATTATCATAAAATCCTGACAAAAATATAGCAAACAGCATCCTCCGCCATTTGCTACATTCCTTATATTTTCCCTATTTACAACTTACCATTTCCACTCCATGGGCAATTCCCGGAATGCTCTGTCCTTCATTAAAGCTGGTCTTTGATAGTAAGGCTCCTGTAGGCACAAACAACACTCTTTTCCATCTGCCCTCTTCCAGCTGTTTTAAAATATAAGCCGACAAAAGTACCGCGCTGCATCCGCAGCCGCTGCCTCCCGCATGGGCGTCCTGGCTTTTATCATATATTTCCATTCCGCAGTCCATATGCACCTTGGAAATATCCATTCCCTTTTCCCGCATCATATCCCAAAGAGCCTTTTGTCCCACATTACCCAAATCTCCGGTAATAATCTTGTCATAATCAGAAGGCTTTCTGTCAAAGTCCGCCAAATGCTGGTAAATGGTATCTGCGGCGGCCGGAGCCATACACGCCCCCATATTCATGGAATCTTTTAATCCGAAATCCACAATTTTCCCTAAAGTCAGGCCTGAGATCATCGCCCGGTCCTTGTCGCTTTTTACACTGCTTAAAACAAATGCGCCGCTTCCTGTAACCGTCCATGTGGCAGAAAGTGGTCTTTGGTTTCCATATCCTAAGGGAAAACGGAATTCTTTTTCCGCACTGGCAAAATGGCTGGAGGTAACACAGGCAGCGTGTTCCGCCATGCCTCCTGCAATCATAACTGTTGCCATGGAAATTGTAAGTCCGCAGGTGGAGCAGGCGCCGTACATACCTACCAGGGGAATCTGAAAACTGGCAAGTCCAAAGCTGCTGGCGATGGATTGTCCCAAAAGATCTCCTGCAAATAAATATTTGATTTCTTTATTACTTAGCTCTGATTTTCCTATAGCCAGTAAAAGAGCCTCCTTTTGCAGGGTGCTTTCCGCATCCTCCCAAGTCTCACAGCCAAATTTATCATCTCCGCCCACCATGTCAAAACTGTCCCCAAAAGGTCCTTCCCCTTCCTTGGTTCCCACAACTGACGCGCTTGCTCTTATAAAAACAGGTACCGGAACTTTTATACTCCGCTGTCCCTGTTCAAAAATTGCTCCAACCGTTGTATCCATAAAAAACCTCCCGATGATTAACTTTCAGTTAGTTTTTACCATCCGGAGATTTTTATTCGTTTTCCATTATTCCTTTAATATTATTTTCCCGTTTTGTCCTTGCCTGCCACACCATGGGATAATAAAAATTCTTTCCACAGGGAATTATATGCCCCTAACAAATGGATTTTATCAAAAGTATATTCTGAATTCAGGTTTCCCTCCTCGTCGCAGACCGCTTCATTCACATCTATATAAAAAATATGCTTATTGTCTGCCAGCGTAGCTATCGCATTATTTCTTGCATTAATATTGCTGTTGTTAAATATGGCATCCTTACTGTCTTTTTCTTTGGCCACCCGCATAATTCCCTGGATAAAAATCTTAGCTTCCGGCGCCAGCTCCCTAAGGGCGTCTACCGTTTTCGTATATTCCTCCATAAAATTCTCAGTGGTGCCTCTTCCCAGCTCATTGATTCCCACCATTATATAGATTTTCCCGTAATTTTTTTTAGCAATTGCGTCCCGGACAGTTCCCATACCCTCAAAATCCTCTTCCAAAACCTGATAGATAGTAAGGGAAGTTTCGCAGAAGAAGTCCGCATGTTCAGACAAATCCGTATAATCCCTAAGCCCTACCGTTCTGGAATCTCCAATGAACATTGCGTCATCAAAATAGCTTTCATCCACTTGATCAAATTCATATTCCGCCGCCCGGATGATGCCTGCATCCCCATAAATATCCGCAGATATATGGTTTATATACTCCTCATGGGTGCTTTCCCTAAGAGGCGCTAAACGCTCCAGCTTACTTGCCTCTTCCTCCGCTTTTTTTGCCCCTTCTTCCACTCCGCTCATAACATCTCCCAAGGTTTTGGAAAAAATCCCGTCTTTCTGAGTGGGAGCCGATAGGTTCTCCTTAACATTGTCCTGTTTTTCTTCTTCCGGCAAAACCCCTCTCCCACCTTCCGGTTCTCCTTTTGCGGGCCCTCCTGCCGCCATCGTCTGTGCGTTTTCTCCCGAAAATATCTGCCAGGGATAAATGCCGTCCTTCATTGCCGTAAACATCACTGACAAAACCGGCGCTTTTAAAGGGTCATATTCCTGCCCTGCATAGACATTCCTTATTCCCCCTATTCCTATCAGTGAGAACAATATACCGGTAGTCAGCAATAAAAAAAACAGTGGACATTTTTTTATAAAATTCATCTTTCTCCCCTCCCCATACCGCAAGCGCTGCTTGTGATACGCACCATCTTCTGTCAAATATACTTTAAAACTTCAAATACATAAATGGATTTCCCGCACTGCAGGAAAGATAATAAACCGATACCCAGAATACAACCGCCAGTGCCACAGCCACTGCAGGGTTCTTTTTATGCTTTTCAAAAAACCGGAACACAGCTGGAATGCAGAGCGCGATTCCTGCAATAAAATAAATACTGTAGTTTTTTCCATACCGCATAATATCCTGCTGGTTCACCGCTATGCCTGGCCCCCCGATAAAAGGAAACAGACGGCCAAAGTATATCAAAAGCTGATTTAAATCTGTTATGGCAAACACCACCCATGTAAGGGGAATTATCAAAAGCACATAAAGGTTTCCAATCACCGGCACCCTGGAAAGATACTTTCCATATACCAGCTTTTCCAAAATAATAAAAAGCCCCAGCACACCGCCCCAGATTATGAAATTGACTCCATTCCCATGCCAGAAGCCTGTAAGCAGCCACACTGCTCCAAGATTGACCGCCACTCTTGCATTATTTTTACAGCGGCTCCCTCCCAGCGGTATGTAAACATAGTCGCGAAACCAGCTTCCCAGCGTTATGTGCCACCTTCTGTAAAAATCAGAGATGCTTTTTGCCCCATAGGGATGATGAAAGTTTTCAATGAAATTAAAGCCCAGCATCACCATCAGCCCGGAAGCCATAAGGGAATATCCCCAAAAATCAAAATAAAGCTGTAAAGAGTATCCCGCTGCCCCAAGCCATGCCAAGGGCGTGGAAATACTTTGAAATCCTATCATCTGTAAATCATTCCACAAGATTGCCAGCCGATCCGCTAACAATACCTTCATCCCAAGTCCTGCGGCAAAATACTTTAGTCCATCCTCAAATTGTTCCAGGCTGCAGGTTTGCTCTAAGTCAAATTCTCCATCCTGATAACGCATAATCGGCCCTGACACCACCTGGGGAAACAGAGTAAAATACAGCGCCACATGGTAAAACTTCGGCTTGCCCCACACCTCTCCTCTCACCAAATCCACCTGGAAAGAAATCATCTTAAACACATAAAAGCTGATGCCAAGGGGAAGTAAGGCATTATCCACAAAAACTGCAAGAAATTTAAAGCCTATCAGCAACGCGGCGTCGAGAATGACTGCGCCCAGCATCAGATTTCTCTGCTTTTTCTTCTGCCATTCATGAGGCGCAAAGCCTTCTCCCGCCTTTTCCACCGCTTTGGAAAAGCAGTAGTTAACTGCTGTTGCCCCAAGCAGCAGGAAAATAAAAACCGGCTCTCCCACCGCATAAAATACAAGACTGCCCGCAAGTAGAACCCCTTTCCTGTATCTTGCAGGCATTACAAAATATAAAACGAAAAAAACTGGCAAAAACCGGAATATAAACTCCAAACTGGAAAAACTGACCATATCATCCCCTGCTTTTCTACTTTTTACTCCCCAGACGCCGCCTTCGGGAATCAAAGACCCTGGCGGCAGCCCCAAATGTCCATTGACATTTATTGTATCATTCCTGACAAAAATCTACAAGAACGTTCCAAAAGTTAATATTTTCTTATGAATATTTTTTTGCAAAACACCCAAAATATATATCACTATTATGAAGTAAATCTAACACCAGGAGGCATACAATGAGCGATAACAAAAGCCAGGAACAAATTTCACTGGAAAAAGATTACGAAGAATATGTCAAAAAAATTACCCCCACCCACAACCTGTATCTGCAGATGCTGAAAGCATTTATTACCGGCGGAATTATCTGCATTGTGGGGCAGGCTTTGTTGAACTTTGCAGGCAGCCGGATGGGAATGGATAAGGAAACCGCAGGCAGTTTCTGTTCTCTGATTCTGGTATTTATAAGCGTTATTTTAACAGGACTTAACATTTACCCATCCATTGTAAAATTTGGGGGCGCAGGCGCCTTGGTTCCCATTACAGGATTTGCCAATTCCGTGGCCGCACCTGCTGTTGAGTTTAAAAAGGAAGGTCAGGTATTTGGCATTGGCTGTAAAATATTCACCATAGCCGGTCCCGTTATCCTTTATGGTATTTTTACCAGCTGGTTCCTGGGCCTTTGCTACTGGATTGGGAAAGCGGCCGGATGGTTCTGATATAAATGCCGGAGGCGCTTATAAAAGCCGATTCACCTGGGCGAACCGGCTTTTAGCCATCCAAATTATTTATTCATTTTATAGGGTTCATCCGCCGGATAACCGCCCTTTAACTTCTGCATTCCTCTTTGTACGGCATCCTTGGAGTTTTTCCAGTCCGCATCCTTGTAGCGGTAATCAAACTTTTCCACCAGCCAGGAAACGTCCTCCTGCAGCCGCTCCATATTTTTCTCCATCAGGGCAAACATAGCCGGATAAAAGTCCTTTTTTTCCTTATCATTCAAACGCGTTTCCGAATATTCACACAAATCTCCGAAATGATGCAGGCAAAAACCTTTGCTTTCCTTTATCCTGTTTCTAAAATCCCCATCACTTTTATACATATAAAAGAAAGTGTCCATGTATCTGTCATAAGTGTCCGAAAAGCGGTTACAGATATAGCAGGACTTTTCTTTCTCCTGTACCCACATGCCAATTGGATTCTCCCTTTCAGCGCTTTTCTTAAATTTCCCCATAAGAGTGGACTTGGAAGGCGTAAATTTTTTAAACTGCTCCTTCATCTCTTTATTCATCTGCATATAATGCGTCTTTAAAATCCATCCGTTCCCCAGGGTATTGCCATAATCAAACATCTTTTTAAAATGCTCCCGGCAAAATCCCGCCTTGTCCGTAGCCTCTCTGACGTCACTTTCCATATAGGAGGAACCGGAGCCAAGAACAAAGTCAATAATATCCTGCTCAACCGCCCTCTCAATATAGCAAAAAGGACATTCGTCATTTGCATTGACCGCATCGTTCAGCGGTATGGTGTAAAGCTTCTCTTTCATTTTCCTACCCTTCCCTTTCGTATTTTTATTCTATCCCCCTGCGAAATCAAAATTTTATATGTAACAAAGGGTTTTCATCATGTCAAGATACTGCTTCACTTCCCCATAATATATTTCCGGCTGAAAAGAGCTTTCCCTGAAATGCTCTGCCATTAGCCCGTCAGCCACATATTCTATGGTTTTCGTAAGCAGCCCCACATCCGTTTCTTTTTTGAAACTGGTAAGGTCCGCCCGCTGCAGGATTTCCTCATATAATCCTGCAAGAACTTCCCGCTTATCCTCTGTCTCCACCAACGCCTCGCTGACAATTTCTTCCCGGCTCTTGTTTAAAAACTGAAGCATATATGGATAATTTTTCATTACCTGCAGCTGGGAAAGTTTAATCTGGCTGATAAGCATAAAATAATCTGTTTCTTTTGCCGACACGCCTGTGGAAAGCTCCAGCATCATATACCTGACACTGTAATCATAAATAAATGAATACAGCCCCAGCTTACTGATAAAATAGTGAAACAGCAATCCTTTACTGATGCCTGCTTCTTTCACGATATCGTCTGTACTGGCATGGGCATACCCATGAAGCGCAAACATCTTAAGGGAAGCATTAATCATTCTGTCCTGTTTTTCTTTTTTTAAATCAAAAAATTTATCATTCATGTATTTCCCCCTGCATATACAGACAGCCCTCACAAAAGGACGGACAGACCGCTCTTCCCACACCTTTCTGTTATATGCTGCATTTTCATTTGTTTATTCCCGCAAGCAATGAGTCAACCGGACGCGAAGCCATCCGTTTGACTTTCAGTCAACAGATTGCTATCATTGACTTTATTAGTCGAATTTAACTATAACATATTTGACGACTTACTTCAATCATTTCCGTAACAGTTCCTTCTATAAATGAAGCCCTAAAAATTTTATGGATTTTTTATACATATTCTCTTTTCAATTTCACAAAATAGTATTAAGATATTACTAGATGATGAACAATCGAAAGGAGTACCCTTATGTCCAAAAAATTTGGTAAATTTTTACTCTTCTCCGCTGTAGCCGGCGCTGCTGCTTATGGTGCATATCACTATTTCCAGACGAAAGACAACGCTCCTTCCTCAGACAAAGACGAGGATACGGATGATGATTTCGATGATTTCAGCGAGGACCTTGATGAGGATACCGACGTAACCAAAGAACGATCCTACGTCTCCTTAAATCTTGATAAGGCGGAGGCCATCGCTTCCGAAGCCTTTCATAAAGCCAAAGAAGTTATTGCTGATTCTGTCCAGCAGGTTAAGGATACCGTTAAATCCGTTACAGAAGGCCAGTCAGTTTCTGAAACAAACTTCACAGATTTAACTGCTGTAAATAAGGAAAAAAATGCGGAAAAAGAGACAGATACCAGTGGGGCGGATGAGGAAGCTTCCACCGATAAGAAAGCGGAAGACGCTTCACAGACAGAACCCGTAAAGGACGAAACTGCCCCGGCAGAACCTTCCGCCGAAAATGTTTCTTCTGAAACTGCCTCCTCCGACTCTTCCCAAAAGGTAGAAGAGTTCTATAACGACTCCGTGTAGACAAAAATCAGCCTGCCTAAAACGTGTCCGGAATCATTCCTGTAATTTCCGCACGCCTTAAGCAGGTTGTTTTTATTCCCATTCGCAAGGGGCCAAATGTCTGCCTGCAGCAGGGTCATTGATTATAAAAAATGGGACCATGCCTTTTTCAAAAGACTGATTCCATAAGATATCTCCTGCTCTTCCAGCGCGCCATATCCTAAAAGAACCGTTCCTTCAAAAAGAGTCCCCTCTATTCCGCTTTTTTTCATACAGGCATCCGATATGCCATACAGCCTTACCCCCTCTTTAGCCGCCGCTTTTAAAAGCTCTCCCTCCGGTATTTTCCTGCGGCTGGCAAGGAGAATATGGAGCCCTGCATTTTCACCGGACACCACAAATTCCTTTTCAAAGGCAGAAAGCTGCCCCAGCAGGAAATCGTGCTTAAGCCTGTATATCTTTCTCATTTTATTTAAATAGCGTTCAAAATAACCGTCTCTGATAAATTCATTTAATATCCGCTGGTCAATACGGGAAACTGTGGAGGCATAAAATCCACAGCTTTCTTTATAAACGGAAAGAAGCTTTAAGGGCAGAACCATATAACCCACACGTATGGCAGGGGCAATCGACTTGGAAAATGTACCCATATAAATCACTTTTCCTTTCCTGTCAGAAGCCTGCAGGGAAGGAATGGGCTTTCCCTTGTACCGGAACTCACTGTCATAGTCATCTTCAATCAGGTAACGCTCTTCCTCCTCGTTGGCCCACTTTAAAAGCTCCAGTCTTCTTCCTATGGGCATAACAATTCCCGTAGGATACTGGTGGGAAGGCATTACATATGCCACCCTTGCTTTCGTTTCCCGGAGCTTTTCCACATCCATGCCGCTGCTGTCCATGGGAATTGCTTCTATTTCATAAGCAAAAGACCGGAATACTTTGTAGGCCCGTTTATAGGTAGGCTCCTCCATGGCGACCGGCACATGACGGCCTAATATTTTTTCCAGCAGCATAAAAAGATAATCTGTGCCGGCCCCTACAATAATCTGCTCCGGCCCACAGTTTACTCCTCTGGAAGAGTGAAGATACCTGCTGATGGTTTCCCTAAGCGCCTCGTCCCCTTGGGCGTCCCCCAGCGCAAACATTTCACTGTTGGCATCCACCAGAATATTTTTCGTTATTTTCTTCCATGTGGCAAAGGGAAAAGCTTTCAGACTTATGGCATGTGGGGAAAAATCATACTTTACAGGAAAGCGCTCTTCTCTCAAAAGCTCTTTATCCCCCCTGTCATCCAAAATTGAGAGGTTCTCTGCCGCTTTTTCTGATATTTTTTCTTCTTTTCCCACAGATAAATGAAATAAATCCTCTGCCGGACTTACAAAATATCCCTTACAGGGCCTTGCCTCCACATATCCTTCCGCCACCAGCTGTCCATAGGCAACGTCCACCGTACTTCTGGCTACCTGCAGATATTCCGCCAGAAAACGGGCAGAGGGAAGCTTCTCCCCCACCAGAAGCTTCCCTTTCCTTATTTCCTCTTTAATGTATTCATAAATCTGCTGATACAGACATTTGCCTTCTGCATCCGTTAATTGAATGGCCAGATCCATCATTGCTATATTAATCCTTTTTAGGAAGCACATAAGAACTTTTCAGAGAAACAATTCTGTTAAACACAAGCGCTCCCTCCTTTGAGTCCTTTGTATCCACACAGAAATATCCCTGACGCACAAACTGGAAGCTTTCATAGGGTTTTGCATCTTTAAGCCCCGGCTCTAAGAAGCACTCCTTCAAAACCGTAAGGGAATTGGGATTTAAGTTCAGGCTTCCATCTTCATTATATACACCCTTTTCTTCGTCAATGATATTTTCATAAAGCCTTACCTCAGCCTTCACCGCTTCCTTTGCAGGCACCCAATGAATGGTTCCTTTTACCTTACGTCCGTTAAAACCGCTGCCGCATTTGGTTTCCGGATCATATGTGCAGTGCACTTCAATGACCTTTCCCTGTTCATCCTTCACGCAGCCTGTACATGTAACAAAATAAGCGTTCATCAGGCGCACCTCATTGCCCGGATACAGCCGGAAGTATTTTTTCGGCGGTTCCTCCATAAAATCTTCACGGTCAATGTAAAGTTCTCTGCCAAAAGGTATCTGCCTGGTGCCCATTTCTTCATTCTCAAGATTGTTGGCAGCCTCCAGCATCTCCACCTGATCCTCCGGGTAGTTGTCAATAATCAGCTTTACAGGGTCCAGGGCCGCCATCATGCGAGGGCGCTTTAATTTTAAGTCTTCTCTGATACAGTATTCCAGCATCGCATAGTCTGCGGAAGAGTTACTTTTGGACACCCCGCACAGCTCCACAAACATCCTGACAGACTCCGGTGTAAACCCTCTTCTCCTTAAAGCGGCAATGGATACCAGCCTTGGGTCGTCCCAGCCGTCCACAATGCCCTCTTCCACCAGTTTCTTAATATATCTCTTGCCTGTTACCACATTGGTCAGATACATTTTTGCAAACTCAATCTGTCTGGGAGGATTCGGGTATTCCAGCTCCCGGACCACCCAGTCATAAAGAGGTCTGTGATCCTCAAACTCTAACGTACAAATAGAATGGGTAATGCCCTCAATGGCGTCTTCAATTGGATGGGCAAAATCGTACATAGGGTAAATACACCATTCATCCCCGGTATTGTGATGGGACATATGGGCAACACGGTAAATGATAGGGTCCCGCATATTTATGTTAGGAGACGCCATATCGATTTTTGCACGAAGCGTCTTTTCCCCGTCTGCATATTCCCCATTTTTCATTTTTTCAAAAAGCGTAAGATTCTCTTCAATACTGCGCTCACGGCTGGGGTCGTTCTTTCCCGGTTCCGTAAGAGTTCCCCTGTATTCCTTCATTTCCTCTGCAGAAAGATCTGACACGTAGGCTTTTCCTTTGCGTATCAGCTTTACTGCCGCTTCATACATCTGCCCAAAATAATTGGATGCAAAAAACAACCGGTCCTCCCAATCCGCACCCAGCCACTTAATATCCGCAAGAATAGACTCCACAAACTCGGTCTTTTCTTTGGTGGGATTGGTATCGTCAAAGCGCATGTTGAACTTTCCGTTATATTCCTTTGCAAGGCCATAATTAAGAAGGATACTCTTGGCATGCCCAATATGCAGATATCCATTGGGCTCCGGCGGGAATCTGGTGTGTACGGTATTATATACACCCTCTGCCAGATCCTTATCAATCATCTGCTCTATAAAGTTTCTGGAGCCTGTCACCTGGGATTCTTCCTTTAAATCACTGTTTTTTTCTTCAATCTCACTCATAACTTATTAGCCCCTCCAGCTCATTTGCGCTGGGGCCATACCTCCTTTTTGTTCTTCTGCGCATATTTTTTTTCAAAGGCCCTAAAAGACATGGGCCGGTCAAAGTAATATCCCTGTACCTGTCCAACGCCCATTTCCGATAAAATCTCAAGCTGCCCTTTCGTCTCCACGCCTTCCACACACAATTGGACATCAAGATTTTCCGCTAAATCACCTACCATTCTGATAAATGACCGGGCGTACGCATCCCTGTCCAGGTCCTTCACAAAGCTTTGGTCCACTTTAATCAAATCCAGCGGAAATTCCCTGATATGGTTTAAAGAAGAATAGCCGGTTCCAAAGTCATCCAGCGCAATCTGGACTCCCAGCTTCTTAATCCCTGACAAAATTTCCCTCATATGCTCCATATCGTTTATTGCCAAATCCTCTGTCACTTCAAGCATAAGATTATGGGGCGTTATTCCTGTATCTTTAATAACTTTTTCTATTGTTTCCACAATATCTGTCTGTAAAAGCTGGACTACTGAAAGATTTACATTGACTTTGTATTCCGGATGACCGCTTCGGTTCCACTTTCTGCAGTTTTTACAGGCTTCCTGCAGTACATATGCGCCAATGGGATTAATCAGCCCCAAATATTCTGCCATGGGTATAAATTCTGACGGTAACATATACCCCATTTCTGCATTATTCCAGCGTATTAAGGCTTCCGCTCCTATACAGGAATAATTCTTTCCCCGTATGTCAATAATCGGCTGGTAGTATACTTTAAATTCCTGGTATCCTTTAACCGTAGCATCCCGCATATTCTTTTCCATGTCAAGGCGCTTGCCTGACCGGGCATCCATATCATCGCAATAGCGGGCCATTCTGTTCTTTCCGCCTTTCTTGGCCTCATACATGGCAATGTCCGCCTTTTTTACCAGCTCATGGACTTCGCTGCCCTCTGTTGGAAATTCCACTGCCCCCATGCTCATGGTGCAGTAATAATCTGCATCCTTTAAAAACCAGGGCTTTACAAAAATTTCTTCTATGGATGCAATAATTTTATCTAATTGTTCATACTGCTCCGGCGGCACAATAATAACAAACTCGTCTCCGCCCATCCGGTAACAGCACTCTTCAATTCCTTCCACCTGCTTTAAGCTGTGGGAAATGGCCTTTAACAGCACATCTCCATACTGGTGCCCCAGCCCGTCATTGATATGCTTAAAGTTATCCAGATCCATATAAAGCAACATCCCCTTACGGCCTTGGGCAGACGCCTCTTCCACATATCTTGCAAGATCATCCTCACAGCCCATGCGGTTATAAAGACCTGTCAGAAAATCAATACGGACCTGTTTTTCCAGCTGTTTTTGATAGTTCTTCCTTTCCGTAATATCATACAGTACACATAAAAGAGCGTTTCCGCCGTCTCCCCATTTTATCCTTGTATGATAAAAGTCAAACCAGCGCTCTTTTTGTGAGTCGTACACTTCACGGTAGTTGCCGTCTTCCTGCAGCCACCCATCAAACACAGAATTTATTGTTTTGCTTTCCAGTTCTTCTTTAAAGGCACGGCGCATACTACGGTTAGCAAACAGCATTTCCCCTGTGGCAATATTTTTCACATAAACTGCACTTTCCACATGATCCATCATAGTTTCCAGAGATACATTCACATTAGAAAGGGTATCCCTCTGGGCACGTCTTGAAAGAATGCTTTGCAGAATTTTAACAGCATCGTTTAAAAATTTTATTTCTCCCAGCGTCCAGGTACGCTCTCTTGTGATTTCTCCAAAGCATACCCGCAGATTTTCCAGATTATCCGCCATAACAGGCATTATAATAACTGCCTTAAGCCCCAAAGCTTCCAGTTCTTCTTTTTCTCCTGCATTTTTCATGGATGCAGCCGAAAGTACCAGAGTCTTTTCCGTGCGCAAAAGAGAGATATCCGTAAAGGTTTCAAACTCCCATACCGTTTTCTTTTTACACCATTTAGACATGATATGAGGATACTGACCACTTTTTGATATCCGGTAAACTGCCGCTGTGCTTAAGTCCAGCAGTTCCCCCACCAGGCTTAACAATCTGCTGATAATCACTTCCGTAGGTTCTCCGCTTTCAAGAAACTGTATCGCCTCAGTTAACGCCTCTGCACGTTTCTGTCCCGCTGCCATTTCTTTTTCAGAAAGACGGCTCCTTCTGTCTGCCATGTCTGCGCTGACCTTTGCGCATTTATAAGAAAGGAGTTCATTTGAAATGTCCCTCAGGGTATCTATGGTCTTTAAAAACTGCCTTTCACTTATCACATTGGTAATTCCCTCAAGAGGGGGATTTTCATAATCTTCCGTATCTTTCACATCATCCAGCACGCCACAAACAAGCCAGTTGATTACCGCCTTGCCCTGTACCCGGCCTGATATCAAAGCCAGACGCACATTGGGGTAAGCGGTTGTCTCAACGGCCTGGTCCTCAAGTGTACTTTCAGAAACCCGGAGCAGCATATTCTGAAACTGCTCCCCGTCTATAGTCTTCTTTACTTTGTCAGCTTCCTCCGGCCTGCCGCCAAAACTGGTAAACGGATTCCCCTGACTATCCACGCAGCATACAAATATGTTCGCAATATTGCAAAAGTAATGCTGCCATTTTTCCAGTTCCCTTCCCTTAACAAGGCTGCTTAGTAATGTCTCTTCCTCCTGCCCGTAAAGCAGATCCTCCAGGTCATTCATAGTAAGCCTTCTCCTTATACCTTTATTCGTCTATAGGTAATTGCGAAACTTGTAAACTTGATGAATATTCTGACAATCTATTCTGCCAAAAGCCTTATGCACCATGAAATCAAGACCATAGAAGACAGGAGGGACGCTACCCGACTGTCTTCTGACCTGCTGGGCTTGATGAAATGCCCGGTGCAACAGGATTTGAGTGGAATATATTGTCAGAATATTTCCACAACTTCGAGTTTCGCAATTACCTATTATTCGTCTACGCTATAGTTTGGCGCTTCCTTGGTGATATGAATATCGTGGGGATGACTTTCTTTTAAAGAAGCCGCAGATATTTTTATAAATCTACCTTTTTCTTTTAATTCCTCTATGGAGCCTGTTCCGCAGTAACCCATACCGGAACGCAGGCCTCCCATTAACTGGAATACGGTATCTTCCACTGTTCCCTTGTATGCCACGCGGCCTTCCACGCCTTCCGGCACAAGCTTCCTGGCATTTTCCTGGAAATAGCGGTCTTTGCTGCCGTTTTCCATAGCCGCAATCGACCCCATGCCTCTGTAAACCTTATACTTACGTCCCTGATAAAGTTCAAAGGTGCCGGGGCTTTCGTCACATCCTGCAAAGATACTTCCCATCATGCAGACATTTCCGCCTGCGGCAATGGCCTTGGTCATATCCCCGGAATATTTTATGCCGCCGTCCGCAATAATAGGAATCCCGTATTCTTTTGCAACTGCATATGCGTCCATAATAGCCGTAATCTGGGGCACGCCAATGCCTGCAACCACACGGGTCGTACAGATAGATCCCGGTCCAATGCCTACCTTCACCGCATCCGCACCGGCTTCTATTAAGTCTCTGGCTCCTTCGCCAGTTGCCACATTTCCCGCAATCACCTGTAAATCGGGGTATTTTTCCTTAATCATGCGAAGACAGCGCAGTACATTTTCCGAATGTCCGTGGGCACTGTCAAGTACAATCACATCTACCTTTGCTCCTACCAGCGCGCCAACGCGGTCCAGCACATTTGCTGTAATTCCCACGCCTGCCCCGCACAAAAGCCTGCCCTGTCCGTCCTTGGCGGAAATCGGATATTTGATTGTCTTTTCAATATCCTTTATGGTAATCAGGCCAACCAGATTATAATTGTCGTCCACAATCGGAAGCTTTTCCTTTCTTGCCTTTGCAAGGATCTGTTTTGCCTCATCAAGGGTGATTCCTGCTTTCGCTGTGATTAAACCTTCTGAAGTCATGGACTCTTTAATTTTTTTGGTAAAATCAGTTTCAAATTTTAAATCTCTGTTAGTAATAATCCCAACCAGCTTCCGTCCTTCCGTAACCGGCACCCCTGAAATCCTGAATTTAGCCATAAGCGCATCTGCATCCGCCAGGGTATGCTCAGGCGTTAAAGAGAATGGGTCTGTAATAACACCGTTCTCAGATCTTTTTACCTTGTCCACTTCCTCTGCCTGGGCTTCAATGGACATGTTCTTGTGAATAATTCCAATTCCTCCCTGCCGCGCCATGGCAATCGCCATCCTGTTTTCCGTAACGGTATCCATCCCTGCGCTCATCATAGGTATGTTAAGCTTAATTTTGGGGGTTAGCCATGTTGACAAATCGACCTCGTTAGGAACAATTTGCGAATAGGACGGTACCAACAAAACATCATCAAAAGTAATGCCTTCACCAATTATCTGACCCATTTTTTCCTCCTTATTCCAGTTCCGCTCCCGCCCCTTCCTGCGCCTTCATCCGACAGAGCAAATCCTGTATGCTTCGCATCCAGTCTTTCCTCTGGGCGCTGGAAGGGGCCTTCGCTGTTTTTTAGTTCCGCTCCCGCTGTTTTTTATTTAGAATTAGTCTTTGAATACTTTTCTGGGGGCTACTGCCTGCATAGCATTAATCATTTCCGCATTTGGCTCGAAAATAACCTTCTGTTTTCCATCATAAAAAAATACATATCTGGTATCCGGCTGCTTCTCCTCCCCTGAACTGTAGTCCACGGTTTTATCATTTCTGTTTTTGAAATTGTCAAGGTGCCAGGATTTGATGGGCGCCACGATCTCCATCTGACCTAAATCAAAAACCGCAACTCTTTTACGTCTGCTCTTAGCCATTACCTTGTCAATGGTAAGCTCCTTGTCCACATAAAGATACTCATACTCCAAATCGGCATTCAGATTAATAAAATAAGCGCCAATGCCAATTGCAATACCGATTAAAAATGCCGGCATAAATATAAGCCCCAGAAACAAAAACCCGCCGCAGAGCATCATTGACAGGATTTTAAGGAGCGTTAAATACGCCGGAGTTTTTCTTTTAATCATCCATTCTACATATGTTTCGTTCATACTTTCCTCCAAATGTTTTTTATGGTCCCTGACGGGCAGATAGATATTTACATTATGATATTATATTTTTCTCAAACTTGCAAGACATATCAATCCTGCTTTTTCCGTCTTTCCCCAAATTTTACAAAAAATTTACCATCTTTTTATAGAATATCCTTTCTCGTGCGTTGACACATTTTTACAAAATCGTTATGATAATAACTGTGGCTGAGAAAGGCGGGAGCGAAAAACGCTCCGGCATGGAGGATTGTAATGAATAAAAAAGAAAAAGAGCCCCGTGAATACCGGGGAGTAAACGATGAAATCAGGGAACAGCAGCGGAAAACAAAGGACATGACCCTGAAAGGAAAACTGCAGTATTTCTGGGATTACTACAGGTATCATACTCTGGCGGCTGTGTTCATCACATTTATGGCCGTTTCACTGATACACAATGTTGTCACCGCCAAGGATTATATTTTTAACGGAATTATGCTAAATGCCTACAGTCTGTCCTCCCAGAGCATTGAAACGGCTTTCGCGGAATATGCAGGACTGGATACGGAAAAATATGAGTGCTTTATTGATACCTCTTCCACAATGTCTTTGGACAACCACACGGAATATGAGATGGCAACCGGGCAGAAAATCGTTGCCATGATCCAGACCCGTGACCTGGACGCAGTGGTTTTTGACTCGGAAATGTTTAATAATTATTCCTATAACCAAATGTTCTGTGACCTTAGAAATGTTCTGACCGAAGAAGAACTTGCCCGGCACAAAGACAATCTTTATTATATAGAATATGCGGAAATTCGGAAAATGGAAGAAGACTCTGATTATATCTGCCCGGAACTTGTAACGCCTTACGATGACCGCACGCCGGAAGGCGTTGCTGCCGAAGCGGAAAAGCACAGGCACCCTGAAAATATGGAAGAGCCTGTACCTGTGGGAATTTATATGGCGGACTCCCCTTTTGCAGTAAAAAGCAATTCTTACTTTCATGTAATTCCAATCTTTGGGATTGTCACCTCTTCTGAAAGATACGATACTGCAAGACAATATCTGGAATTTTTGTGGGATGACACCATTGATTTTTCACAGATGGAAGATACAGAATCCCTTTGGTAAGCAGATACATGCCCCCTAAAAGACGGTGTAACCATCTCTTAGGGGGACTTTCTATTTTCAAAGTCATCTTCCGCAAAAGACAAAATTCTACCCTATATTTTCATCCCGCACCGCATCAATGATGGTATCTTTTTTGATTCTGCCTGAAGAAAGCAGATAAGACACCGTTACGGCTGCCATAACCACCACTATACTAAGCAGAAGTTTTCCCCAGGGCATAAAAGGCAGCATTTCCGCCCAGGTCACATCCACGATTTTCATCAAAAGGAAAAGCAGCATAAATACAGATGGCAGGGCAATAAAAACCGGAGTAAACGCCATCCGTATTCCCTCCAGCAAAAGCAGCATTCCAACTCCTTTGCTGTCCATCCCCACAGATCGAAGCATGGCAAACTCCCGCCGGCGGCGCATCATCGTATGGGAAACTGCCGATAAGGTATTGGATACGCCAATCAGTCCCAGCAAAAGACCAATACAGTTTACCACAGCTTCCATGGCCTGCATCCCCGTCGCTTCGTACTGCTCTTCCTCTGCACTGCTGATAATTGTAATGTCTTCCGATGCCATTACAGACCTGCATAATTCTCTCACCTGCTCTGTCACCTCCAGATCATCTTCCGGCCGGGTTTTTATTTTGATATGCGTATTATAATGTCCTCCCCGGTCCGGCGAAAGCTCTCCGGCAATGGCATAGTACACGGTAAGGGGCATATAAAAATTGATGGTATAATTATTCCTTACATCGCTGAGCTGAAGCTCCTTATCCGCCACTCCTCCGATTTCTATGGGAACCGAATAATCAGACTCCACATCATCTTCGCTTTTTTCTTCTGCAACAATCGTCTCTCCTTCCAGAAGATTCAAATGGGAGTATGACTGTTCCGATTTTTGGCTGTTGTTAACCACGTCCGGGTAAAGAGGTGCGCTGCTTACTGCCAGTGCCCTGATATGATCCGTTTTATAATATTCTGACGGTTCATATCCGCAAATCCGGCAGTATTCGTCAAATCTTTCATCCTGTATTCCATACAGATATATACGTAGTCTGTATTTCCCATCCCGTTTTACCAGTCCCCACTTATTCAGATCAAGGGCTTCAAACCCGCCTCTCTCCTGGAACGCCTCTGACTCCTTTTCTGGAGAAACCCAGGCAGCCATTCTGGAAACACTGTAGTAAATACTGTCCTCTTCTCCCGGAACGGCAAGAACCTTAGACAGAAATTCCCTGTCCGGCTCCATTGTCCCGTCAAGACGTACATAAATGTTATGATAGCCTGCCATTCTGTTTCTTTTGCTTAAAAAATCATTCAGACACATAAAAGTAAAAAAACCGGTAAGAAGCATCAGGCATAAGGTCAGCGACAGCACGCTTGCCCGGAAACCTCTTCTGTTTGCATAATGGGAGGCTGCTGCCAGCTCTCCCAGTGGGCCTGATATTCTCCGGGATATTGAATACCTGCGCCCTCTTTGTTTTGGTAAAGAATGTCTGCCTGTTCCCTCCTGCATTCGTATGGCCTCTACAGGCGACAGCTTTGCAATCTGCAGAGCCGGAAACAAAGCAGCTGTCAACACAGTCAAAAAAGAAAGAAGCCCGGATGCAAAGGCCAGAAACGGTGAAAAGCGAATTGTAACAGGAAAATACAGCAGTTCTCCTGCAATATTTGTATAAACACCCATAACAGCCATCGTAAATAAATAGCCTATACCAGTACTTAGCAAAATGGGAATAATCGAAAGTATAGCTCCTTCCATAAGAATGGACACCGCTATTTGTCCGGGCGTCGCCCCTACAGAGCGGAACATTCCCAGCTGTTTCATGCGCCCGGAGGCAGATATCCGGAAAGCGCCGTGTATAATCATTACAAAGGCTCCTGCTGCCAGTAAAATAAGAATGCCATAGACCATAGGGCCTCCCAGCTGTTCTATGCCTATTTCCATCTCAGGAGGAAAAACAAAATTTTCCGTTAAAAGCATTGTATGGTACTGAAAGTGATTTTTATATCTGCCATATTCATCCTTTTCAATCCCTATTGCATCCGCAATCTGAGGCATCAGCTCATAGGTTTTCCGGATATCTGTAAACTTTACATAGACGACCAGTTCCTCTCCCTCCGGAAGGCTTTCTCTTTCCATATATCCCATGGCATAATATCCCTGCACCGAAGTACTGGTAGTCACATCAAGACTTCCCACCAGCGTAACCTGTTCCTGCCCCGTCCTGTAAAAGACTTCCCCTTCCCGTTTCACCTGTTCAATATTAAGTGTTTCTTTCCCCAGACGCCTTTCCCCTTCAGGAAGGGTAATAGTATCTCCGATTTTGTACATGGGATTCTGTTCAAAAAAGGTCTTAGACACCACAATTTCTCCTGACGCTTTGGGCGTACGCCCTTCTATAACCGCATTCTTCTCTCCCATAAGATTCCAGTAATTTTCATCTGCATTCCGTAAAATCAGGTAGGGAAGCTGACTTTCTTCTGAAAGCTTTAAATATGCAAAAGGCCCCTTTACCATGGTTTTATCCACGTACAAATGATTATCCACTATGGCCAGCTTTTCCGGGGAAATTTCTCCGCCCAGCTCTCCGTGCCACTGTCCGTTCTGGTACTCTTCAATCTCAATTTGCCACATAAGCTGGGTGTAGCCTGCAGTACACATAGCGCATAGCAGGGTAGAGGACAGTAAAATGGCTGCCATAATAGACAGGGACGTGCGTCTGTTCTTTCTGATGGTATTTAAAGTGTAAGAAAATAAGACTCTCATTTTCCCACCTCCTCATCAGACAAAATTCTGCCATCCTCTATGGTAACGATTCTGTCTGCCTCCAAAGCAATTTTTTCATCGTGGGTAATCAGCAGAACGGTCTGCTTATACTTTTTGTTGGACAGTTTTAAGAGCCCCAAAATCTCTTCTGAGTTTTTCCGGTCCAGATTGCCAGTGGGTTCGTCCGCCAGAAGAATTGCCGGACGGTAAATTAACGCTCTTGCAATCGCTGCTCTTTGCTGCTGCCCTCCCGACAGCTGACTGGGCAGATGAGTCAAACGCTCTTTCAGCCCCAAAATTTCCACCAGCTCTTCAAACCGTTTTTCGTCCGGTTTCTGATTGTCCAATAGCATTGGAAGCAAAATATTCTGTTTAACATCAAGAGACGGAATTAAATTGTAAAACTGGTAAATAAGGCCTACCTTACGCCTTCTGAAAACCGCGCACTGCTTTTCATTTAATGTGGCGATATCCGTATTTTCAATAAAAATCCTTCCACTACCTGGTTTATCCACACCTCCCAGCATATGCAGCAATGTTGATTTCCCGGAGCCGGAAGCCCCTATAATTGCAATAAATTCCCCTTTTTCCACGGATAAATTTATATCCTCAAGAGCTTTCACCTGGTTCTGCCCGCTGCCATAAATTTTAGTCAGCTTCTCACACCTTAAAATTTCCATATAGTTTCCCTGCCTTTCCGCTTTACTATAACAGGGCAAAATGACAATCTGGTGACAATTACATATTTTTATAAAATAAAATTACAAACCGGGCGCCTCCTTCCCTCCGGTTTTCCCCGCGGATTTCTCCCCCCTGACTCTCAATCAGGGATTTAGCAAGTGATAGTCCGATGCCTGTTCCCTCTTTTCCAACTGTGTTTCCCCTGTAAAAACGCTCAAACAAATGGGGCAGGTCTTTGCTGTCAAACCCCATTCCTTCATCTTCTATGGCAATTCCTGTGTAAACCGGATTATCCCATACCCGAACGCAAATTTCCGTTCCCTCCGGCGAATGCTCAGAGGCATTTTTTAACAGACTCCCCAATGCCTCCTTCATCCACCCCAGATCACAGGATAAGTAAATATCTTCTTCCCCCCATAATTTAATCCGCTGACCTTTCTTTTCAATCAGCGGCCAAAGAGACTCCAGACCGCAGGATATCAGCTCTTCTGCCGGAATGCGCCTGATCTCAAAAGACAGCACGCCTGCCTCCGCCCTTGCCAGGGTAAGCAGGGCTGCTGTCAGTTCACTTATCCGTTCTATCTGCCCTTCCATTTTTTGTATCTGTAACCCAGCCTCCGGATCTGTTACTCTGTGCGCTAAAAGTTCACACAGCACAGACAGGGAGGTGAGGGGCGTTTTCAGCTGGTGGGAAATATCTGTAAAACTGCGTGCCTGGTTCTCCTTCTCCTGCTTTAGTCTCTCACGGCTTTCCCTAAGAGCCAGTACTGTCTTATAGATTTCATCTTCCAGGTTAGAGAGAAAATCCTGGCTTCTTTCAGGGAATGTAAAATAACTGCCTTCTTCCACCTGACGAAGATATTCTGTAAGATTTTCAGCCCTTTTCTTTAACCCTTTTTTCTTCCTGCCTGCCGCATACAGCGCTCCCGCCGTTCCCATGCCTGCCGCAACAAACGCACCTGCTCCCAGCGCGGCATAAATATGTCCTGCTGGCAGATGTCCATGATACCCATACCTTGCCAGAATTTCTCTTCCCTGTACAAGCCGTCCCTCTTCTGTTTCCTTTAACGCGCCGGCAATTTGGGACTGCCGATCAGGAAAGGCCGCCGTCACTGCGGCTATCCTGTCATAAAGATACGCCTCCCCCTGCCAGAAGCTGCCAAAAGCCGTCACCATACAAAAAAAGAAACAGGATACAAAAACTGTCGCTGCAAAAGCAAAGTCGGATTTCCTTCCCATCATTAATCGTCCTCCACCCGGTATCCAATTCCACGTACTGTTTTAATCACCTGCCGGGATTCTTCCCCCAGCTTTTCCCGGAGCCGCTTGATAGTGACAGTCAGTGTGTTATCATTTACATAATCCCCGCAATTATCCCACAAGTACTGAAGCAGCGCATTCCTTGTAAGGGTTCTGCCTTTATTTTCCATCAGATAAAGCAACAGCCGGTATTCTCCGGCTGTCAGGGGAACCTGCCGCTCTCCCGTCCAGACAAGAGTCTTATTTTTATCAAGCAGAATACTTCCGCACCGTAATGTTTTCTTACTCTCCTCCCAATTTCCCTGACGGCGCAGCACCGCCCGTATGCGGGATAGCAAAACCCCTGCTTTAAAAGGCTTGGTCACATAATCGTCTGCTCCCATGTCCAGTCCTTTAATAATATCCTTTTCATCTTCCCTTGCTGTAAGAATAATGACGGGCAGCCCGTCTTCCTTCCGGTTCTTTTCAAGAAAAGCCCACCCTTCCCCGTCCGGAAGTCCCAAGTCAAGCAACACCAGTGAAAAGGCCTTTTCATCCATGGCAAAGGCCTTTTCCAAAGTAGAAGCCGCCCTTATCTCAAATCCCGCTTCCCTTAAATATTCTGACAATCCATAAACAATCGTATGGTCATCTTCAACCAGCAATATCTGCTTCATACATTCCCCGCCTCCTAAATTTGTATTGCAGCTAAGCTGCAGGATATTTGACCCTCCCGGCATTCGTCAAATGGATGCTTCACATCCGCTTAAGTCCTTGCCCCTGGGAATAAAAAAGCAGATGTTTCCGGCAAGCCTTTCACTTCTTCCTTCCACACCTGCATAGCGCCATCGATCTTTCATCCTCTGATGTGCCTGCTTTACCCTATTATCAAAACCTGTAATAAGGGATGCCTCCACAGCAAAGCCCTCCGCCTCCACAACACAAATTACAAATCATATTTGCAATACATATCTTAAGGCACAATCCGTCTCCCGCTATATAGGGATGTCCATAGCTGTGCTGTCTCTGACGGTACCATGTGCCTCCATTTTCGAACTGATATACCAGATTACTGTATGTCCGGCTGCCTGGTTCTAATGCTGCAGCCTTTCTTGCATGTTCCAGCGCTGAAACCTGATTTCCCAATCCTGCATGGGCAAGGGCGCTGTAATAATACCAGCGGGCGCCTCTGGCCTGCTCTTCCATACCGTCTAAAACATTGCGGGCTTCTTTGTAATAACCATTCCTTACATAATTACCTGCTGCCCTTAAATACCCGTCTTCCTCATAACCGGTATCTGAACTGCCAAAACCTCCAAACCCGCCAAAACCTCCAAAACTTCCAAAATCTCCTGCTCCTCCGGCGCTGCGGCTTCCGCCATAGCCGGTTCCATGATAGCTATAGCCTTCCGTCCTCTCCTTCATCACCTGCTGGTATGCCTGCTGTATCTCTTTAAATTTTTCCTCAGCCGCCTGGGGATTATCAATATTGGCGTCAGGATGATATTTTCTGCTGAGAGCTTTATATGCTTTTTTTATCTCTTCTTCTGTGGCATTTCTGGAAACACCTAAAACCTCATACGGATCTCGCATTTTCCACTCCCCGGCTGCTTCTTTCCTTTTCTTTGCGCAGTTCTTCTTCTCTTTTCTGTCTGACCATTTCATACCGGTACCAGACACCGGAATAAAGAATATTTCTTAATATTTCCACATTTTCAATTACAGGAAGCTTTTCAAATTCCTTACAACACCCTGCCATAATCATAGTCAGAATTGTTTTAACTTCTTCTTCAAAATCGGGATCATTAAACCGCTTGATCAAAGGGTTATATCTTCCCCCTCTGGCATCTTCTTCAATATCCTCATAGGCATCCATAAGGTAAATAAACTTTCCCAGATAGACTCCCATTGTCTTAAGGCTGTCATGCCATTCATCCTCCCTGACAGCCATGATCTCCCCCATAATATCCCCAAATATTCCCGCCATTTGGTCCACATCCTGATTATTTTTCTTTTCCTGTGCGGAAAGCTCCCGCATAAGACTTTCCATGCGCTTAGCTTTTTTGCCATATCTGGCACAAATATTTCTGTAAGCTTTCTTTAACATTTTTCCATAGGCTAAGCGGGTAAACTTGTGTTCATCCTCCCAGTCGTCCCTACACTTGTAATAAGTAAAAAGCAGATTCATATCTGCCCCATAAAAAGAAAACCCATTGGTTCTTATGGTATGTTTTTCAAAAGGGTGGGCGGCACACTTGATTTCCCCCACCTCTGTTTCCGGTTCATACAGACTGCTAAGCAGCATTACAAGGAACGTCATATCGTAGGATAAACTAATCTGCCCCGTTCTTCCGAATCGGCTCTTTAAAGCCTGACACAGACCACAATAATAAGAATGGTAGATGTCAAACTCTTTAAATTTCATATCCCCCTTGTTGATAATGATATATCCAAACATGGCATTCTCCCATCTGGCTTTAGATTCTGTCAGCTTTTTTTAATAAAGGTCTGGGCACATTTGGGACACTTAATTTCAACTTTTCCTTTTCCCCTCGGAATTCTTATCTTCTGCCTGCAGGAAGGACATCTGTAAATATGATGGGTCTTTCTTTGCTGCATTTCCCTCTTCCATGTGACAAACCTCTGCCTGACCTTATATTCATACCGCAAATACACAGAGTTCTCCGCTCTTCTTTTATAGATATTTTTGGAAAACATTCTGAAATATGAATAAACAAGGATGGCTGCCCCCAGCCCATAGAACAATTTTCCACCAAATAATGACAGCCCAAAACATACAATCACCAAAATCATCAAAGAGCGGTTCAACTGGTCGCTTCCATATCTTCCCTGCATAAATCGGTAAAACTTTTCTTTCATTACGGTCAACGCCTTTCAACTTTTGTTCGGTTTTCCTGCTTATTATCCTACTTCTTTCCCGGTCATAAATCAATAAACGCAATATAAAGGAATATAAAGAATTTCTAAAAAGAACCATCCGTCAATTGCCTTCTACGGAAAAAAGACTGCGCGCCGCACAGTCCTTTTCTTTTCACTGCAATATAAGGAACTTCTTACATAATCAGTCCTCAATATCCTGATCTGCTGCAACAGCAGACACTACTGAGGATACCACCGACACCACTACTGCTATAATGATAACCAGCATTCCGCCTGCCAATAACATAAATTCCATTGCCACATCTCCTTTTACTCAGCAGCCCCTTAGCCGCCGTTCCTGTCACATACCAAAATATATTATTTACCGCCACATCTATTTTACTAAATATAAAATGGTTTTTCAACTATAAAATTGATTCTTATCGGGAATTTACTGGCTAGAAAGTTACTATTCACGGCCTAGGAGCCGCTCATAGCAACAATTCGGAGCGATATTCCAAGTTTTGCTTCGCAAAAATCGCCCCTCACTCCTGCATCATGTTCTCACGGAATGCGCCACAAGTGCGCATTCCTGACCCGTGAATAGTAACGCTGGAAACACCTCTTCCACATACTTTCTGCTCTGATAACCATAAAATCCCTCTCTGTTTATTCTTGAACATACAATTGTGCATATGTTAAAATAGTTCTACCTGTTAACGGCCTGCAGCTGTTAAAAATAAGGAGGAAGATTATGGGACAAGTGGCAAACCAGATGGCTTTAGAATTACTTTTTAAAATCAGGGATAAAATCAAAGATAAAAAGACTGCCCCAAAACAGGCGCAAAAAGGAAAGGACAAAAACAAAAAAGGGTGAAAGAGATATCTTGGTTCTTTCTGATGTTTGGGTAAATTCGTTATTCTCGTTTGGCTTATAACAAATCCAAAGAATATGTGGATACCCAAAGTTCAGAAAGAACCGATATCTTTCGTGACATCCCTTCTGTTTTTGTGTATAATGAAAGCCAGCAGCTAAACTTGTACGGAAATATGAAATGAAAAATTTATTTTCTATATATTTCCGCAAACAGCTGTAAATAATAACAAAATTACTAATTTCAGGAGGTACTCACATGATAACAAATGATATTCTCTACATTGGTGTAAATGACAGAGATATCGACCTTTTTGAGGGTCAGTATCCGGTTCCTGACGGTATTGCCTATAATTCCTATGTGATTATGGATGAAAAAATAGCCGTGATGGATACTGTTGACAAACGGAAACAGGAAGATTACCTGGCAAATCTGGAACATGCCTTAGGAGGCAGATGTCCTGATTATCTGGTAGTGTCCCATGTGGAGCCGGATCATGCTTCCAGCGTGAGGGCTTTTCTTGATAAATATCCTTCTGCACAGCTGGTAGGCAATGTCAAGACCTTTCAAATGCTTTCCCAGTATTTTGACTTAAACCTTGCGTCGGCGCTGACGGTCAAAGAAGGGGATACTCTCTGTCTTGGACGCCACCAGCTTCATTTCCTTATGACGCCTATGGTTCACTGGCCGGAGGTTATGTTTACCTACGATAGCACGGACAAGGTTCTGTTTAGTGCAGATGCTTTTGGCAAATTCGGCGCTTTGGACGCAGACCAGGACTGGGATTGTGAGGCCAGAAGATATTACTTTAACATTGTAGGGAAATTTGGGATGCCTGTCCAGACAGTCCTGAAAAAGGCGGCCGCCCTGGATATTCGGATTATCTGTCCTTTGCATGGTCCCATTTTAAAAGAAAACCTAAGCCATTATCTGGAAAAGTACAATATCTGGAGCAGCTATGAACCGGAAACCGAAGGGGTTTTCATTGCCTATGCCTCTCTTCACGGCAACACTGCACAGGCGGCAAGGAAGCTGGCGCTTATTTTGGAGGAAAAGGGCTGTCCAGGCGTAACCGTAACAGACCTGGCAAGAGACGATATGTCAGAGGCCCTGGAAGACGCCTTCCGTTATGGAAAGATCGTTTTCGCCGCATCTTCTTACAACGGCGGTGTTATGCCGTTTATGGAAGACTTTCTTCACCACCTGAAGGGAAAGAACTTTCAGAAACGGACAGTGGCTTTTATAGAAAATGGTTCCTGGGCGCCCTCCGCCAAAAAAACAATGACGGACATTCTCTCCCAGATGAACAATATCACCATCTTAGACAGCTCTGTCACCATACGCGGTGCCATGAAGGAGGATACGATTAAAGAACTGGAAGCTTTGGCGGACAGCCTGTTATAGACGGCAGTATTAATTTGTTTTTCCATAAAGCAGTCCTGCACATATCACGCCTGTCCGGAGTCCATTTTTCCGGCAGGCTGTAACAGGCCGAAAAGGTTTTATGCCTGTTACAGCCTGAACCTTGTCTATAAAGATTTACCCATTTAATCTTTATCCGCTTCCGCCTTCAGTATTTCGCCGCTTACCGCATGGATTTCATAGTCATACTCCATCTGTCCCATCACAAATTCCACTTCGTAAACCATAACGCCATCGTCTTCATCCAATTTTACCTTTTTCCTTGTTACCTCCGTTTCTTTAAGTCCTGCATGGTTTAAGGCTTCTTCCCATGCTGCCTCCTCCCCAATATAGGTACTTCCTTCCATATGGCTATGATTATTATGATAGTTATGGATATTAATTGTGTCCATGCTTTTTTCCAGCACGGTTCCCAGGTAAAGGTCCATTTCATATTCGTATTCTGTGTTTCCTATCATAAATTCGACTTTATAATGCTCTGCACGGCCATCCTCATAACCAATAAAGCAGCTTATATAAGAGGTGTCGCTTTCTTTTACCCCTGCGTCTGTAAGAGCTGCTTCTTTTGCCGCATCTTCCCCTATATAATCCGCGCCGTCCATCGGGGACGCTGTCCCGGCTGCATCATTATCCATCTGAGATAATGTACTGCCTTTTACTGCATCTGCCAGTTCATCTGAAGCGTCATCACCTGCAGGAAGAACCTCCGTGCCTTCTCCCTCTATACCGTTCCCGGCAGATTCTTCTTCCCTTTGCTGCTGCACATCTGAAACTGCCTCTGCAGAAGGTACACTTTCCGGCCTGCCATCCGAACCTGTGTTTTTACTTACCAGGCCAAAGGCCGCAAAGCCCAGCAAAAAGGCTGCGACAGCTACAACTGGCAGCATAAGTTGTGCTTTTTTCCCCTTAGCGGGTGTTTCTTTTTCTGACATACTTTTGATACTCCTTTCTATATCTGGCCCCTGCAAAATAAGTTTTTTGACTTGTGTTCCTTTTCTTTTTGCAGGGATCCTGTCAGATAAGTTTATGTCTGATTATTATATACCATTTTCCTTTTTTGTCACACCCCTTTATTCCAGAGCATATCTGAAAAATGCTTTCTGTCAGACGTGCGACACAGTTTGTGGGAGATTTGTGCCAAATAAAGGGTCCATAGCGGGCTATGTTACCTGAATTTGGTGCAAATATCACGCAAATGTGGGACGTGGTTTTCCGCGTATAGACAGCTGGAATGATTTTTTAAGCACGCTCTTGGAAAATATAAGACATATATTTGTCCTCCCTGTCAGGAAAGGCGTTTTCCATATACTGTAAAACATGGAATTTTTGTTAAATATGACATAAAAATCTCTAAATTGACATATTATCTTTCATCTATTATTATAAGAATAGATGATGTCAGGCATCATCTTTCACATGGAAGCATATTCTTATAAAATTACGGAATGATTTTCTTGTGAGATTATTTTCTTATGAAAGGAGGGGCCAAAGAAATGGATTATAATTATGACTCCGCAGATTTACTCCTGACTATGATTGGTACTGGCGCTTTCACCGTATCCATGATTGTTTCCCTTGTAATTTGTGTTTTAACTATCATTGCAATGTGGAAAATCTTCACAAAAGCAGGAAAACCGGGATGGGCAAGTATTGTACCGCTCTATTCCCAATACTGTCTCTTTGACATTGCATGGGGAAATGGCTGGTTATTTTTACTGTGCTTTATACCTTGTGTAAACCTTGTTGTTATGATTATGCTGTATATCAAGCTTGCAAACGCTTTTGGCAAGGGCACCGGATTCGGAATTGGTCTAATTCTCTTAAATACCATTTTTGTCCTGATTCTCGGACTTGGAGACGCAGAATATATAGGACCGCAGTAACATGAACAGCAGGCAAAAGCTTTTATATACTTTTGCCTGCTGTAATTTTTATCTGTGCATGAAACGCTAACACATATTCTTTTTACTGTTCTGATACTTTTTCACAAAGCTGCAGCCTGAAAGGATATTTTTCGTCACCTTCATATATAATATCAACCTGGAACAAGCTGCCTGACGCAAGGAACTGGGAGGAATAAACAGGCACAAAAATTTCTATCTGCTCTCCCGTTTCAAAACTGCCTGACGCGTCTTTTTGTATAATAACCGTAAACAGCGTTCCAAGAGGCGACTTTTCATTTTCATCATAAATCTCCATCTCTTTCGTCACTTCCACAGTCAGATTAAAAGTTTCTCCTTCCATAAATTCTTTCTCTGACTCTAAATCATTTATGGATGATTGGAGTAATCCGCCTTCCATATCCGCCGTCTCCGTTTTGGCTGCTTCACTGCCGGCGCTTTCTTTATCCATTCCAGCTGTTGCGCTGCCCTTTGGCACACCGCTTTCCCCTGATGCTCCTTCCATTTCACCAGCATCCTCTTCTTTCCATTTCATTTCTTCTTTTTCCCGTCTATCCGCTTTCCCCTGTATGCCGTTTTCCTCTGCCCCTTCTGCAATATCAGCTGCTTTTGCCTCTTCAGGCATTGCTTCTTCTGCTGTTTCACAGGTTTCTTCTGAAACCGCCCCTCCATCGGCAGTGTCATATGCACTTTCCATGACCCTGTCTGCTGCGCCTCCGGAAAAAGACTTCTTCTGTACCTGACTTATGGAAAGGAGCGCAGGAATCCCCACAACCGCACAGAGCACTGCCGCTGCCATTCCCAAATAATGTGCAGGTATGACGGACTTTTTCTTTCCGGTTGTCTTTTTCACCATACCATTTTTTTCTTCCTGCTTCTGCTCCGGTGCGGATTTCTCCTTAAGTCCGGCTTCAATTCGGTCCCACAAGTCCGGAATTTCATTTTGGGCAAGTTCCTTATATGCCTGTTCAAAATCCTTACTCATATCCGCACCTCCTTAGCTTTTTCATTGCGCTTTGGTATTTCCATGTGACAGTTCCCATGGGAATCCCCAGACTTTGTGCAATTTCCTTAAAAGTCAGCTCTCCTAAAACCTTCAGACTGACAATCTGTCTCTCCCCAGGTTTTAAAGTTGCAAGCGCCTGACTTACCGTCATGCCTCCAATCACTTCCTGTTCCACTTTATTTCCCATATCCGCCAGATACAGATTGCCCTTCTCCTGTTCCTCTTCCGGTGCCGTACCTAGATCCTGCATCATGGCGGTCAGTTCTTCTCTCTTGTGCTTTCTCAAAAAATCAATCGCCATATTTCTTGCCATGGTAGCAAGATAACCTTTATGGCCGCTTCCTGGTTTAAACTGCTCCGCCTTATCCCACAGCCTGATAAAAAAATCACTGGTCACATCTTCTGCATTTTCTTTACTTTGCAGCACTTCATAGATAATCCGGTAAATATACCCCACATAATTTTCATAGATTTCTTTAAGCCCGGTCTTATCCCCCTGTACCATTCGTGCCACAGCCTTTTCAAACTGATACTCGTTCACAATTACCTCCCTTTTCATTGGTACGGATTACGCTGGGTCATTTTATGGAAAAACAATCATTTGCTTTTGCAGACAATTGGCCAAAAACAGAAGACCACCTGCTTCCCATTATCAGTGTACATCCTATACTCTGATAATGGGAAATACAAATGATCTTTTCCCTTTCTTCGTTACTGGCTTTTTCATTTAATTATCATGAGACTTTAACCGATAGTAACGCTTTTATATCATCCAAATGTTCTTTACATGTAACGCGGTAATGAATCCACCCGCCGTCACCACAGGCATATTTATTTTCTATATACTCCTGTGTGTATTTCCTTAACCTCGGATAAACAGTCTGGTATTGTTTATCCGATAGCCTCATCATAACAGTAAAGGCATTTATTTCAGCAAAAATATTGCAGACAAGCTTGTTTTTCTTTCTGTGCGCTATCCCCCAGCCATAGCTATTGCCATAAGGAAAAACAATCTTTTGCTCTGTTTGAAAGCTGTCTGTCAGCCACCCATTAAGCAGAGAAAATCTTTCCCCATTCTCACCGCAAAACTCTGTCATTTCTTCAATTGTTGGTGTTGCCTGTTTGTTGAGCATCCTTTCATACACAGCATTTTCCTCATCTTTCTTTTGGCATATAATGGCTGTTTGCTTTATAATGCTTTAATTCTGTCCACAGCTTCCACCGTATTTTCGTAACTGCCAAACGCGGTCAGCCTGAAATAAGTTTCGCCGCTTGGTCCAAAACCTGAACCGGGCGTTCCCACTACATTCGCCTTTTCCAGAAGATAATCAAAGAACTCCCAGCTTGTCATCCGTCCCGGCGCTTTCAGCCATATATAAGGTGCATTTACCCCTCCCGACACTTCATAGCCTGCGTCTTTTAAGCCCTCCAAAATATATTTTGCATTATTCATATAATAAGCAACCTGTTCCTTTAACTGGGCTTTTCCCTCTTTGGAATATACTGCTTCCCCGGCCCGCTGCACAATGTAAGGCGCACCATTGTATTTGGTGCCGTGCCTTCTTGCCCACAGGGAATGAAGGGCTACTTCCCCACATTTTAAATCCTTGGGAATTACAGTAAAGCCAAGGCGCACGCCTGTAAACCCGGCGTTCTTTGAAAAGGAGCGCAGTTCAATGGCGCAGGTTCTTGCGCCTTCACATTCATAAATGGAATGGGGCACATCAGACTCGGAAATATAGGCTTCATAGGCGGCATCATAAATAATAACAGCTCCCACCCTGTTTGCATAATCCACCCACTCTTTTAGCTGATCCTTTGTGATTGTTGAGCCGGTTGGATTATTGGGGAAGCACAGGTAAATCAGATCTGGTGTTTCTTTCGGAAGTTCAGGTGCAAAATTGTGTTCTGCCGTACATGGCATGTAAATTACATCACTCCAGGTTTCCGCTGCGCTGTCATAAACACCGGTTCTGCCTGCCATAACGTTTGTATCCACATATACAGGATATACCGGATCGCAGACAGCAATCTTATTATCTGTACTAAAAATCTCCTGAATATTTCCAGAGTCACACTTAGCTCCGTCAGATATAAAAATTTCATCTGCTGAAATTTCACATCCTCTGGCTTTATAATCATTTTCAGCTATGGCATTCCTTAAAAACTCATAGCCCAAATCCGGCGCATACCCTTTAAAGGTTTCCGCTTTTGACATCTCGTCCACGGCCCCATGAAGGGCATTTATAATTGCCGGAACCAGAGGCTGGGTCACATCCCCGATTCCCAGACGTATAATTTTCTTGTCCGGGTGCGCCGCTGCATAAGCATTGACCTTCTTTCCTATTGTTGAAAATAAATAACTGCCAGGCAGCTTCAAATAATTCTCATTAATTTTAAACATTTTTCCTCCTATTCCAGTTCCGTAATTGTCCTTCTGGCGCCAAAACCTACAAAGGAAAATCAGCCTGCTTTGCTGTCTGCTTTTCCTCTGGGCACCATTCAGACAATTACTGTTTCCAGTTCCGTAATTGTCCTTCTGGCGCCAAAACCTACAGAGAAAAATCAGCCTGCTTTGCTGTCTGCTTTTCCTCTGGGCACCATTCGGACAATTACTGATTCCAGTTCCGTAATTGTCCTTCTGGCGCGTTTATTTTAATCTATTGTTATTTCACCTTCGAAAACGGTAACGGCAGGACCAGTCATGTAAATCAGATTTTCCTTCCGGTCCCACAGTATCTTTAAGCTTCCTCCTGATAGTTTGACAGTAACTTCTTCCTTCGTCAGGCCGTTTAACACGCATGCTGCCACAACTGCACAGGCGCCTGTCCCACAGGCTAAGGTTTCTCCGGTTCCTCTCTCCCAGACCCGCATTTCCACGTTTTCCCTATCCACTACCTTTACAAATTCTGTGTTAATACGATTGGGAAACCGCACATGGTTTTCAAAGCATGGGCCAATCTTCTCAAGGGGAAGGTTTTCTATCTCATCCATAAATATAACCGCATGGGGATTGCCCATAGACACACATGTCATTGTGTAGGTTTTATCCTCAACCTCAATTCTGTCACCAATGACTTCCTCTTTGTTGGAAATGACAGGGATATCAGCAGCTTTAAATATGGGAGAACCCATATTGACTTTAACAGTCGAGACTTTTTCTTCCTCTACGAACAAATCCAAATATTTAATTTTGCCACAACTGATAACACTGATAAAGGTTTTATCTGTCATTTTCCTGTCATAAACAAACTTAGCCACACAGCGGATCCCGTTTCCGCACATTTCACCGCGGGAACCATCCATATTGTACATTTCCATTTCAAAATCCGCTTCTTTTGATTCATTAATGAAAATAACGCCATCCCCGCCGATTCCAAAGTGCCTGTCGCTAAGACGCCTTACGATTTCCGGCTTTTGTTCCATGGATATCTGCTCTCTTGTTCCGTCCACATAAATATAATCATTGCCGCACCCGTGCATTTTCGTAAATTTCATATTTCACCTCCCCATAAGCAACCTTAAGTCTGCCATTATTTACAGCTTTATCGCTTACAGCAACAATATAACACAATTTTTTCTGTGGTAACATTATTTTTTTTGCGCCTATATATGCAAAAAATGCTTTCACTGGATATTTACTTTATGAGTGACCAGATATCTGCCCCCTTGCAGTTCTTCAATTTCCAGACTCATTTCACAGGAAGAAGCACCCACTATTGTCATGGCATCCTGCGCATACCCCTGCCGGTAGGCTTCCCTCTGGTAAGCCCGGTTCCACTCTTCCAAAAGCGCCTCCCCTTCTATTACATTATAAAATTCATAATTTCCGCGTCCTGCCGATGTGATTTGACTATAACAGTCATCATAATAATCCCAGATACTATGCAGAACGCTTTCTTCTGTAAGTCCCAATTCCTCCAAACTTTTTAACCCGGCCTCCGGGGACTGCTCCAGATTCCTGTACTGCTGGCCATTGCAGGGAGGAAGGTAAACAGACAGTTCCTGCCGCACATGGGTATCTGCATAGTCCTGATCTGTTTTGTTAAAATACTCATAGTTTCCGCCCTCCGTATCATCCCAGGTGGCATCCACATTATAAAAGCCGTCTTCCAGCATAACGATATTCCAGGCATGGTTTTCTCCTGCATACCCAGTACAATAATAGCATGGAATTCCTGCCTGCTGCATCAAATACTGATAAGCTCTGGTATACCCGGCGCACACCGACTGTCCGTTTACCAGCGCGCTGTATGCGCTCTGGTTCATTTCCGCTCCCAAATTGTAATTGACTTTATCAATCAACAGATTATGAATGGCTTTTTCCTTTGCATAATTGTCTGCAAGCCCTTCTGTCTGACTTAAAATTGCACTGGCATTTTCCGAAAAAGCTGTTTTTGCCTCCTCCAGATTTTGGACCGTCCGGTTAAAACGCAGATCGACTTCCACACACTGTCCGCTTCTTGTATACTTACAAAAGTACGCTGTTTCCAGCCAGAAAAGCTCCGGATGGTCATTAAACACCGCATAAAATACATTTTTAAGCTGGGAAGCCTCTATTTCCTCCACTGGCAAAAAGGCTGCATTCAGCACACTGGCGTTTGCATAAATTTGACGGTAAAGATGTTTTCCCTTTTCATCCAGCATAGAATAATATGGATAAAATAAGCTGTCAAAAATCAGGCCGTCCCCGGTTTCTCCCGGTCCAATCTGATTCTGTAAAAGCTCTGCCGCATCGTCCTCAATCTGCTCCCCTTCATCCCGTACCTGCTGATAACCGTTTCTGCCGGATACCTTTTCCGGTACATGGATATCCCTCTGGCTGGGAGGAACATATTCCGGGCTGATATCTTCCGAAAGGCCCTCATTTCCATTTCCCAAGACAGCCCCATTTTCCGGCCCAGGCTCCCCTTCCCCCTCCTTCGGAGCCATTTCTTCTGACCACGTATTTCCCGGCTCTCTTACAGATCCTTTCGTTTCCCAAATCCCGTTATTCTCTTGCTGCAATCCAGCCTGTACAGGTTCATTTAAAACAATGTCTGTCTGCTTCCGGTCTGGGTACAAAAACTGTGCAACCGCTTCTGTTATTTCCGGGTTAACGGCACACACAACAATCAGGCTGCTTGCGCCTATAAGTAATACCATCAGCAAAATACATAATCCTTTTAAAACTTTCATTGTAGTCCTTCCCGCACGCACTGTAAAAATCTTTCTCCATACTTCTCAAACTTGTATTCTCCCACCCCTGAAACTGTCAGCATTTCCGACTTGGTCTTAGGTTTTATACTGCACATATGAGTTAGTGTTTTATCTGAAAATACAATATAAGGGGGCACCTTTTCCACTCTGGCAATCTCCAGCCGGAGCTGACGCAGTTTCTCAAACAGTGCAGTTTCTTCTTCTGTAAATATTCCCGGCTGCCCGCCGCTTCCTTTCTTTTTCCCGGTCTCCGTCTTGGCCGGATGGACCTGCTCCTTTGCCATTTTCATAACAATCTGCGTATCCCCATGAAGCACATTTCCGGACTGTTCTGTCAGCTTCACCACCGCATATTCATCATTTGTTACCATCAGATATTCATTCACAAACAGATGATTTAAAATCTGCCTTATTTTATGTACCGGCACCTTGGCAAGAACGGCATAAAAAGGATTTTCATTCATCCGGTAGTTACGTATTTTCGCCGTATTTGCCCCATGAAGCGTATCAATAATCACATTTGCGCCATACCTTTGACGGCTTGCCTCCACACAGCCGATAATTGCCTTTACATGTTCAGTTACATCCACATTTTCAAACTGGCTTAAACAATTGGAACAGTTGCCGCAGTAATTTTCCCCGTACTCCCCAAAATACCTTAAAATATAATCCCGCAGACATTCATTGGTAAAACAGTAAAAGGTCATCTTCCGAAGCCGCTCCCTGTCCCTTTCCATCACAATTCTTCTTGTTATTTCATCCAGCTCCTGATTGTCCTGATTGTTTTCTATAAAAAACTGGTTGGTCACAACATCCTGCCCGCCATATAGAAGAATACACTCCCCTGGCTGTCCGTCACGGCCCGCCCTTCCCGCCTCCTGATAATATGATTCCAGATTCTTTGGCATTCCAAAATGAAGTACAAAGCGGACGTTGGACTTGTCAATTCCCATGCCAAAAGCGTTGGTGGCCACCATCACCGGCTTTTTGTCATAAATAAAATCTTCCTGATTGTTCTTTCTCTCTTCATCGCCAAGGCCTGCATGGTACTTTGCAGCCGGAACCCCTGCCGCGTTTAATTTTCCCCAGACTTCCTCCACCATTTTTCTGGTGAGACAATATATAATTCCACTGTCCTTGGGATGGATATCCAGATAGTTCTTAACAGCGCCATACCTGTCCTTCGGCGCCATCACTCCAAAATAAAGATTTTTCCGGTCAAACCCTGTTGTGATAAGAGCCGGGTCCTGAAGCAGCAAAATATCAATGATATCTTCTTTTACCTCTTTGGTAGCAGTTGCAGTAAACGCCGCCACAACCGGACGCACTGCCAGCTTATTTATAAAATCAACAATCTTTAAGTACCCCGGCCGGAAATCCTGTCCCCACTGGGAAACACAGTGGGCTTCATCCACCGCCACCATTGCAATAGACCCATGAAGGGCAAAATCCAGAAACTCCGCCGTCATAAGTCGCTCCGGCGCCACATAAATAATAGGATAACGCCCTTCCCTTGCATAGGCCAGGGCCTTTCTGTACTGCCCCGGCGTTAAAGAACTGTTTAGATATGCCGCATGAACCCCTGCCTGGTTTAAGCCTTCCACCTGATCTTTCATCAGGGATATCAGCGGGGAAATCACCAAGGTAATTCCCTCCATCATAAGGGCAGGCACCTGGTAACAAATGGATTTTCCCGCACCGGTAGGCATAATTCCAAGCACATCCCTGCCATTTAATATATTATCAATCAAGTATTCTTGTCCCTCACGGAAGGAGTCATACCCAAAATACTGCTTTAATATCTGTCGTCTGTCCAATGCTCTTTTCCTTTACATATATGTTCTGCCATCTTTTTACCAGAGGGCGTTATTTATATTATATGCCGTCAATAGATTTCAGGCAATGAATTTTCAAAAATCATCACGGAAGTCAAAATTAATGTTACTATTCACGGCCTGGGAGCCGCTCATAGTAACAATTCGGAGCGATATTCCAAGTTTTGCTTCGCAAAAATCGCCCCTCACTCCTGCATCATGTTCTCACGGAATGCGCAACAAGTGCACATTCCTGACCCGTGAATAGTAACAAATTAATATCTAAGTTTTTTGAAATGCTCTTTTAATATCTTGTTATTTTAATTCGTTCACTATATAATTAAAACAAGTGCTGGTTCTGGGAAGAGTGCGGTTATACCGTATTGCCGGTGTCTCGGTTCACTTTTATGGATATCCCGGAGGAACACACGGCAGCCAGTACTTTTTTATTTTCCCAGGCAACAGGCATGGTGGCTGCTTACAGACATTTAACCACTGCCACAAGAGTCAAGCCTCCGGCTCCACAATCGGCTCTGCGGCGTCTTAATCCATTTTACTTGTTACGTTCACAAAATATCCGTCAAAATTTTCCCCGCTCCGCCTTTTACGCATCTGCTTTAGCACTTCCCATGTACATTGGACGTGGAAAATGAATATATAGCTAAAATTGTCTGTTATATAGCTGTTTATCATTTAATGGGCCAAATGATTGATTATATTGCGCAAGTTAAGTATAATAAAATTAACGCAACAGGAATTTTCACGATAAAAAAGCCTGCTATTGTAAGCATACACAAAAGAAAGGAAGATAAAATGGCCGATACGAACCTGGCACAGGCAATTGAGGCGGCAAATGTCTCAAGCTCCTATGATACAAACATAAAATTCCTGCTTGCAGACAAACAAATACTGGCGCGGATTTTAAAGTATGCCGTTTCGGAATTTAAGGATATGGCAATTGAGGATATTATGGCCAGTATTGGAGAAGATATTGAAATTGGAACGAGGCCGTTGGATGCAGGTCTTTCTAATTTGGGACGTGTAAATGCAGACAGCACAGAAGACAATATTCCCGGAGAGGGAAAAATTTTCTTTGATATTCGTTTTACGGCATATCATAAAGAAACAGAAATGAAATTTTTAATTAATCTGGAGGCACAACGCTCGTCAGATCCCGGTAAATTAGGGTATCATCTGGAAAACAGGATCATATTTTATCTTGCCCGGATGATTTCCGCACAGAAACAAACCGAATTTTACCACAGTGATTACGATAATTTAAAAAAGGTACGAAGCATATGGCTTTGTTTAGATAACAGTGAGGACGGTGATTCCATTGAGGAGATTAGCTTTAACAGGAATCCCATTTTTGGAAAAAGAGAAAATCCATATGATTTGGATTTGGTGCGGGGTATCATTATTAACATAAGAAATGGAAAAAACATAAAGACTTCCCAAAACATACTAATCTCCATGCTGGAAAAACTACTTTCCGAGGCGAGCGTGGAGGAAAAGAAGCATATACTTACAGAAGAATATGGGATGATAATGACAACCGAACTGGAAGGGAGGATGAAGACTATGTGTAATTGGTCAGAAGCTATTGGAGAAATAAATTTTGAAAAAGGCATGGAAAAGGGCATAGAAAAAGGCATTGGAAAAGAGCGATGTAGCGCTATTTTGAGGATGATTCAGGCCGGTTTTACAAAGGCACAGATTCTATCCTGTGGCTATACCGAAAAGGAATTTTCGCAAGTAGAAAGCGCTTTGTGCACAAATGTATAGGCTGCTCAGACGCCAAATTAATTATCCAAAGTCCCCTCATTTATGGATATTTATTGGATTTTTGTTTGATATCCAGATCATGCAAAGATTCGCTTCTGCACTATAAGAATACCGCAGGAAAAACCTGCGGTATTCTATTCCCTGGAAAAATTAATTATTCTTACCAGCTGATGCACACTTTAAATAGGTCTCCATCTATCTCCACCTGCAGTCTGCCGCCCTGCAGTTCCACAAAGCTTCTTGCAATTGCCAGCCCCAATCCACTGCCCTCTGTATTCCGGGAACTGTCTCCCCTTACAAACCGCTCTGTCAAATCCTCCGGTGCCACATTCAGCTCTGCGGCGGACATGTTTTTCAATTCTATTTCAATCCCCTTTTCTGTCTTTTCCGCATTCACATAAACTCTCGTATGAGGCATGGCATATTTTATAATATTGACATAAAGGTTTTCAAACACCCGATAGGTTTTCTGGCTGTCCAGTTTTAAAATTACCTTTTCCTCCGGTATATGGAAACGGAAAATCAAATCTGCCTCTTCCACCTGATCCTCATATTCCAGATAAACCTGACGCATCAAATTACAGATATCCACGTCCACAGGGGTCAGGGATATATTGCCGCTGCTTGCTTTGCTCACTTCAAATAAATCCTCTATCAGAAATTTTAACCGCTCCGATTTCTTTTTCAGCACTGTCAGATATTCCATTCTCTGGTCCGGCGAAAGCCTTTCATCTTCTAACAGTTCAATGTATGTTGTGATGGCTGTAAGGGGCGTTTTTAAATCATGGGAAACATTTGTGATTAACTCTGTTTTCATTTTCTGACTTTTTACCTCCTTGTCAACCGCTGCCTTAAAGCCGTTTTGTATTTTAGAAAGTTCTACTTTGTACGATTCAAATACGCCCCAGTCCTTATCAAACTCTGTCTGTAAATTTCCATCTGCAATTGAACGGGTTGCCGCAAAAAGATTGTGATACTGTTCCTGTATTTTTTTCACATAATTTTTTAGCATTAAATACAAAATAACGGAATACAGAACCAATGCAGCCCATCCCAGGACCCACATAAAACTGATGGCCGCAAGCAGAACGAAATTAACAATTACTAACTTCCGTATCGTTTTTTCGGCTTTCCCTCCCAGGTCCACATGGAGGATTTCTTCCTTAAGCGCTTCTTTTTTCCTTCTTACGCTGCCTGCTGCCCCTTTTATAAATCCGACAATCAAGCTTCTATCTTTCACAAATGCTTTAGGACCTGTATCAAACACCTCTCCTAAAGTGGTGATCAGATAATACCAGATTCCAAAAACAAGCAAGAGCGTTCCTCCATTAATTAAAACGGTCATCGCCGGATAAAAAGCCTCCGGCAAAAATTCCAGATAATTTTGATACACTTCCGGGAAATACCCGCTGTTTGTAAAGCAGACCAACCCCACTATCATATAGCCAAACATAAAGAAAACACAAAACATAGAAAACAAGCTTATTTCCAGGTGCATTTTACATATGCCCAAGTGGTGCAGACAGTATCTTTTATTTCTTGTAAATAAAAGAGCAGTCAGCCCAATCACTGTCAAAACCGCCATATAAATTCTCATTGTTCCGGCTTCCAGATAAGCGTTTCTCATTTCCATACGGTAGTGGAATGCAAAATCATTATTTTTACTCCACACTGTCCGCATATTGGCCTTTTGCTCTTCTGTAAGGGCATAAATAAAGGTCACATCTTTGGGCTTATCCACCAGCTGTAGTGAAAGCTTTTCTCCATCTTCAAAATAGTAAGTTTCTTTATAACGACAGCTTGAATAATACATTTGCTCTCTGAAGGCATTCTCAATCCACTCTCCTGCCATAAAGCTCTGCACGCTTTTTAACAGTTCGTCAGGCTTTTCATCCCTTACTGAAATATCTGAAAGATTTCCCTTTCCGTCATATGTCAACATAACATAATAAATATAAGGTATCTCATCCTTCGAAAGGTTATCTTCTTTATACAGCTTTTCAATTTCCTTTCCTGTATTCTTGATAATCTCTCCGCTTTCATGGTCAATCACACAGTAATCCATCATTAATGTGAGCAGGTTCATGGTTTCATCTTTCCAGTTTGACATAAGCCGGTCATTCATCACTGTTTCCAGCTCTTTTATCACCGAGTCCGCTGTCCTTTCATTTTCAAACCAAATTCCCTCTTCCCGTTCTTCCCATGTGATTTTTCCTCTTTCCGTCACCAGATACAAATCGGAAAAACTTACCTCTTCCTTTTCAGTCTTATCCAGCATACTCTTGTAAAGCACAAGGTTGCTCTGATATAAAATCCGCAAAAGGTCACTTCCCCGCAGACCATCTGTATAATAGCTGGCCGCTTGTTTTCCAAGAACAGGATAAAAAGCGATAAACGCCACAGCCGCCAGAATCACAATGCTCCCTGCTATCAAAAAACTAAATTTTTTACTGCTTTTCAATTTTGTATCCAACACCCCACACCACCTTTAAATATTTTGGTTCCTTTGGATTAACTTCAATTTTTTCACGTATTTTTCTGATATGCACCATAATGGTGTCTGTATTAATCGCCTGTTCATTCCAGACTCTCTCATAAATTTCTTCCGCACTGAACACCCTTCCCGGATTCTTCATTAAAAGCATTAATATTTTAAACTCTAATGGGGTCAGCTTTACCGGCTTGCCGTCCACAAAAACTTCCACTGTCTCTTCATTCAGTTCAAGCCCCCCGATCACATAAACCTTTTCATTTTGTCTGCTGCCTCCCACCGCCTCCAGAAATTTTCCATACCTGCGCAGATGAGAGTTTACCCGTGCAAGCAGTTCCATAGTAGTAAAGGGCTTCGTCACGTAATCGTCCGCTCCCATATTCAGCCCCATAATTTTATCCACTTCCTCTGACTTGGCTGAAAGCATAATAACCGGAAATTCATGTCCCTGTTCCCGCACCTTCATCATCATGGTGATGCCATCCATTCTCGGCATCATAACGTCCACAATCGCTAAATGGATTTCCTCCTGATTGATTTTTTCTAACCCTTCCACTCCATCAGCCGCCTGGAATACAATGTATCCCTGATTTTTCAAATATATCTCGATTCCTTCCCGAATTTCCTTGTCATCTTCTACAATTAAAATATGATATGCTTCCACTGTGTAAGTCCTGCCCTTTCTTTCCGTCTTTCTGATTTCACTGTTTATGAGTATACCATATTTCCGTTCCGATTCCCATGATTGCGCTTTTGTCTTTCTTTTTCTGCTCTAAGCCGGACCGCCCTTTCATAAACCCAGGCTGCCTGCCGTGCAATCTCTTCACTGCTGTAAAGCCGGGCGGTTTCCTTTGCCCCTTCCCGCAGGTAATCCAATTCTCTTTTTTCCAGCACATCCATAATCTTAAAGGAAAATTCTTTTTCTGACACGTCTGTCATATACCCGTTTTTCCCATTAATTACCACATCTTCCGTTCCCGTGGCATGCAGGGCAATGACAGGCGTTCCTGCGGCCATTGACTCAAGCAGTACAATTCCCTGGGTTTCCGACAAAGATGAAAATAAAAATAAATCAGCTGCATGGCAATAATCTTTAATTTCCCTATTAGGTACCTTTCCCACAAATACGACTTCCTCACAAAGGCCAAGTTCTTTCGCTTTTTTTTCTATGGTTGACCGATATGGTCCATCCCCCACAAACGCAAGTTTAAAATCACTTCCACAGATATCTTTACGGATTTTCATGCTTCTTAAAAGAAACTCCAGATTTTTTTCTTTTGCCAGCCTTGCCACGGTACAAAAAAGGTACTTTTTTTCGCCTGCAAGCTCACTTCTGATTTTTTCCGCCCTTTCTTTGTCCGGGAAAAAACTGTCCTGTGTAAGACCTGTGGGCAGCACTTTTATATCGCTTTTTAGTTGAATCTGCTCCAGATAATCCTTCATTAGAGGGGTAGGTGCAATCACCATGTCACAATGTCTGGTACAGTTTCTGATATAGGCCGGAATCAGGCTTTTAAAAGCGGAAAGTCCAATATAATGCAGGTACTGTTCATATCTGGTATGGTATGTAAATACCAGCGGCACATGATACTTCCATGACAGATACCTGGCAGCGCTTCCTATCATCATAGGATGGTGGACATGTATCACATCAAAATCCCCTTCCCGGAACCTTCTTTCTATTTCCGGGTCAAAACTGTTTGGCACAGAGAAGCCCCCTGCCACCCCCCGTAAAAGAGATTTGTATCTTACTACATCCATTTCTCTCTCCTGACCATCATAGCTTGGGGCAAAAACTACTACTTGATGCCCCTGCTCTCTTAAACTATCAGTCAGTCTCTCCACTGAAACCGGCACGCCAGCCACAAATGGTTTATAATTATTTGTCATCATTGCAATTTTCATTCCAGATCTCCTATTCCAGTTCCGCAGCCTCCTCTGCCAGTGCCTTTTACCTGCAGAACAATTCCTGCCTGTTCCATACCGTAATTGTTCTGCGCACTGTTCGTTCCGGCTGCTGTTTCCAGTTCCGCAGCCTCCTCTGCCAGTGCCTTTTACCTGCAGTGAGCACTGTTCGTTCCGGCTGCTGTTTTAAATATTCTTAAACAAAGTAACCAAGAACTACATCTCCAAGAAAGTAACCTGCACCTACAAATACCAGATTCCAAAGACATATTCCAAGTGTGGAACTGACTGTGTATTTCACCAGATTCATTTTGCATACCCCTGCCGGAATGGAAATCAGCGTCCTTATCATGGGTATCAGCTTGCTAAGAAAGATACCCACGCTCCCTTTTTCCCTTATCCATTCAAGTTTTTCCTCTATGGCCGGCCTTTGTTTTGGAAATTTATTCAGGTATTTTTGCAGAAATAGTTCCCCCCCTTTGTAACCCAGCCAGTATAAAATCAAACTTCCTGTCAGGCCAGCTGCCACTGTTATAATCAGCGCAGGTATAAAGTGGATATTACCCTTCGCCGCCCAAATACCTGCCAGCGGCATTATTACCCCTGCCGGAAATCCAGGGAGATTCATATACTCCAACAATACAATCACAAAAATCGCAATACCTCCATATCTTGCAAAATACTGCATAATCACATCCATCGTCATTTCTTACACATCCCTTCATTATTTATGGTTCCGTAACCGCTCTCCTTTGTACTGCAATTACTGTTTTCATAGTAAACGGCAAATTTATTTGTAATCTACTATAGTTTGTAAACTCCCCTTTTGATATATAACGTATTATAAAGATACAATACCTCAAAAAAATAAATAGAATCCTGCCAAAATTCTTAAGAACTTCTAAATTAAAGATTATTAAAAGTTTAACCCAGGATTTTTAGTACCAAATATCAGCTGTAAGAAATTATTTCACTCAAAAAGCCCCGGATAAAGGCTCCGGGGCTTTTCAATATATATTTACAACACGATTTATATTTTTCTTGCTATGACACTGTACCAGTCTGTTTCCTCTATGTCCACTCCTGGAATACATGCCGGGAAATTCATTATTTCAATATCGGAATAACCCATTTTCTGTATCTTATTTAGCAGCATCTTTCTTTGAATTGGATTGTAGTGTTCCTGAAAATGTTCTCTTTGGAATATTCGATTGTCTTTCTCAAAGGTATATAGTAATTGAAAATCCATGGTATCATCCTCATGGTAATCCCACACCTGTACCAGATTAATTCTTGTGTCCCCGTCAAAAAACGGATTGTACAGGTAAAATCTCTTTCTTTCACGCAGAATTTTATCCCAGTTCCGAATATCAAAGTACAGATAGCCGCCTTTTTTTACCAGCTTGTCCATCTGCTCTAGCGTCGATAGGACCTCTTCATTATTCACATGGGGCAGGGAGTTTCCTGTACTGGCAACACAGTCAAATTTCTCCTCAAACTGATCAGATACACTTCTGAAATCACAACACTTCAGCTCTATATCAATCTTGCCCATCTCTGCTTTTTGGCGGCATCTGTCCAGCATTGCCCTGCTTAAATCTGAACCGGACAACCGGATCCCCAAGTCTGCTGCAGGCAGTGTAACATTACCGGAGCCAATGCTTACGTCCAAAAGTGATTTTATCTCTCGGCTGCTTCCTATTGTTTCCCAATGTTTTTTGTAAATCTCCCGTCTGCTTTCATCCTCTATCAAATCATAAATATCCGCTCTGTCATATAAACTTGCCATATATCCTCTCCCTCACAATCAATTAACCAATAATTCTTCTTTCTTTTCCAAAATGGAAGCACATGCTGCGCACGCCGGGCAGTCGCAATATTTTGCGCCGGATTCCTTCAACTCCTTTGCGTGAGCTTCCACCTTTTCCGCCATCTCTTCCCCAAATACCTGTACACCCGCCTTTGAACCAGCAAATGCGATCAGGCTGTCAACAGGCATAATATCCTGTTCAAGCTCTGCAATCAGCCTTCTGGTCTGTTCATCCTCCTTCTCTGTTCCAAGCGCGTCCAGCCATTCCTGTCCTGCCGCTTTCGCCTCCGCGCTGCAGGAATGGGCATTTATCATCTCTTTTACCTTCTGCTCTACAAACTCTTTTACACTTTGATTCATCTTTTTCATCCTTTCTCATATTTATTATATATTATACTGTTACATAAAAAATTAATTAACTGACACATTGCCTCCTTCCTCCGCCTTGCATATGAAGCAATCATCTTACGCCAATGTATCAGAAATTAAATATTTAATGTACGATCCTGAATCCTTGATACTGGAACATGAATTTTCTGTGCTAATTTATATTCTGACAATCCCACTGACAGCGTTTCAGGTCAACATGAAATTTATCCTTCAATGGAGTCCCTTCCTGCCGCAACAGATATTCCTGCTGGCGCCATCCGGGAACCAGCCGTCCTGCATGGTTGACCACCCTATGGCAGGGATACCTCCCATAAAACTCCGCCATGCTGAGGACTTTTCCCACAAGACGCGCATTTTTATCCCTGCCAATCAGCTTTGCAATCTGCCCATAAGTTGCAACGCTTCCCTCCGGAATTTCCTCTACTACGGAAAGTATTTCATAAATAAGCGATTCATTTAAAATACGTCCCATTTCTATAACGCCTTTCCTTTTGTAGGCACAAACAGCTTTTCCATATCCACACCTTCCAAAGTAAGAAGCCACTTCTTTTTATCCATTCCCCCTGCATACCCTGTCAGACTGCCATCAGAGCCTACTACACGATGACAGGGGATGATAATGGAGATCTCATTATGCCCCACCGCACCACCTACCGCCTGCGCAGACATACGGGAAAGCCCCCGCTGCCCCGCAATCATTTTCGCCAGTTCCCCATAAGTCACCGTCTCCCCATATGGAATCTGTTGCAGGAGTTTCCACACGCTGAGCCTGAACGGAGAGCCAATCATGTGGATGGGCGGCATAAAATCCGGCTCCTTCCCGGAAAAATAAATATCCAGCCAGTTCCTCACGTTCTCAAAAACTGGCAGCTCTTTTTCCTCATGTTCCGGGTTAAGGCTGTCGGCATAAAATTTTTCACCTTCAAACCACAATCCTGTCAGGCCAATCTCGTCGGCGGCAAGAAGAATTTCTCCCACCGATGACTGATACTTTGCTGTATACTCCATTGTCGTTTTCTCCTACTCATAATACTTCTATAAAGATTTCTCTGATGATTGCTTTATCCTCAATAATTACAATCTAACAGGCCATTTTAACCTTCATGACTATTTTTGTATTTGCACCGGCCGTGCCCCTTTTTCACATAAAAAATAAGGCTCCCCTCCATTATAATCTATTCAAAGTTAAGTTCAATAGATTTGAAGCGCACCACTGCAGATTTTCAGATTCCTGAAGAATCTTTGTACTGATTCCACAGCTTCCCACTGCAAAGGCAAAGTGCCGTACCTATAAAGGCCGCAGCCGTCCACAGCCATATGGCAAATGACCATCCCTTATGCTGTACTGCCCATGCAATTCCAAAGCTGGAAAGAGCGCTCCCCACATAGGTGCAGGAATTCAATAGGCCGGAAACGGTGCTTACATTTCCGCTCCTTTTAAAATAAGGAGGAATCATGCTTACAAGAATTACATTCACTCCATACATACATCCGGTAATAAGCGCCGCCAGAAAAACGGATATCTGTACGCAAAAATCCGGAATAAAAGACAACAACAGTGCGCCCAGGAATCCGGCCAAAAATACCATACCTGCACACAACAATTCATTTTTAATCAGCTTTCTGTTTAAAACAGATGTTATTTCCAGGCAGATAATCGAAAAGATGGGCAGCGTTACACCGCTTAAAATAGACAGTGAGCTGTCAAGCCGGAAAGTCTCCGCCAGATAGCCTGGCATCCATGTGGTAATTCCATCCCGCAGGCTCCCCTGCATAACAATTGCAAACATAATAACAGGCAGTAACAGGCGAAGGTTTCCGGAAAACAACGACCTCTGCTCCTTTCTCTGCATCCGGCTCCTGCCGCCATGCGCCCCCGGCTCTTGCTTTCCCATCTGTGCCTCCAGCCGTGTTTCTATCATGGCAATTCCCCTGATCCACAGAAAGGCAAAGCAAAAGGCAGCTCCGGCACATAGGAAAAAGACACTCCTCCACCCTTTCCACATAATACAAAATGGCGCTGCCAGATAAACAAATATCGTCCCCGCCGAGGAACCCCAGGTGACTCTCACACACCCCTTTTTATACTGTTCATCATCCAGATAAGCTGCTAAAATTTTTACCATCGGGGGCCACATCAGCGCCTGTGCAAAACCGTTTATACACCAGAAAACCAGCATAAGCCCCGGTTTGGCAGATACCGGCACAAGTACATTCATAGTTGCTGAAACTAAAATGCCTGCAAAAATCAGCTGCCTTGGTTTCATTCTGTCTCCCAGCCATCCACTGACCAGCTGTCCTGCGCCATAGGTAATAAAGCTCCCCGTAAGCGCCATAGACGCCGCTGCTTTACTGATGCCTTCTGCTCTTTCCATTTCAATCAGAACAGCCCCATAATTGATCCTTGTAATATAACTGATAAAATAACAAACTGTGCATAATGCCACAAGCAGCCTGCAAAATTTATTTTTTTCCCTGTCCACTTTTTTCTCCCCTGAAAATTCGAATCCTGTTTTCCTGATATAAGTCAAAAATTTCATCCCTGAGCCCTGAATCGGAAACAATCGTATACCCTTCTTTTAAATCTGCCAGTTTTAACAGACCGCTTTTTTCAAATTTATTGCTGTCTGCCAGAAATACTGTATTGTCCGACTGATCCATCATTTTTTTCTGCACCGGATACAAATTTTTATCATAATCCATGACTCCATACTGCAAAGATATTGCTGAGGGAAATATAAAAGCTGTGAACGCATGAAACCGATCTAAAGCCTCCAGCGTCCATGCGCCGTAAAAAGCATTTTCCTTGTGACAGAAAAGACCGGAACATAAATAAAGTTCAAAGTTTTCTTTTACACGCAGCGCCTCAAAAACATCCAGCGAGTGGGTAATAACTGTAAGTTTTTCAAAGCGTTCTTTCAGCATTTTGGCAAATTCCACTGCCGTACTGCCGCAGTCGGTCATAATCGTATCATTTTCATGAATCAGCGTTGCTGCATACCTGACCAGCTCCTGTTTACGGTCATGATTTTTTTCTGTCCTTTCCTGCCGGGTCGGATATTCTCCGCTTCGTGGAATTCTTAGAGCTCCACCATGAACACGCTTAAGGCATCCCTGCTTTTCCAATTCTAATAAATCCCTGCGGATTGTTTCAACAGATACCGGAAACATGGCTGCCAGTTCGCTGATTCTGACCCCTGCCTTTTCATTCAACAGCTTCTTAATGGCTTCCTGTCTTTCAATAGAAAACATTGTTAATTTCTCCTTTTTGTATTATATTCCAACATAAATACAATCATTTGCAACTATTTGCAACTCCTAAGGCAAATTATAACAATTAATCCCACATACTGCAAGTTAATCATATGTGGGTCCAATCTGCAAAAGTTTTGGTGCTGTGCAGTAAAAGCTGATTACTCCACCCTATAAACGCAAAAAAGGTGCATGGCTTATATTTTACTCCATGCGCCTTTACGCTGTTATTTTGCTATTAAATTATTTCTCTGACCATGCTGACTGCATAACTTCATATCATCAGGGGAATTATAAGAATAATTTTAAAACTATTTCCTCATCATTCATTTCTCCATTTTCTTTAAAGCCAAATTGGTGATAAAGTGATAGAGCTATTATCAATCATGAATCTCCATAGCCAATACTTATCTTCTGGGTCTTCATTTTCTTCATCCCATGCAAACATGGTAAATCCTATCATTTTATCATCTGCATAAATTGCAAATGATTGTACAATATTGGCGTTTTCCTGCGCCTCCTTTAAAGAATCTTGATTTGAAGCGATATATTCCGATTGTTCAGGACTTACTTTTAGCGCAAAACACTCCTGCTTATTTTGTTCTGTAATTTCTTTCAATGTTATTTTCATAGTAACACTCCTGTAATTTCGGTTCAGACACGCATTATCACGGCAGTCCCATCATCGCCAGAACCATCTGTGCCGTTTCCACCATATTTGTTCCACTGTCCATACTACATTTCTGGATATATCTGTGGGCTTCCTCTTCTGTCATATGGTTTCGGCCCATCAAAACCTCCTTTGCCTGCCCAATCAGCTTTACTTCCTCTGCGTTCCGTTCTCTTGGTTTTGATTTAAGCTTCCGCTTCTGCCTCTCCATATTCTGAATCATCATGTTAAGAGTTCCAAGAAGTTCATGCAGCTTTAAGGGCATGGAAAGGCACATGATACCACTCTCTACCCCGCCGCTTATCAGATGCCTGGAAGCCATAAGCAGCATTTCAAAACCTGCAGGCAAAAACTCATAAAGCTGTGAATATATCATATCCGGCAGTTTATACCCACAAAGAATAATACCTCCGTTTAACCCATCTGCCTGTGCAATTGCCTGTGCCCCCGTAGTACATACTCCTGCCACCGGAATACCCTTTCCAAGCAAAAGGCTTTTCATTTTTCTGGCATCATCCATTTTGGGAAGGGCTACAATTACACTGGTCATTTTGTCACCTCTATTCCAGTTCCGCATCCGCCCTCTTCAGCTCCTTCTTCCTTCAGAGCAAATCCTGT
>CANCXX010000003.1 GCA_947381965.1 uncultured bacterium
GCGGACAAACGGTTTTCAAGACCGCCTCGTTATGACCACTTCGATACCTCTCCATGTTGTGTGCGTTTTCTGCTGTCCAACGCAAAAGTTATTCTATCAAATGACTTTGACAATGTCAACACTTTTTTTATATTTTTTTCCAATTTTTTTTATTCTTTATTTCCGTGGGCAATAAGTCAGGCGGACGCGAAGCATCCATTTGACAAATGCCGGGAGTGTCAAGTTTCCCTCTGCTCGGCTGCGCTGCAAGCTTGATGCCCTGTCAGCTTGCTGTGGGGTTTTTGACTTTCCTCTTGTGCCATCTCCATTTTTTCCCTTATTAAAAGCATTTTCTTATCTATTTTGTATATGGTTCTCGCACACTCCCGCAGATCCTTTTCAAATTCGTTTTTTTCGTAGTTTCCCTTTTTGTACACACAATGATGTTCCACTACTGCCCATAAATTCATTGCCTGTGTTCTTATCTGAATTTCAACTTTTTTCTTTTCATTCCCGCCCGCCGGGGCAAACACAATCACGTGAAGGCTCTGGTAGCCGCTGGCCTTTGGTTTTTTGACGTAGTCTTTGGTTTTTACTATTTCAAATACCTTATCATTTCTGATAATCTCCGCCAGTTTATAAACATCATCCAGAAAATTACATATGACTCTTATGCCTGCAATATCGCTTAACTGTTCCTGGGCCATCTGCCGTTCTATGGTATATTTCTTTTTAATCATTTTTTTCAGACAGCTTTCCGGGGTTTTTATCCGACATATTATCTGGCTGATAAAGCTCCTTCCAAGCCTGCGGGAATATTCCCGGTTTATTAATTCCAGTTCCTGTTCAATATTTTTACATGCCCTCTGATAAGGAATAAGAAAATTTTCCTCCCCCATCTGATACAAAAATTTCTGATATATTTCTTCAACTGTGCCCATATATTTCACTAATCCTAACTTTAAAGCATATCTGAAATGGCTTTCAGACATACTCTAATTATTTTTTGCCCCGAATACAATTATTATGTGCAGCACAGACAAAATATGCCTCATCAGTAATTATTTAAAAACTTTTCCGCTATCTGTATATCTTCCGGCGTTGTAATTTTGATATTTTCATAAGAACCAGCTGTCAGCCTGACCGAATGCCCTGTTAAAGCTTCCACTACCATAGCGTCGTCCGTAATGACCATCCCTTTTTCTGTCAATTCCTGTTCCCGCATTATCAGTTCTTCATATGCCTTTTTTATCAAAGGATAGGCAAATACCTGAGGGGTCTGTACCATCCATAAAAGATTGCGGTTAGGGGTAGCTGCAATATTTCCATTTTCATCTGCTATCTTTATGGTATCTTTCACCGGCATTCCCACCACGCAGGCGCCATGTTCTCTGACACAGGCAAAGGCTCTGTCTAAGATCTCCTCTGTGATAACGGGCCTTGCCCCATCATGAATAAAAACATAATCGCAAAAGACAGCGTTCAGGCCTTTAGCTACTGAATGATATCGTTCTTTTCCGCCTTCTATAATGGATTTGACCTTATCAAAGTGATACTTTTCAACAAATTCCTTTTGGCAAAAATCAACATCTCCCGGTGAAACCACCAGAACAACTTCATCAACAAAACTGTCCTGAAAAGCTTTCAGGGAATAGTAGATTACTGGCTTGCCGCATATCTGCATATATTGTTTTTTGATGCTTCCTCCCATTCGCCTGCCGCTGCCTGCCGCAAGAATAACCGCTGCGGTCCGCACCTTTTCTTCCCTGTTCATATCCATCCCTCTTTCTGCAATAGCCTGCTGCAGTTCCTTTAATCGCTCCCATCTTGCAGGAAATTTATGAAGCGCGTCTGGCAAACAGCATTTCTCAGACGCGCTCCAGTTTCAGGTTGGGAACCGCATTCAAATCAAAACCATGACGCACTCCTTTTTGGTATTCATAATATGCCGCCGTACCTATCATTGCAGCATTATCTGTACAATAGACAGGAGAAGGATGATAAAATGTAATTCCTTTTTCCTGGCAGGCTTCCTTAAGAACTTTTCTTAAAGAACTGTTGGAAGCCACTCCGCCTGCTATGGCAAACTTTTTATATCCGTATTTTAAAGCCGCTTCCATAGAGTGTCCGGCTAAAACGTCAATCACTGCCTTTTGGAAAGAAGCGGCCACATCTGCTGTGTTTATTTGCTCTTCCTTCATTTTACAGGAATTTAAATAGTTTAAAACTGCTGATTTTAAACCGCTGAAGCTAAAATCATATTCCGCATCCCCAACTTTGGCGCGTGGAAAATAAATAGCCTGGGGATTTCCCTCTTTTGCCGCTTTATCTATTTTGGGGCCTCCCGGATACCCCAGTCCAATGGCCCTTGCCACCTTGTCAAAGGCTTCTCCGGCTGCGTCATCCCTTGTTCTTCCTATTACTTCGTATTCTCCATAATCATGAACCACTACAAGATGGGAATGCCCTCCTGATACCACCAGACACAAAAAAGGCGGTTCCAGATCTTTATTTTCAATGTAGTTGGCAGAAATATGTCCTTCAATATGATGTACTCCCACCAGTGGAATCCCGGATGCAAAGCTGATTGCCTTGGCGGCGGAAACCCCTACCAGAAGCGCTCCCACCAGCCCTGGTCCGTAGGTAACGGCAATGGCATCCATGTCTTTCAGTTTCATTTCAGCATCCGAAAGGGCCTGTTCAATTACCTGGTTTATTTTTTCTATATGTTTACGGGAAGCAATTTCCGGCACCACGCCTCCATATTCCGTATGGAGGGCAATCTGTGAATAAATAACATTAGAGTGCACATCTCTCCCATTTTTTACCACTGCCGCTGCTGTTTCATCACAGGAACTTTCTATTGCCAGTATATATATATCCTTTTCCATTTTTTATACCCCCGCATACCGTAAGCTGCGCTTGCGGTACTGCATCCATAAACAGTTTGGAAGTTTACTTCCAAACTTATTCCCCCGCATATCACTGGAGCGTGATACTGCACCAATAAGCAGTTTGAGCGTTTCCTTCCAAACTTATTTTCCATACCGCCAGCAATGCCCGCGATACTGTACCGATAGCGAATTAGGTAGTTTACTGTCCGTTTTCGTCATCTGCCAGTTTAAATCCGTAGATTTTCCAGTGTCCGTCCTTGTCCTTACGAAGTAAAAAAACTTCCTCTGTCTTTGCAAGTTCTGTCCCCTTCCTTAAAGTAAAGGAGCAATACAGCTCTGACCAGTCAAATCCGTCCTTTGAAAAGGTTTCCACATCCACACTGCTGGAAGGCGTAAAGCTTGATATTACGATTCCCTGTTCCCGGAAATTGTTTACATCCCATTTCAGATTGTCAAAATATTGCTGCTGGGTTTGGTTGGCAATCAACTCATCATCATAAAGTCTTTGTATCTGCAGCGCCAGCTTTTCAAACTCTTCATCTGTGTATTCTTCATTATAAAAACATTTGGTTATCTCACCATAATATTTAATCACTTCTCTTGCCGAGGGCGGATAATTCTTATCAAGATTCCGCATCAGAACTTCGCTTACTGCCGAAATTTCTGTTTCTGCTTCTTTCCCTTTGCCTGATTTTATATGCGTAAGATAAAAATAATAACCTGCTATCATCCCCACCAATATCACGCCGATAATGATTATTTTTATTCCACTGCCATTTTTTGTTTTCATTTTTATCCCTCCCTCTCATCATCAGTAAATGTCAGTTCTATGGTTTTTCCGTCTTTACAGATGGAAGCTGCCGGAAAAATCTTACGTACCGCCGGAAGGTATTCCTCCGGTCTTGTGAGGGAAGGGCTGTAATGGGTCAGCCAGAGTTTTTTTACTTCCGCACGTTTTGCAAGCTCAGCCGCCTCATAAAAAGTCATGTGCTTATTTTCTTTCGCCTTTGCTTTTTTGTCCGGTTCCCCATACATTCCCTCACAGATAAACAAATCGGATCCTGCCGCATATTTTACAATTCCTTCTGTTGGTCTTGTATCGGTACAGTAGGTTACTGAAATTCCTTTCCGTGCAGGCCCCAGCACCATCTCCGGCGTCAGGATTTTTCCCCCGGCTTCTATGGTTTCGCCCCTTTGCAGACGATTCCAGTATTTTTTTTCGATTCCCAGGGAAACTGCTTTTTCTACCTGGAATTTTCCTGTTCTCTCAATGGATAAACGATACCCATAGCAGATAACATTATGATTGACACGAAAAGCCTCCAGGGAAAAGCCCTCAAACGACAGCTTCTGTTCCGTCTCCTCCAATTCCAGACAGTTAACGGCAAAAGGCAGTTCCGGCGCGATGATCCGCAAAGACGCCACCACTTTGGAAAGTCCCTTTGGCCCAACCAAAAGAAGCGGCTCTGTCCGTTCTGCATTCCCCATAGTAAGAAGCATTCCCGGCAGTCCGCTGATATGGTCTGCATGAAAGTGGGTGAAACAGATAATGTCAATGGGATTAGGGCTCCAGCCCTTTTCCTTCATGGCAATCTGCGTTCCTTCCCCACAATCAATCAATATGCTATGCCCGTTATACCGGGCCATCATGGATGTCAGCCACCGGTACGGCAAAGGCATCATTCCTCCAGTTCCTAACAAGCAAATATCCAGCATAATTCCTCCCAAATCCATACGCTGTCCATTCCGCTCTCAAAGTATAATTACAGCAGTTCTTTCACTTCCTCCTCTTCTACCGGAATGGCAAAGCCGTCAATCATTTTATCATAACATTCTTCACATAAATCAAAAGAATGCACATCTCCGTCTTTGTTACTGAAATATCCAAACCGGATATTCCCATTAAAGCAGCCCTCCATAATAACACCATTTTTTACTTTTAAATTTTTTTTGCATTTATTGCATACTACGGCTGCTAATTCTCTCTTATCATTATCCTGGTAAATTCTCATGTTCTTATCCTCCCTTGGTATCTTCCCTAAATCCATTATACATAAAAGAGAGCTAAGAACCAGTGGTAATTCTTCCGCGCACTTCCTATCTTTTCCACATAATCAGGGCGTCCTCCGCAGGCTTTTCATAAAATCCCGGTCTTACCCCTTCCCCCGTAAATCCAAGCTTTTCATAAAGCCTGATGGCTTCCTGGTTGCTGACGCGGACCTCCAAGGTACAGTCTCCTATTCCAAAAGCTTCTGCCCTATCCAGCATATATTCCAGCATTTTTTGTCCAATCCCTTTTTTTCTATGTTCCTGGGCAACCACCACATTTGTAATTTCGCCCTCACCTGCTATATTTCTGATGCCGCAGCATCCCACAATTACGCCGTCCTCTTCCGCTACATAATAATGCGCATAATCCGCTTCCACCATTTCCAGAAAATCCCCAGCTGACCAGGGCATGGAAAATACTTTACTTTCTATCAAACTGACAGCTTCCACATCAGAGGCTGTCAGTTCCCTGATTTGAAGCATTGGCCCCCTTTTCCCTTTCCGCCTGGGATACTCTTAAGTATTCCGGCACATGATCTTTCGCTGCAACATATTTTCCTTCCCTTATATATTGAAAGGCTAAAGCTCCAAACGCTGCTGCTCTCTGCCGGTTCATATGGGCAGGGGCAAATCCATAGGGTACCTTTAAAAGCGTCGAAAGCTTTTCTTCAAACACCGGAACCCCGTCTCCCAGAAAAATCACTTCTCGTCCATAAGCATTACACTTTTGTGCAATTTCCTCAATAGACACCGCGCACTGGGGAACAAGAGCCTGGAGCTGGTAAGTAAAGGGAATCTCTTTTGTTTTGGTAAATTCGTAAATTCCAGTATATACCTGATTTCTTCTGGCATCCATAATCGGACATACCAGTTTATCCGTTCCATATAAATTACACGCCAGTCCGTCAAGAGTGGGGATTTCCACCAATGGTATCTGCATGGCAAAGCCAAGTCCTTTCGCCGTTGCAGAGCCTATACGTAATCCGGTAAAAGATCCTGGGCCGGCGGCAAGTGCAATGGCGTCCACCGTTGCCAAATCCAGTTCCACCATTTTTTTCAGCTCATCCAACATAGGCAGCAACGTTTGGGAATGGGTTTTCTTATACTGGACATTATATTCACCAATTAATATATCATCTTCCACAATTGCCGCCGACGCCACAAGACCGGAACTGTCTATCGCTATAATTTTCATCTATGCCCCTTTTCCTCCAGCTGTATCGCTCTGTAATCAAAGCCTTTTTTTAAGTCTTTAGAAATCTTAATTTCCGTATAATGCTCCGGGAGAATTTCTTCTATCAAATCCGCCCACTCTATCAGACACACACCCTCTCCATAAAAGCAGTCTTCATAGCCAATCTCCTCCATCTCTGACACATCCCCAATCCGGTACACGTCAAAATGATAAAAAGGTATTCTTCCGCTGTCATATATCTGCATAATGGTAAAGGTGGGGCTGTTTACAGGCTCCCTAATGCCAAGGCCCTGTGCCAGGCCCTGGGTGAAAACCGTCTTTCCGGTCCCCAAATCACCTATCAGGGTAAATACAGCGCCTGCCCCTGTCTCACTACCTATTTTCCTTCCCAATTCAAAGGTTTCCTGGGGACTAAAAGTTTCTATAAGCATTCTCTGTTCTCCTGTTCCGGTTCTGCCTCCTGAAATTTCCGGGCGCTTTCATTTTCCTTCCAAGCTTTTAAGTTCCTCCCAAGGCTCCGGTCAGTTTCGGATTTTAACTTTTTTGGGGGACATATGGGTGGATATCATCTGAATTACGCCAACAGATTTTTCCCCTAAATCCTTTCTCGGAAAAATAGACGCATTTACAGGGGTTGTATACAAAATCAGGCTTCGGGGCGTAGATACCGCCTTATACATGTCTTCCCACTTCTGGCTCTGTACTTCTCCCTTCTGGGACACCTCCACGCCTTCCTCTGTCATCTTAAAATGAAGAGATGTCTTAAAGGATGGATTGGAAAGATACTGTTGTCTGGATTTTATAAACAATGTCCATGGGAGATAGAGTAATATCACTGCCCCTGCAATCAGAAAAAGAACACCGTATCCCATAAAAAACGCTATCACCAAAAGAGCGCCAACCACTGAACCAATCAGCCCTGAAGCGCTGGTATAGGTGTGAAAAAGCATATAATCATAGAGAATACCCGGTGTTATTTTTACATCAAATTCAACTTCCATATTCCTTCTCCCAATTTTTCGCTTTTGCAAAAGAGCACCTACACTGACAGGTGCTCTTCTAACTCTCATTATACAAGAAATGCGGCAAAGTGCAATATAAATTATAATTCTTTCAGCGAATTCTTTGCGGCGCTATTCGTGCCGGAGCGCTTCTATGGGACTTAGCTTCGCCGCTTTTCTTGCAGGATAGATTCCAAAGAAGATACCGATGCCGCAGGAAAAAAGTGAGGCTGCAATTACAACGCCTGCGCTTATCTGGGCAGTTAATCCCATTGCAGAGCATACGCCCATCGCCCCCAGAACCCCAAGGCCAATTCCAATAATTCCGCCCAGCAATGTAATAATGCCTGCCTCTGCAAGGAACTGTAAAAGCACCGAACCAGTTCTTGCGCCTAACGCCTTTCTGATACCGATTTCTCTTGTCCGTTCGGTAACGGACACCAACATAATGTTCATAACGCCGATTCCCCCTACCAGAAGGGAAATGGCTGCCACGAAGGAAATAAATATGGTAATAAAACCCAGTATTGTGTCAAACTGTGCCGTAAAGTCCGCAAAGCTCTGCATCATAATCTGGTTTTCTCCCCTGACATTATGTCTGCTCTCCAAAAGCGCAAGGGTTTTGGAGGCAACTTCTGACATGTACTCCGGGGACTGGGCAATTACATAGAACTGTTCCAGTTCATCAATATAATATCCCAGCTTGTTCGACATAAAGGTAAGGGGAACCTCCGCCTGTATTGTGACAACCCCTCCGCCGCCGGCATTTATGAGGGCGGAAGCATTGTCCTTACGCACCCCCACAATCCTAAGTTCCTGGGTAATGCCCCAGAATGTGGCGTTAAAAGTCATCCCCACCACATCTGTGGTTCCAAAAAGCGCTACCGCACTGCTTTCCGTAATAATGCAGGTATTGCCTGCGCTGTCATAATCATTCTGGGTGAAGTATTTTCCTTTGATAACCGGATCTGTGGAAGTATACTGCAGCCCTGTGGTACCTCCGGTCATGCTGATATCAAAATCACCTTTTGGGCCCTCCGCAGTGCCCCAAGTGCCAAAGGAAGGTGTGACGCCTTTTACATGTTCTATTTGTGATTGTATTGCGTCAAAGTCATCCTGACTGAAAGTAACAGTTGTGTCCTTTCTGGTGCTGTCCACATAAAATACAATTTGGCCGCTGCCAACAGACTCCAGCTCTGAATTTACCTGCCCCCGTACGCCATTTCCAATAGAAATAACCATAATAACAGAGGAAATTCCAATAATAATCCCCAGCATGGTGAGAACGGAACGTCCTTTATTGCTTCTGATGTTCATCAGGGCAATTTTTATGTATTCCCAAATTTGTGCCATTTTCATACCCCCTGCCTGTCACGGACCAGCCGTGATACTGCTTTTTGTAAAAAGTCCGGAAGTTTGCTTACTGCAACATTTCCATTACTGTCATACCTTCTGTCAGGGATGCAGTCACATCTACCACCACATGCTCCCCTTCCAAAAGCCCTTCCGTTACCTGAACCATAGTATCGGAAGAAATTCCTGTCACAACAGGCTTCTTGACCAGTATACCGGATTCAACCACATAAACAAATTCTCCGTTCATATCTACATTAACTGCCGTTACCGGAACCAGCACCGCATTTTTCTCCTGTGCCGTACTGATAACCACCTTTGCCTCTACGCCAAGTATCACATCACTGTCAGGATTGATAATTTTAATTTCCGTCCCCACAACTGCCGCACCACTGTTATTTTTTTCCGCCATCTTATTGATTTTGGAAACCTCGCCCTGATATTCTTTGCTGCCGATGGTCACTACTGCCTTCTGTCCCATGGCAATCTTATCCAAATCATATTTTGTTACCGTTATTCTCACCATAACATCCTGTGTGCTTTCCAGTTTAAGAAGCTGGGAACCTGCGGTCATGCTGCCGCCTTCCACTGCGCTTATTTCAGTGACAACGCCGTCAAACTCGGCAACAATACCGCCTGCTGCCGCATCTAAGTCTTCAATGGAATCTGCTGCTTCGATTTCTTTTGTCTGATTTTGGGCTTCCAGCTCCTGCCTTGCACCGGAGGTCATTTTCCCTGCCTCTGCGGAACTTCTCTGGGATTTCATTTCAGAACGGTATTCCTTCAGTTCCGAAAGTATTTTATTCTGGGCATCCAGTTCATCCTGCCATCCCCGTATTTCCTTGTTATTCTGCTGTTCATAGCTGTTAAGCTGCACCTGTTTTTGCAAACCCATATATTCCTCTGAATCCGGCTGGTCCTGCCAGTCCAGCAAGGATATCTGAAGAAGGGCCCCTTCATAGGCTAAGTCGTTTTTCTTCTTTTCAATTTTGTTCTCCAGATCGGTTATACAGCTTTCCGTAAATGCTATCTGCTGCTCCAGAACTTCAATATTAACATTTGCCTCGTTAATATCCCCTAATTTTTCGTTATTGCTTTGAAGGGAATTCCGGTAGCTCCCTTCTGCCGATTTAACCTTAAGCTCCGCAAGTTCTCTTTCCTTTGCAATCTCGTCCGCATCGTAAGAAACCAGCATATCTCCTGCCTTCACTGCATCTCCTGCTTCCACGGACACTTTGTCAATCTTAACACTGACGTCTGAAAAATAGCTTTTGGTCTTTTCAGTGGTTACGGTTCCGCTGGTGTTAATGGTCTGTTCAATTTCTCCGGTAACGGCCGACGCGGTGGCCACATATGCCTGGGGACCTTCCTCACTAAGCAGATTCTTTCCTACAAAAGCTGCCGCAATCAGCACAATGACAACAACCGTAATAATTCGTCTGCGCTTTTTCCTTGCCGCTCTGTCAAGAGGTTTCTTTTCTTTTTTCGGCTTCTTTTCTTTTCCTTTCTTGTCCTTTTCCATCAGCGTGATTTCCATGTTTTCTGTTTTTCCTTCGTCCGTTTTCTTGTCAGACATTGCTTATCCCTCCAACTTATTATTAATTATTGTAATTGCTAAAACCAAAAATCTGCAAACAGCCATCTGGCCCGCTGCCTGCGGGAATCAGGAACCGATTTTGCCTTATATTTCCTGCTGGTTTATAATATCATCCACAATTTTGCCGTCCCTGATGCGTATCATGCGTCTGGCTCTTGCTGCAATATCATTATCATGGGTAATCAGAATCACTGTTCTGCCTTCTGCGTGCAGGCCCTTTAGGATCTCCATAATCTCCTGGGTCGAACCTGAATCCAGGTTTCCCGTAGGTTCATCTGCTAAAATCACAGGCGGCGCCTGTGCAATTGCTCTGGCAATGGCAACTCTTTGCTGCTGCCCTCCGCTCATCTCTGAGGGCTTATGGTCTGTTCTCGCCTTCAGCCCCACCTTTTCAAGGGCAATTTGTGCAAGACGCAGTCTCTCTTTCCGGGCAACCCCCCGGTATATCAGCGGCAATTCCACATTTTCAAGGGCGGTCAGTCCGGCTATCAGATTAAATCCCTGAAATATAAAGCCGATTTCCCGGTTTCGGATATCCGACAGGTCGTCATCTGTCAGGTTGGAAACATCCTGACCGTTTAATATGTATACACCGCTGGTAGGCACATCCAGGCACCCCAGCATATTCATAAGCGTAGATTTACCGGAACCGGACTGACCGATAATAGCCACAAACTCGTTTTTGTCAATTTTTAAATCCACGTGGTCCAACGCCCGTACCTCATTTTCACCAGGATTATAGATCTTACACATGTCCCGGATTTCAATTAATTCATTCATCTGTGAAAACGCTCCTTGTTTTTCTTGTACTATTGTATTATATAATTCATACAAGTTTTGTCAATACTTATTTTCTGAAATGTCATTAAAAATATGTGAAATGTCATAGGGAACTGTTTGTCTCCTAGAGCGTGTTTCAAACATGCTCTACATAATTATAACGAATGATACAGGGTAAAAATTACAGGATTCTATAAAAAATTCTTAATATTCTCTAAAAAATAACTTTTTGGAGCATGTTTAAAAATCGCTTTCCTCAAAATACATTCTCCCGGTTGCCTGAGAACAGTTCCTTATTTTTGTAATCTTAGGATTTTTCACCAGCCTATTGTATATCCGCCTGTTTAAGGCGTCAAATAATACCGGAAATCTCTTCATAAAAAACCTGGCTCTGTCAAGTGTTTTTTTGCCGCCTCTAAAATTCAGATTTCCAGGCAGAAAATAAGGCCGGAAACCCTTTCAGATTTCCAGCCTGTCGTTTTGTTTTTATTATCCGTTCTGCTTTCAGTTTTTTGCTTTATTCCCGCAGGCAGCCAGACGGCTGCCCGACAGCGGAGCCTTTGATTCCACCAAACCAGCAGACACACCTGGCCTGTTTTACGAACTGGCACTGCTGTAATTTCTCACCGCCCTTTTCCATAGCATTCTTGCAAGTGCAAAAAACAGCGCAGGGGACAGCACCGCCCAGAGGAACATGGCGGAAGATAATTCTCCCATAAGGAACAATCCCGGAAAGTTTGTAATAACAAACACAGGAAGTATAAAAGTTCCAATCCGCTGTATCCACTTTCCGTATATCATCTGCGGCATATTGTTAAAGTCCCACGTGGCAGCCGTAATATTTGCCAGTCCGCCTGTAGAGACAATCCAAAAACTGAGAAGATTGGGAATTAGAAACAGACTGTAAGTCAGCAGATTAGAACAAAACAGCAGAAAAAGAAATCCTGCCACTCTTCCAGCGCTTACTAAAAGCCCCGCCCTGCTCCAGCCTGTGACAATTAAAATGCTGCCTGCCACTAAATTGGGAAGAAACATGGGGAAGCTCCACTGCCGCAATGTCACCAGAAACTGCAAAGAGGCAGGCTTTACCAGATACATATCCAATTCCCCTTCCCGCACCATTGTGCCCAGACCTACAAAATTGGAGTAATAGAGCATATAAAATCCTGTCATCAACACATAAATTCCAATAAACAGCATAATATGATCTGGTGTGAGAACGCCAATATTAATTCCTATGCGGTATACCACCGCCACATACAAAAGCTTCACCAGCATCCATCCCATTTCCACCACCACGCCTGCCAAAAAATTAATGCGGTATTCCAGCTGGGACATTAGGGAAAATTTCATAAATACACCCACAAGACGCAAATATTTTCTCATCATTTATCCTCTATTTTAAGCTCCGTAATCTCACTTTCACGTTTAATTACTGGTTTTAAGTTCCGTAATCTTTGCTGTTTTCATCCGCCTACTGCAGCAAAGTGTTTCAGTCCCATTTTCCATAAAAACTCACTGAGCAGACCAAAACATATAATCCAGAATATCTGGCACAAGAACCCTGTTCCTGTAGTTATAAGGCCGTATCTGCCGTTTATAATATTAACCGGGAACTGTGTAGTATATCCGAAAGGCAGAATCCTTGTAATTAACGCCGCCTTTTCCCCAAAAATATCCAGAGGGAAAATACCACCGCTTATTACCACCAGCACAATGCTGACCGTTCCGAAAAACTGGTTCACATCTGTCAGGTAAAAGCTTAAAAGCGCTAACGAATAAAACATGAAAAAGTTCAGCGCAAGGGCAAGCACAAGGCTTGCAATAAACAAAAGTATGCGGGTTCCGGAAAGTGTCAGTCCCAAAAAAAGCACCGAAAACCCAATCAGAAACACGGATACCGACAGAAGCAGAAAAAGCTGGGGAATCTTTTCACCCAAAAAGGACCAGAACTGATAACCGCCATAATGTACCGGACGCACCAGATATTTATTCAGCCCGCCCCTTTTGATGTCATCGTTAACCTGCCACTCAAAGCCAGTATTTACCAGCTGGGAAACCAGTGTGGCCAGCAAAGTGTACACCATAATCTGGCTGTATGTGTATCCGGTGGCTGATGCCGCATCCGAATGTCCATACATATAGTTCCACATAAACGTCTGTATAATAACGGGGAAAATACCGCTTAACATAGTCAGCAGAAAATTAACTCTGTATTCCAGCGACTTTTCAATCCCCATTTGGAAAACGCAGCGGTAAGGATTCATAGCGTCCCGGCCTCCTTCCTGAAAATCAGGGAAATGCTCTCTTCCAGCGGCACCTCTGTTACCGTAAAGTCTTCTACAGGAAATCCTGATAAAACAGCGGCCATAACTCCACGAAGGGTATCCTTGGGCACTTCAAGCACCGCCTCTTTTTCTTTAAGCTCCCTTACCCTGCCAAATGGAGCAATCTGCTCTTTGGACACTGTTTCTGAAAATTTAAGGGTCAGTACCTTTTTATCCCCCATAAGATGATTGATTTCGGAAAGCATACCGTCATAACCCACCTGTCCCTTGCTGATAATTACCGCCCGCCTGCAAAGCTCTTCAATATCCCGCATGTAATGACTGGTCAAAATAATGGTGGTCTTTTTCTGTTCATTGTAGTAACGCAGAAAATCCCGGATTTTCTGCTGGGAAACAATATCAAGCCCAATGGTGGGTTCATCCAGAAAAAGGATATCCGGCCGGTGAATCAGCGCCGCAAGAATTTCCATTTTCATTCTCTCCCCTAAAGAAAGCCTCCGCACCTGTACGCCCATCAATTCCTTTACCTCCAAAAGCTCCGCCAGCTCTTCCACAGTTTTAATATACGCCTGGTCCTCCACCCCAAAAATACATTTATTCAGATAAAAGCTGTCACTGGCAGGCAAATCCCACCATAACTGGTTTTTCTGTCCCATGACAATGGAAAACCGCCGCTTAAATTCGTTTTTCCGTTCCCAGGGTACAAATCCATCTACTGATACTTTTCCTGACGTTGGGTATAAAATACCGGAAAGCATTTTCAAAGTGGTGGTTTTTCCCGCCCCATTAGGACCTAGCAGTCCAACAATTTCTCCCTTTTCCACAGAAAAAGAAATATCTTTTACCGCCTCCTTTATGAGCGTTTCCCTGTGAAAAAGATTGTGCAGGGAGCCTTTCATCCCTACTGCTTTTTTATAATACGAAAATTCTTTTTTTAAATTCTCAACCCGAATCATCTCCATAAACATAGCTCCTATAAAAGATCTGCAGTTTCTTTCCGACTTTTTTTACAAAAAGTCCATATGACGTATATAACTTTCAAACTGAAACTTAATCTCCCCATAACGGTGACGGCTAATGTAAAGCTGTGTGCCGCAGTCAAGAACCAGTTTTTCTTTTCCCAGCTTTGACACATGGTAAAGATTGACAAGAAAGCTTTTGTGGATTCTGGCAAAACCGGAAGCTTTCAGTCTCTCTTCACACCCGGAAAGAGTTTCTGCAATCCCAAAGCAGTCTCCCTCCTCCCCATACGCTCTGCTTTCTTTTCTGTTTTCCATATGTACACGAATTTGGTGACGGTCGCTTTCCAAATACAAAATTTCCTTCAGCTTTACTCTCACCAGCTCATTTTTCCCCTGAAAAGTGCACCATTTGGGAAGCAGGGAACCAGCCCTTTGTATTTTCTGCATCACTGCCCGCAAATCCTGTTCCAGTGAAAATTCCCTTACCACATGAAAAAAGGGATAGGGCAAAGCGGCAAAAACTTCTTCCGGCTGCCTCACCACACAAATAATGGAAAGCGATGGGATTCCCCTCCAAAGCTTCTCTGCCTCCGCAAAAGTTTCCCTGATATCCCTGCAGGCAAGGATTAAAAAAGATACATGGCTTGTCCTTAATCCTTTTCCCTCCGCCAGGCCCTCCAGTCCATCCAGCACTTGTATCAGACATTCTCCTGCCGACAGCCTTTCGCCATCGCCTCCGTCTGACCAAACTTTCAGCCGGGCTGTTTCAAATGCAGTTTCAATATCCTGTAAAAGCGCATGGCTTTCACAATACAGACCGACTACAGACATCCTTTTGTCTTCCTTTCCGGGAACTGACAGTACAAGTTACCCGTATCCAAACCCCATCATAAACAAATCCCACATAAAAAACAAGACACCCTGCACCACTGGCAGAATTTTTCTCCCCAACGGCACAGGGTAGCAGGAAAGTTCACCTGCCCTATCGCAAAGAAAAAAGCAACGTTCCCATTCTCCCATATGAGGATGGAAACGCCGCCTGTACGGTACTGAATATAAGTGCTTCAGCCTCTAAAAGGCCAGCATTTGTATAAAAATTTTCATATCTTCACTCATCTTTTAATGATATTATATCATAAATATTCCAAAAATAACAGACTTTCATTAAAAAACAGGCAATGCTATAATCATGTGAATGTTTCTGCCAGCAGACAGATACTATATGGCATGGGCTGCCAAAGAACTGTAAATCAGCACACGCAGCTTCAAGTACACAGATGTAATCCGGGCGGCTCCGCAGACTGGATTTTCTCTGATTTATCTGGGTACCTGGACAGGCAGGTGCGGCGCTTTCAATCAGGAGAAATGATGAATGGAAAAGAATTGGATGGATTTGTTTCAACAGCAAAGTCAGCTTACAAAGGTTTTGGAAACCAATCAGGTCACTGAAAAATATGGGCTTTCCTTAAGCAGTCAGGAAGCTGAACTGATTGTATCCGAACGCGCTTATACTCTAAAAGCGGAGGGCCGGGTAGAATTCGGTTCTGGCATCACATCACAAATTATAGAGGAATTCTGTGATTCTTCCTATATTGACCAGAACAATTATGTGGATACAATTATCCGCCTTCAGGAAATATTTTATATGTATAAAAATGAAATGCTGGACGAAATTACAGACGAAGAACTTCTTCATTTTATGAAAGAGCAGTTTGAAACTCTTTGTTTTGGGGATTTGGATTACCTGGAAGGCACATGTCTGAACAACTTCGCCCAGGCTATCCGGGCAGGCTATCAGGGGCACAGGGCTTCCGGAGGATATGGAGAATATTTTCAGCTGGATGAGGTGAAACGCTGGGACTATGATTTATATTATGAAACCTTGAAAGAACTTTTTTGGGGATAAAATGTATCGGAAACGACTTTTGTCGTTTATTATAATTTCTGTTCTTCAATAGAAAGGAGATCTATGAACTACGAAATGGAAGAATTACTGCCTCTGGTGGCAGAACTGTCAGAAAAATATACCAGCTTTGAAAGCACATCCATTACCTACGAGGAAGCCAGTCAGTTGATGGAGGCTGTTATATACTGCATTCAGGAACCAGACGCCGGCCATGAAGGTATTGTCGCCGCATCCCAAAAGCTTCCCGTCCGTCAGGCCTATGAGCTGGGACTTCAGGCTGTAATTTTAAAGGTAAAGCTTGCCCTTGACAAGTACAACCAAATGCTTCCTGCCTTTTGCTGTTACAAAAACCGCTGTCTTCATGACACTTTTATAAATGCTATACCAGAGTTTTTCAAGCGGTACGATGTAAGGTTTTGTCCTCAGGATGCCATCCTTACGCTGGATTATCCGGTTCTTTCCCTTTCCCCGGAATTATGCGGAATTGACAAAATTTATGCTTATATCAACTGTATTTATCTGGAACAGGTTTTCCTGGGACAATTTTCTGAAAAAATAGTGACAGATATTCTTTACAGACACCATAGACAGTATCCAGACCTTGTGGAAAACATCTGCGAAATTGTGTTTATGAATGTTGTGGCACACCTCCTTGCACAAAAGTCATTGCAGGATATGGATTTTGGAAGTGAAGATTATCAGAAAATCCGAAACATTTTTTTGTCAGATGAACAGCAACAGATAAAAGAACAGGTTCTTATTGCAGTAAAATTATTTATAAAAAAGTACTTCTCCTCTTCCGCCCAGCCGGATGCCTTCCGTAAGGACCTGCTGCTTTATCTGACTGCCGCTCTTGACAATAGCCTTACACGGTTAAAGACAGCTGCAGACAGCGGTTCCCTAAACCATTTGTTATAGGAACCGCTGCCGGAGCATTTCCCCTTACGCGGCAACGTCAAGGCAGAGTGTGTCCGGGAAAGCCACAATCTTTACTTTATGTTGTATTTCCCTCTGCAAGCCTTAAGGCATAGATAACCGGAACAATCAGTATACCGCAAAAAAAATTACTGACTCCGTGCATAAAATCCCATGGCAGCCCCGCCACAATCCAGGTAATCATGCCCTGAAAGCTCATTCCATAAATAATTGCCTGGGCCGGAGCATAAAGGGTTCCAAATAAAAAACCATGGGCGGCGCATACCATCATGTACACCAACGGCTGCACTTTTTTGGGCATATTCTTTGGAAGGAGCATAACAGCTCCCCAAAGAATTGTCCATAAGTATAAATATGGTATCCACCAGGCCGCAAAACCACAAAAAATTCCATTTAAAATTACATATGTGTAAATCGGATATAACGCCTTTTTTCTGTAAACTACTGTAAAAGCAATGGTAAAGGCGCCCAGCAGGTGAATATTAGGCGCAACCTCCATTATCATCTTTGAAGCGTACATTACGGCTCCAAGCATTGCAAATACAGCAATTTCCTTTGTTGTAAGCTTTGTCATTTTTCCATCTTAAAGGCGTAGGTTTCCCCTTCTGTAACAGCTGTGGCGTCAACGCCTGTGGAGGCATATTCACCGCCAATGTAAAACGCCCAGTACATACCATCCGTCTCATAATCGGCTGTAATGCCATTTACCGTCTTTACATAAAGACCATAGTCCCCTTCATCTCCGGCAATTAAATTAAGAGAAAGAAGCGCTTCCCCCACTGTCTCTTTGTCTGTATGGATTTCAAACTGTGTTTCATTTCCATCCTTATCCACCACAGCAAAGGTAAACTTCATGCTGCCTTCCCCCAGCACACTGCCTTCTGTCCGGGTGCCTGCATTTGCCTCCCCGCCAGAAGCTGCCTCTTTTTGGGTACTGCCATTACAACCTGTTGCAGAAAATGCCATAGCCACAATCAGCATCACACAAAGGATGAATGACGATATTTTTTTACTACATTTCATTTGCATTTATTTTCCTCCTTTGATTTTTTACCCCATCAGAGCATGTTTGAAACACGCCCTCAACCGGCGCCCGCGGTCAGAACAGATTTGCGGAGTTTCCGCGCAATGTTCTATGGTATGAGGTTTAGAATGCCCGGATATTTCGACTTGGCATTTATGCCTGCCAGCCTTCTTGGTTTTACCCAATGGCTCTTTTCCGGTTTGTGGCTTCCGGTAAGGCAGACAATTGCTTCTATGCTTCACGGCGACGGGCTCGTACAGGATTTTCACCTGTTTCCCCGGACAATCCGTTTAATATCATAACGTTTTCTGTCTCATTGGTCAAGCAGACTTTCCTCAACCTTAAAAGCTTCTCTTAAATCGCATTTTTGCGAAATTCTATGTTGCAAATATGCGCCACCCATGATATATTTTTATTATTGGAGGTGAAATTGTGTCTGTTACTGGTAAAAGAATGCAAGAAAGAAGAAAAGAACTGGGTATCAGCGCCGATACCCTGGCAGAGCACTTAGGGATATCAAGATCTACTGTGTTCAGATATGAAAATGGTGATATTGAAAAAATTCCTGCAGCCTTGCTATCTGATATAGCAAGGTTTCTTAGAACATCGGAAGCCTTTTTAATGGGATGGGAGGACACTTCCGAAAGGATTCTTACAAACATATATCCCATAGAATTAAAACATTTCCCACTGCTGGGAGAAATGGCCTGCGGGAAGCCAGTATATACCCATGAGGGCAGAGAAAGCTACATCATGGCAGGAACAAATATTAAAGCTGATTTTTGCCTGAAAGCCAAAGGGGACGGCATGATAAATGCAAGAATCCTGGACGGTGATATTGTATTCATCCGAAAACAGGAGATTGTGGATAATGGAGACATTGCTGCAGTTGTGGTGAAAAACGATAATGAAGCCACATTAAAAAGATTCTTTTATTATGCTGACAAAAACATCGTAATCCTGAGAGCTGAAAATCCTGCATATGAGGATATGATTTTTACAAATAAGGAACTTAATGATTTTCATATTTTAGGAAAGGCCATTGCTTTTCAGAGTGATGTAAAGTAGGGGCATTTAATTACTTAATGCGGAAAACATAAAACATCTGACGAATCGTAGGGAATTCAAAAATCTGTCAGGAGAAGAAATCTTCGGACGGTGCAGACAGGATGATAAAATTCTTTCCCTGAACTGTTCAAAAAACGAACCGTTCAGGGAATCTTGCAAACCAGACTGACTTATTCATTGTCCCTTATTTGCCGCACCAGATCCGCAAACTCAGCCTTGTATTCGTCTTCCAGCTCCATTCCTTTAAGCACCGACAACACATGTTTTAAAGAGGCATCCTCAGGATAATTGCTGTGAGAGGCTAAAAGGCCAAACTCTGCTGCCGCCGCTGCAAATTTAAAGTCATCATCAGGGCCTTCCTCATAACTTTCGTAACCCACAGGGTATTGCAAAAGGCTGCTCTCATCCTCTGCCGGCTTTTTATAACGAATGCTGACTGTCAGCCATTCTTCTTCCAGCGCCCTGTTCCCGCTGCCGGATGTGCGAAGCTCCTCTCTGTAATTATCCGCATATTTCAGTCCGTCTATTTCTTCCTCGCTTACTGCCGGAAGCGGATCTTTTAAGATCAGCTCGTACATAACCGTTACCCTGTGTCCTGCGCCAATTTCACCGGCATCTTTGGTATCATCCGCAAAATCTTCTTTCTCCAGTCTGCGGTTTTCATAACCAATCAGCCGGTAGCTTTCCACCACCGCCGGATTAAACTCTGCCTGTAACTTCACATCCTTGCAAATCGTAAGCAAAGTGGCCGTCATTTCCTCTGACAACACTTTTTTGGCTTCCCTGAGAGAATCTATATAAGCATAATTGCCATTGCCCTTATCTGCAAGAATTTCCATTTTATTGTCCTTGATATTTCCTGTTCCAAATCCAAGCACAGACAGAAAAATTCCGGACTCCTTCTTTTCGCTAATCAATTCTTCCAGCTCTTCCTCTGTGGTCATTCCAATATTCAGGTCCCCGTCTGTGGCCAAAATCACCCGGTTGTTTCCTCCGATAATAAAATTTTCTTCCGCAATTTTATAAGCCTTTTCAATTCCCTTGCTTCCATAAGTCCCTCCTCCTGCTTCCAGCGTGTTTAAAGCGCTTAAAATTTTAGTAGTCTTATCACCGCTTACCCCTTCCAGCACCACCTTGTCCTCACTGGCATAGGTTACAATGGAAACTCTGTCTTTTTCCGTAAGGTTTTCAGCCAGCATTCCAAAGGCCTCCTGTAAAAGAGGCAGCTTATTGTAATCCCCCATGGAACCGGATACATCCAAAAGGAACACAATATTTGACGGCGGAGCCTGGGCATAGTCAATTTTCTCGGTTTGTAAGCCAAGCATTAAAAGCTGCGCATCAGAATTCCAGGGACAAGCGCCAATCTGTGCCGTCACCCCAAAAGGTTCGCTTCCTTCCGGTTCATTATAATCATAGGAAAAGTAATTAAGCATTTCCTCTATTCTCACAGCCCCTTCCGGGATATCCCCAATAGAATATCCTTCCCGGATCATCCTGCGGAGATTACTGTAAGAAGCGGTATCCACATCTGCCGAAAAAGTGGAAAGAGGCTCGTTCATAACAGAAGAAAAACCTTTTTCCTCCCATTGGCTGTACGCTTCACTGTCTGTGTTTTTCTTCCCGAAATCATAGCAGGACTCCGCATAACTCTCCCCTTTCTCCGCTTTTTCTTCCCACTCCTGGGCTGGCGCATCCAGGGCATAACCATTATCATACTCTTCCTCTGTTCCTGTTTCTGTACCAGAAGGCGCTCCGGAAAAGGCAGAACCGTCTCCGCCCTTCCCACACCCATTTAAAACTCCCACTACCAACACACCAATCATAAACGCTGCTGTCACTTTCTTCTTCATAATAACCTCCTTTCCTGCTCAGTATTGTGAAAAATTTATTTTTCACAGTACTCTTCCCTTCCTGCGACTCATAAATCTATCTGTGAAAATTAATAAGACACTTGTATAATATAGATACGAAAAGCAGCCCCGCCTTTTATGGGAGGGCTGCTGCATTTCACAAATATTTGCGGCAAAATATTTTATGTGCTATTTTACCAGTTCCGCTGTTTTGGTCTTCCGGCTGATTGTTCCCTCTTTTAATATTGGGCTAAGCTTTTTATATACCAGCATCGTTACCAAAGATACGCTGCCGCCTTTCAGCAGATTAAGAGGGGCCACTGCAAAAATAACCAGGGAAGTCACACTGGTAATATGACTGTTAATCGCAGTCCCCATCCCTATAATGGCGTCCAGCGGCATTCCATACAATTTAGCAAAAGTGGGAAGCAGATAAACAGCATTAAACATTGTTCCAAACACGGTCATAACCATTGTACCTGCCGCTGACGCCCCAATTGCACAAGCCTTGGTTTTCTTAAACATATAAATAATGGATGCCGGTAAGATAAAGCTGCATCCAATTACAAAATTCGCCAAATCCCCCACAAAAGCCGTGCTGGTCCCCTTCATAAAAAGTTTCAGCAGTATTTTACAAAATTCTATCATAACGCCTGCCACAGGTCCAAAGGCAAAAGCTCCTATAAGCGCCGGTATTTCACTAAAGTCCAACTCATAAAAAGAAGGAGCAAAAGGAACCGGAAACTCAAACAGCATAAGTACCGCCGCAATAGCTGAAAATACACCGATAATTGCAATTTTACGTGTGCTTAAAACTCTTTCCGTGTCTTCGTTTCTTTTTTTGATTCCCTTTTCCGTAAGGTACGCAATCAGAAAAAGCGCCGCTGCAATTCCAATTGACACCAGTACAAATACTGCATTTTCAACTACATTTGACCATAAACCATTATTCATTTTTCCATCCTCCTAAAAAATCTTCCGCTCTGCGGTTTGTGGCTTCTGCCAGATTTTCAGAAAGGTTCTTCTTTGAAAGCATAAAAAAACCGAATGTCCAATTTGAACATCCGGGGTCCCTGTAACAAAAGCAAGCATCAGAAATAATGATCGCTTCTGTTTCCATGCTTTACCTGTGAGTGTATGAGCCATACAATCATCATCTTCTCTCATCCAGACTATACTGTCGGTTTTGGGATTTCACCAAATCGGCCATTTCCTTTGCCTGATGCCATCTGCACCGGAAATTCATGGTTCGCGGACTTTAACCGCCGGTAGGGAATTTCACCCTGCCCCGAAGAACTTTTCTTTATTTACCATTGGTAGAATACCATGGAAATATGAGAAAATCAAGGGGGGTATGGAATTTTTCTAAAATATTTTTCACTGGGGAATATGTCAAAAGCTACGTAAATTCTGACATTGTCTTCTCCTCGTTTTTAATGGTTACATATGGTGACTTATTCACATTCGTAATTATGCTTTGCGCCGTAATAACTCTTGTTATTTACATTATACGCAAAAAGTAGCGCCCTCGTCCTGGTAAGATAAGGCGCTACTTCACGTAACAAATTATTTTCCGGCGGCTAGGTGTACTCTAGCTTTCGGTTCTCCTGTCAGATATATTATATGCCATATGCACGGATTTTTCAACCATAATTTGAAAACCGCCCTGGTGTTACCAGCACCAGAGTTACTTTTCACGGGGTGGAAAAAGTAACTATAGATGATTTTGTAAATCCAGTTAATATTAAATAGACTTTACACTCTTTACTTTATCCGCTATAATTATTGTAACATTTAACAATTGTTTCAATATATAAAGGCGATGGAAGGATGGTAAAAGATATGGGAATGACAAACAAACAATTCCAAGGTTTTATCCGACTTGCTTTAGGATGGCTTGAAAAGGCTTTGGAAGAATCACCAAACAATAAAAGCCTTCAAGCATTAAAAGATATATTTCAATCAATGCTAGAAGATGATTAACTGCAACCTAGTGCACTGAATCATTAATGAATATCCTGTTATATTTAAATTAATATGCTGATTTTACAGTTTTGCGGATTGAAAATTAGGCTAGATATTTAATTTATGACGTACTAGACAGTAACCACTAACCCCAAAAAGTGTAAAGCCTATTTAATTATTAAGGGCTTTACACTTTTTTATTTTTGGAGGTTATGAGGTATGGCTAAATATTTTAAGAACATCAGCAGTTTACAGGAATTAAGGAACAGTATAAAGATTTATTAAAAAACATTACCCTGGCTTTTCAAGATATCAAGGGACAGGTACCAAAGTAAATACCGATTCAGAGGTATTATTGGAAGCTTATAGACAGTGACAGAGACAAGGCCAGTCATACCAGATGGATTTCTTTAAATTATTTTTTCTTTACTTGTTTCAAAACTACAATCTCCCCCATTACCAGTGCCATTAACATTAAGACTGCAATATTTCTCAGCAAATAAATATCCACCCCCATAAATGATTTATAAAATACCGAAGCCGGGCTTATTGTCCAGGAGTATTCCCCTGCCCTGTTGTTCTCCAACATCGGCCTGTAATAGTTTTCAAATCTCTCCTGTTCTTCTGCCGGGACTTTCAAAATACCGCTGGTTTTATTGGCATAGTGGATTTTTAAACCATCTGTAACCTCCGTATGTCCAGAAATATAGAAGCTTGGCATTATGATATATTCATCCAGCCGGTACGTACCATTTCCTAAATATGCCTTCGCCCCTTCCTGTATAATACCGACAATCTCAAATTCATAAATGTCAAACAGATATTTGGCCCAAAAGGTATCACCAATCTGGTAGATGTCTCTGTATGCGCTTCCCATCAGCACTGGAATCTTTTTTCCCGGAAAATAGTTAAAATCCTCACCTGCAAGGCTTCTGCCTTCCTCTGTTTCTATATGATAATCCTCCAGCACATTCTGACTTACCTGAAGAGTCTTTGCATCAGTTTTTTTTGCAGACTGTCCGTTTTTTGTTTCCACCAGCCCACTCCCGCCATAATCAAAAAATTCCCCTTTTTCCATCTTAACAGGCTGGGCATATATTTCATAATATTTGTCACCACTGCTGGTAAGGAAATCATATATCTCCTGAAAATCCTCCACTTCCTTCTTCATAGGACTGCTTTCATGCTGTATACTGATATAACAAAATCCATTATTTCTTTTTTTCTCTCTTTTATCGTAGGCAATCAGATTATTTATAACCAGAATAAAAAGAAAATCTATAACCGCAAATATCACTACTGCCACTGCTGCCAGAATTAAAATTACCTTTTTTTGCTTCATGTGTTTACCCCTGCAATTTTCTTTAACATTTTACAAGATCTGTTTTACGCTTTAAACAATGTCCCTATCTCTTTTCCATCCAGTATTCTGCTAATATTTGTCACATCATCCCCGTTGGCAATAACCATATCCGCGCCCATTGCATTGGCAATTTTAGCCGCTGCAATCTTTGTTGCCATGCCGCCTGTGCCATAGCCTGTATCTGTACCCTTTGCACAGGCTGCTAACTTATCATCAATTTTCTCCACACAACTGATAAACTCCGCCTTATCATTGTTTCTGGGATCGTCTGTATAAAGTCCGTCAATATCCGATAAAAGGATAAGCATATCTGCCTGCACCATCTCCGCAACTGTAGCGGAGAGGGTGTCATTATCTCCAAAATTTTCATCCTGAATCTGGTCTGTGGAAACAGTGTCGTTTTCATTCACAATGGGAATTACCCCCAGGCGCAGCAGTTCCTGAAAGGTATTTTCCGCATTTTGCCTGCTGATTTCATTTGTCATGGTTCTTTTGGTTATCAGAATCTGTGCTATGGTCTGGTTGTATTCAGCAAACAATTTCTGGTAAATCATCATAAGCCTTGCCTGTCCCACCGCTGCACATGCCTGTTTTTCTGAAAGGCTGCGGGGTTTCTCCACAATTCCGAGAGCCTTACGCCCTGCGCCAATTGCACCGGACGAAACCACTATCACTTCCTTATTCTGGTTTCTTATATCGGTCAGAACCCTTGCCAGCTTCTCCATTTTTACCAGATTTAAATGCCCTGTATCTACATGGGTAATGGTGGTAGTTCCTATTTTCACCACAATCCTTTTTTTATCCCTTAAAAAATTTCTGTTCATTTTTATCCTTTTCCTCCTATTATTCGTTGTACCGGTCAGTCTATTAATTAACAAAATTCATATTAAAAAGAAATAATTCCTTAAATTCCTCATCCTCTGCCAGTTCCACATGTACAATGTTTCCCGCCTCTTTCTCCATTTTCAAAAGGGCATGGGAAGAAAGAAGCACCATGGCCGCCCCGGTTCCGGCCAGATTGCCGGCCTGCAGAATTTTTTCTGTAGGCAGCTTAGGGAAAAGACCTGTTTTAATGCTGCTTTCTATATCAATATAGCACCCAAAAGCGCCTGCCAGATAAATACGGTTAAGTTCTGATGACGCAAGGCCCGCTTTTTTTAAAAGGACTTCTATCCCTGAGCGTATCGCACTGATTGAAAGCTGAAGCTGGCGCACATCCCCTGCCGTCAGATAAACGGGATGCTTTTCATCAGTTAGAAGAAAACGTCTCTCTCCTTTTTCCTCAATTCGCCTTATGATTCTGGGAGGCACGCCGGACGCTTTGGCTTCTCTGCTGTTTTTCATGTATCCGTTGCTATCCAGTACCCCTGTCTGCAAAAGTAATGCAAGAGCATCCATCAGACCAGACCCACAGATGCCAAGGGGCGCCGCCTCTCCAATTACTCTGCATACAATATCTTCCATAGGAAACCTTCCATTTAAAGACACCATATCAATGGCCCCTTTGACAGCCCTCATTCCACAGCAGACAGCGCCGCCCTCCAGTGCCGGACCCGCCGCTGCAGAGCAGGCAAATTTCCGACTGCCGTTTAGCAGCAGAATTTCCCCGTTCGTGCCAATATCTACTGCTAAAATCTTCCCCTTTTCACAGGAATTGACATAATGATACACTGCTAAGGCATCCGCCCCCACATATCCCCCTATGGGTGGGAGAACAATTATATCTGCATTTTGTAAAAAGGAAAAACCAAAAGATTTTCCCTTTCTCTGCCTGATTTGTTTATAATCCGGGGTAAAGGGGGCTTTTAGCAGTCCTTCCGGTTTTATTCCCAAAAGGATTTCACACATCGCCGTATTGCCCACAATCACAACTTTCTTTATGTCTGTCCAAGTGGCTTTTTCTTCCTCTTCCCTGCCCGTACGAATAAATGGCTTTACCATCTGAAAAGCCATTTCATCCAGCTTATCTGTCAGCATTTTTCTCATTTTTTCCCGGTTTTCTTCTTTTGCCGCTGCCTGAAGCCTGCTTATAACGTCTGTGCCAAAAACAGCCTGGGGATTCGTCCCCGTCTCTGCATCCAGAAGAGAAGCGTTTCCAAGGTCCCAAAGCATTCCTGCAAGAGTTGTTGTTCCCACATCAAAGGAAATACCCAGTCCTTGTGCCGGCTCTGCCCTAAAGTCCGGCGGGAACTGTATCCTCACCTGCTTATTGGTATTTAATTTCCTGTAAATCCCGCAGCCGCCGCAGTCAGTGCGCTTACAGCCGGGGCACTTGTTTTTTTTATCTGCAATCATCTGTATATGACTCCTTTCCGTTAGAGCCTGTTTGAAAAATCATTTCCAACATCTGCACACGGTAAATCGCCTCCCTACATTTGTTGGAAAGCATTTTTCAAACACGATCCAGGCACTGTGAATAAAAGACATAAACAACAGAATTATATCACCCTGAAAAGTTCAATTCAAGATTGCCCCTGTCTTTGTATTGAAGTATAATTATTATGACAATATATCAGTAAGGAACTGTCCCAAAATAACTTACCGTATTTCGTGACAGTTCCTAAATTTATGAGTTTGGCAATTACCTGCAAATATGATTTATGAAAGGAAACCTCTATGTGGATATCAGACAGTTGGAAAGATTATGAAGTAATAGATACCTCCGGCGGAGAGAAACTGGAACGGTGGGGAAAGTACATTCTTCTCCGCCCTGATCCCCAGGTCATCTGGCATACTCCAAAGGAAGCCAGGGAATGGAATAAATTAAATGCCCATTATCACCGGAGCGATAAAGGCGGCGGAGAATGGGAATTTTTTGATCTTCCCAATGAATGGAGCATTCATTATAAAGCCCTGACTTTTCGTCTTAAGCCTTTTAGTTTTAAGCATACCGGTCTTTTTCCTGAACAGGCGGTTAACTGGGACTGGATAACCGATATCATTTCCAAAGCGGACCGTCCGGTGAAGGTTTTGAACTTATTTGCCTACACAGGAGGCGCTACCCTTGCTGCCGCCAAAGCAGGGGCAGCCGTTACTCATGTAGACGCATCAAAAGGCATGGTTACCTGGGCAAAGGAAAACGCTGCCGCTTCCGGTCTTGGCAATGCACCTATCCGCTATCTGGTGGACGATTGCGCCAAATTTGTAGAACGGGAAATCCGCCGGGGCAACACCTATGATGGTATCATTATGGACCCGCCTTCTTATGGCCGGGGACCTAAGGGAGAAATATGGAAAATGGAAGACCAGATTTACTCTTTTATTGAACGGACTGCCAGTCTCCTTGGAAAGGACGCCTTGTTTTTCCTGATTAATTCCTACACTACCGGCTTACAGCCTGCAGTTCTTACATATATGCTAAACACGGCTATTGTGAAAAAAAGAAAGGGGCAGGCGGTATCTGCCGAAATTGGACTCCCGGTAACAGAAAACGGGTTGTTTCTTCCCTGCGGCGCTTCCGGCCGCTGGACGCCATAGACAGGGCTAAAAGAACTATAATCCCTTTTCCCCTTTTTCCAGCTCCCCTATAATACCCTTACAGGCTGCCTCCGCAGCCAAGTACACAGGAAGGAGAGGGAACCAATGAATATGCCGGAAATACATTATATGGATCCTGCACAGGCAGCCCACAATATCGCTTCTGCTTTTTGCGCACATGAAATACAAAAACTGCCTGATTCGTCTTTCGATACAAGCGGCCGGGATTCAATACCTTCTGTTAAAAAAATATGGGAACTGTATGCAAGCGTTTATGATTATGCTTTTGAACTTACTCTTTCCGGAAACAATTCTTTTAGTGATGATATCTGATTAACGCGGATCATAAAACTTATGAGAAAGTCATACTTGCCCGGATTCAGGAACCGCTGCTGTTTCCGTCCCCTGAATCCGGGTAATATATCCATTTCTCATATCCCGGAATCTTTTCTGCCATCACATTATTCTCATAATAAATATAAGGCTCTCTGTCCGGGAAATAGCAGTACATGCGGCATCCGTAAATAACCAGCATAACCGCCACCAGCAAAGCCAGTATTCTCCCGGATTTGTTTATCTTTTTTCCTTTTACATAACGGAAATACCCACAGTACAGCAAAAAAAACGCCACCGGAAAAATAGATGGATTGATTTGCGCCGCCTGTCTTACCTGTCCCCGCATAAGGCAGCATGCAGCCCTTGTAAGCCCGCACCCTGCACAGGGAATGCCAGTGAGAATCAGCTGGGGGCAAAAAACACCAAACAGGAAATTTGCTCCCCAAAAATACAGCAGAAAAATGATTCCGACCCAATAATATGCCTTTATATCGGCACAGATTCTACTTACGGCCTTTTTTAACTTTAACATTGTCAAACTTTTCCAGCAGCCGGTCTACGTCCCCGATTCTGCCTACCACCATTAAATGTTCCTTGTCGTCAAACACATGATCTGCCATGGGAAGGAGCTGGGTTTCTTCCCCCTGCTTAAATCCCAGAATACTCACTTTATATTTTGCACGGAAATTTACGTCCTTGATGGTTCTGCCCACCCATTCCTGGGCCACCGGAATTTCATAAATAGAATATTCGTCATTCAGTTCAATATAATCAAACACGTGATTTGAGCTGTACCGGAATGCCGCCTTTTCTGCAATATCCCGATCCGGATAAATCACTTCGTCAGCCCCGTTTCGGAGAAGAAACTTTGCCTGAATATCCCTTGTGGCTTTGCTGACCACATACTTTGCGCCATTTTCCTTTAACAAAGAGGTAATCTCCAGACTGCTTTGGAAATTAGTGCCAATGCAGACAAAACAAATATCAAAATTATTAACGCCAATGCTTTTTAACACCTCCACATTGGTGCAGTCGCCAATCTGCGCATTGGTCACAAGCGGCATCATTGCCTCCACATTATCTTCCTTTACATCAATCACCATAACCTCATTTTTCAGTTTAACCATCATTTTGCAAAGATGCTGGCCAAACCTGCCAAGCCCTACAATCAATACCGACTTCATTCTATTCCTCCTCTTTTTTATTCCAGTATATAGGTAATTGCGAAACTCGTAAACTTGCTGAATATTCTGACAATATATTCTGCGAAAAGCCTTATGCACCATGGAATCAAGACCATAGAAGGCAGGAGGGACGCTCCCCGACTGTCTTCTGTCCTGCTGGGCTTGATGGAATGCACGGTGCAACAGGTTAACCTATCATGATTTTTTCGATGGGAAATTGCACAGGGGCCACCTTTTTTCTTTCTGTAAAAGAAAGGGCAAAAGACATACTTCCAATACGGCCGCAATACATCAAGAGAATAACCACAATCCTTGACCCCAAAGTTAAATCCCTTGTTATTCCTGTGCTCATTCCTGCTGTTCCTATTGCTGAAAACACCTCAAACATTACGTCTTCCACAGGAAGAGCCGGCTGCTTAAAGCAGATATATATTACAGAAAAAACTGCCATCAGGAGACTGATAACCACCACATTACTGGCCTTGCGTATCACATCGTCGTCCAGCCGTCTGTGAAAAATGTTTACTCCCTTGCTCTCCCGTAAATTTGACCAGACATAAACCACCAGCACAAGCGTAGTCACCGTCTTAATTCCGCCTGCCGTAGAACCTGGACTTCCTCCAATAAACATCAGCACCACGGTAAGCAGCTTGGAGGCATTGGTAAGCCCTCCTGTATCAATAGAATTAAAGCCTGCGGTTCTTGCCGTGACTGAGCTAAAGGCAGCAGAAAGAAACTTTTCCTTACCGCTCATTCCTGCAAGAAGGTTTTCATTTTCAAAAATATAATATAACAGTGTTCCTGCCGCTAACAAAATAACGGTGGAGAATAACGCCATCTTTGTGTGAAGCATATATTTCTTAAAGTGAAACTTGTTGTCTCTTATATCGCTCCACACAAAAAATCCAATACCGCCCAAAATAATCAGTGACATCAGCACCAGGTTTACCAGCGTGTCCCCATAAAATTCCACCAAAGAACAATACTTTCCGTAGTGCCTGCCCATCAGGTCAAAGCCTCCATTACAAAAGGCCGACACAGAATGGAAAATACCATAAAAAATTCCTCTGCCAACACCAAAAAGAGGAATAAAGCGCACCGCAAGCAGCGCTGCCCCCACGCCCTCAAACAAAATCGTTCCCAGAAAAGCCCTTTTGACCAGACGGATAATGCCGCCCATCTGCATATAATTCATGCTTTCCTGTAAAAGCCCTCTTGCACGCAGGGAAATCCTTTTTTTTAACGCCATGGCAAGTAAAATTCCCATAGTCATAAATCCAAGCCCGCCGATTTGAATCATCAAAATCACAAAAACCTGTCCCCAAGTGGTCCAGTGGGTAGAAGTGTCCGCCACTACAAGCCCCGTCACACAGGTGGCGCTGGTAGCCGTAAAAAGAGCAGTCAGAAAGTCCGTTTTCTCCCCAGGCGCCGTGGATACCGGCAGCATGAGCAGTAACGTTCCCGTTAAAATTACCGCAAGATACCCCATGGCAATAATGCGGACATACGTAAGTTTATTGAGCATCTTATTTATAATTTTCATTGCAGTTTTACCCCCGCTCCTTATTTTATACCATATTATGGCTAAAATCCACCGTATTTTTTATTCAATGGCTACGCCAAAATACTTATAGGAAATTTCCCGCTAATAGTGTATAATGTTTTTATTGTCCATTTTGACAGACATACTTAGAAATAAAAAGGAGTAATTAGTTATGCCTAAAGTAATCTTAACCGGCGACAGACCCACTGGCCGCTTACATGTAGGTCATTATGCAGGTTCCCTAAAAGAAAGGGTCAAACTGCAAAATTCCGGTATATATGACAAAATTTTTATCATGATTGCCGATGCCCAGGCACTGACAGACAATGCGGAGCAGCCGGAAAAGGTCCGCCAGAATATAATTGAAGTTGCGCTGGACTATTTATCCTGCGGGCTGTCACCGGATTTATCCACCCTTTTAATCCAGTCGCAAATTCCTGAGCTTTGCGAACTTTCTTTCTATTACATGAACCTTGTGACTGTATCCAGACTGCAGCGCAATCCTACCGTTAAATCTGAAATTCAGATGCGCAATTTTGAAGCAAGTATCCCGGTAGGCTTTTTCACCTACCCCATCAGTCAGGCGGCGGACATTACCGCATTTAAAGCCACTACTGTCCCTGTAGGCGAAGACCAGCTTCCCATGATCGAGCAGACCAGAGAAATTGTCCGCAAATTCAACACCATTTATGGCGATGTCCTGGTTGAACCGGATGTGCTTCTTCCGGATAACAAAGCCTGCCTGCGGCTTCCCGGTATTGACGGAAAAGCAAAAATGAGCAAATCTTTAAACAATTGTATTTATCTTTCCGATACAGAGGAAGAAGTCCGCAAAAAGGTTATGTCCATGTTCACGGATCCCAACCATCTGCAGGTGTCCGACCCTGGCCAGGTGGAAGGCAACCCTGTTTTTATTTATCTGGATGCTTTCTGTAAAGAGGAAATGTTTGCCGAATATCTTCCTGAATATGCAAATCTGGAGGAATTAAAAGCCCACTATACCAGAGGCGGCCTTGGAGACGTAAAGGTAAAGAAATTTTTAAATAAGGTGCTTCAGGAAGAGCTTGCGCCTATCCGTTCGAAAAGAAAAGAATGGGAAAAAGATATCCCCGCAGTTTACGAAATTCTTCGCAAAGGCAGTATGGCGGCAAGAGAGGTTGCTGCCCAGACTCTTGATGATGTAAAAAAAGCAATGAAAATCAATTATTTTGACGACCAGGCGCTGATTACGGAGCAGTCAGAGAAATATCACTCCTAGCGCATGTTTGAAAATTGCTTTCTGCCAGATGTACGTCACAATTTGCGGAAGATCTGTGTCAAATGAAGACGCCGTAGTGGGAAACCTGCTCTAGAGTGTGTTTGAAAAGTGCTTTCCAGCAGATGTGCGTCACAATTTGTGGGAGATTTGTGCCAAATGAAGGGCGCATAGTGGGCTATGTAACCTGAATTTGGCGCAAATATCGCGCAAAGTGGGGACGCGGTTTTCCGCATGCAGATGTTGGAAATGATTTTTCAAACACGCTCTAAAACGCTCTGCTTACTTTGGTCATCTATTTGCAACAGCTGGTGCAATATTATTTACACCGGCTTTTCTTCTAAATCCATCGGTTTTTCTTTTTCTTCTATTGTTATTTTTACACTACGCCTTCGTTGTGCACAATAAAAAGACAGATAAATTATTTTGCCAGATTAAGGAGTCATGTTGTAATGACGCTGGCAAGATACCTTTATTTCCAGGTGTGCGAAAACCTGGGTGAAGGAAAAATAAAGTACTTTGATATTAAATAGACTTTACACCTTGGCTGTGATATACTTACTCATATAGGGAGGTATCGGCGTATGACAGACAGTGAAAAAATTGACTTAATTCTTTCTAAACTCAATAATACTGATGAAAGATTTGATGCTTTAGAAAATAAAATCCAAGGCACAAAGACTGATATGCAAGGCATAAAGACTGATATGCAAGGCATAAAGGCTGATATGCAAGATATAAAACAACGTGTAAAAAGTGTTGAATTACATCTTGAAAATACAACCGACAAAAATATTCAGTTGATCGCCGAAAATTTTATTGAACTGACAAACAAGCTCAATCAAGCCATTCCAGTAGCAGATAAAAATCTTGCTTATGAGGTAAAAGTAAATTATCTTGTATTGGAAATGGATAAACTGAAAAAGGAAATTGCTGAATTAAAGAACAAGATAGCATAAAAACTACATAGCACATAACCAATGGTGTAAAGCCTGTTTATGAATGATACAGCAAAACTAAAAACAGGAGTATTATATGAAATCCTATCATATTAAAGATGTAAAAAACTTTATGGGCCGGCTGCTGGGCACCAGCACATTTGATTCCTTTTTGCTTGCGGAAGCCACTATTACCACTTACAATACTTTTACCATTGACGGGCACATGGAAAAAGAATTTTTTACCGGGGATATTAATGACGACAGAATTATGCCGCCCTATGAATTTTCCCAATGGAAAGATATTCGTTCCCTGTGCTTTGACCTGATTAAAGGAAAAAGGACGCCTGTAGGCTTTAAGCTGGTGCTTCACTTAAAACCGGAGATGATTACCCAGATACTTAAGGCGGGCGGCGCCGCTGTCACCTTATCAGACATCAAGGCTTTTGTTCTGAATGTAAAATACGATGGCAGTACGCTTACCTGCATTACCGCCACCGCTTTTTATACTTTTCTTCCTGACAAAACCCCTGACAAGCTTTGGGATGATTTTATCACACACTTTTTCTCCGAAAGAGAAATTCCATTTGAAGAGGGCTGATTTTACATAGATTAAAGGGTGGTATCAACTGCCGCTCCTTTCAGATCCTCTTCAAGCAGCTTCATTTCGTCCATTACCTTTTTGATATCCTTTTGCACATCTTTCATCACCTCGTCCGCTTCCACAATAAAGTCTGTGGTATCGGCAACCTTTTCCACAAATTCTTCTTTTTCTTTTTTCTCTTCCTTGACCTTTTCGATCTTTTCCTTTTCTTCTTCTTCCTTTTCGGCCTTCTCTTCGGCTGCTTCCTTCTTTTCTTCCATCTCTTCGTCGATATGGTCTTTTGCTTCCTGCTGCAGCATACCAATAATTTCTTTGCTGGCTGCTTCCATTATCTCATCCGCACTCTCCTGTGCTTTCATAATCGTTTTTGCCTGTATCTGCGGTCTGTTTATTTTGCTGTCTGCAAGAGCAGCAGCAATAGCGAATATTTCATTATCCACTTCGCCCAGCCGTTCATTCAGGACTTTACGCCGTCTTTCCAGTTCCTCATTCTTCTGCCGATACTCCTCCAAACCCGCCTCATCTATCTGGGAAAGCCTTTCCATCTCTTCCTCTGTCAGTTTTATATCTGACCCTTCCTCCAAAGAAGCGTTCCTCTTGTCCAATAGTTCTAAATCTTCCTTTACCTGATCCTCATCCCTGATGCCATAGGTTTCTTTAAGCGTTTTGGCTTCCTCGTCTATTTCCTTTAACCCGTTTTCTGTTTCCTGCTTCAGCGTCCTGCATTCCTTAAGCCTGTCTCGTTTGTCTGCAAGAGCCTCGTCTAATTTCTTTTCATTTGCCCATGCGTCTCCCACAATTTTCATTGCCTGCTGCTTTGCCTGCTGCCTTTTCCGGGCAATGGGATCAAAACTTTTGTTCATATCCCCTGCAAATATACTTTTACGTCCGTTTTTTTCCTCTGAGATGCCATTATGCCTCTCGCTTCTGGTTGCATCTCCCATAAAAATCGTTGTGTTTTGTACTTTCATAGCTCCTTCTACCTCCATTCCAAAAAGGATAATCCATTATCCCTGCTCCAATTGCAATATCTTACAGTACAACTTATGGTTTATATCGTCATTTACCGAAAAAGAATTAAGTTCATTACTGATAAATGTAACGAAACGCAGAAAAGCTGACGTAAATCATCTTGACATATGTAGCAGGCTACGTTATAATGTAGCTTGCTACATATAAATTTTTACCATACGCCGGGACTTTCAGCTTCCAATAGATACAGCTGCAAAGCTTTAACAGGCAGGCCTGTAAACTTCCAAGTTCTATTGGTGCAGTACCGCAGGCACAGCTGGCGGTATGTGGGGGATATAAGTTTGGAAGTAAACTTCAAAACTGCTTATTGATGGCAGTACCGCAAGCAAAGCTTGCGGTATGCGGGGGTATAAAAATGAATCAAATAGGTTTGTACCTGAAAAAAATCCATATCATATTGGAGCGCCGGAGAAATTACGAATATCGTGACTATGACCTGACCAGTACACAGATAGATATTTTGGAGTATCTTTATTTCAATGGCAGTGAAAAGAACACCCTGTCTGATATAGCCGCCTTTTTCGGCGTGCAGCATACCAGCGTCATTCATGTTTTAAAGATATTAGAAAATAAGGAACTAATATACCGGAAAGAATCTTCCAGGGATTCCCGGTGCAAAGCCATTCTGCTGACCCCCCAAGGAGATGCCATTATGAAAAAGCATCTTGGCAGTTCCGCCAGTCACGAAACCCTTCTCTGTGCCGGTATTCCCAGAGAAAATATGGAAATTTTGGAAAATTCCCTTCGTCAAATCTATCAAAACCTGCAGCAGGCTGAAAAACTCCCGGAACTACACCAGTGCAAAAGTAAGACTGTATGCTAGAGCATGTCTGAAAAATGCTTTCCAGCAGATGTGATTTTTCAAACACGCTCTAGTACAGCATTGCCAAAATAACGGTGAAAAACAGTGCCTGATATTTGTGTCAGGACAAGGCGGAGAAAGGAGGCAATGCGGTACTAGCAACCGCCAGACGCATTGCTTGCGGGAATAAATACCCCGGATTGGTAGATACAAAACTAAAATCAGGAGAAAAATATGCAAAATAAAGTAAAATTGCAGGACACTGCAAATCAACCCACCATTTTAAACCCACCAGACAAAACCGCTCCCATAGACAAGACAACAGAAATTTTCCGGGATGCGCCCATTCCCAAAGCTGTCATAAGCAATATCGTTCCTTCCATTGTCAGCATGCTGATGGTACTGGTATATAATCTGGCTGACACTTTTTTTATCGGCCAGACAAAAGATGCCTACATGGTAGCCGCCGTATCTATAGCCACGCCTGCTTTCCTTCTTTTTATGGCGGTGGGTATGTTATTTGGTATTGGCGGCACATCGCTGATATCCCGTATGCTTGGAGAAGGAAAATCACAAAGGGCCAAGCATACATCTGCTTTCTGCTTTTGGACAGGACTTACCATTGGCGTAATTGCCATGATATTTATATGGCTGTTTGCCGCCCCCATCTGTCGTGCAATCGGAGCAAGCAATGACACAATTGGCTATACCTCCCAATACCTGAATATTGTTGCAGCAGGAATTCCTTTTCTGATTATAAGCAATAGCTTCAGCAATATTATCCGTGCTGACGGAAATGCCAAAACCGCTATGATGGGCATGATCATCGGAAATATGGCCAATATTATCTTAGATCCCATTATGATTCTGGGGCTTCACTGGAATGTGGCAGGCGCAGCTATCGCTACCGTAATCGGAAATGTTGTTGCAGCCCTGTTTTACCTGCGTCATCTGTTATCCGGGAAAACCCTGCTGTCCATTCATCCCAAAGATTATATGGCAGGAAAAGGAATTGCAGCAGGCGTGCTTGCCATCGGTATTCCTGCTTCCCTCAACAGCATTCTGATGAGCACTTCCAATATCATAACGAATAACATTATGTCGGAATATGGTGATATGACCGTAGCCGGGCTTGGTGTTGCAATGAAAGTGAATATGATTGTTGTTATGCTTTTGATTGGTCTTGGAAGCGGCATTCAGCCTCTTTTGGGTTACTGCTTTGGCGCTGGAAACAAAAAAAGATACTCTGGCGTGCTAAAATTTTCCCTTTGCCTCGCTTTTAGCCTTAGCCTTATTATGACCGCTGTCTGCTACCTGGGGGCAGGACCTTTGGTACACGCATTTTTGGATAACCCGGACGCTTCCGAATACGGAATTGCATTTGCACGAATTTACATTTATTCCGGACCTGTTATGGGACTATTGTTTGTATTTATCAACGCCATCCAGTCCACCGGAGCGGCGATCCCTTCCCTGATCCTTTCCATCAGCCGTCAGGGACTGCTTTATATCCCAATCCTGCTGATTTTCCGCGGCCTGTTTGATTCTGCGCCAATGCTGGCAGCCGCCCAGCCTGCTGCAGACTACCTTTCCACTGCACTGGCAGTGATTCTGTTTTTATATATTTACAAAAAATTTAATGGAAATCGTTCATAGAAATTTGCAAAAACTTAAAAAATTAAAACAAATGATTGACACATTTCTGCGGCTGTGGTAATCTGAAGTTCTCTTCACTTTTTGGCCTGACACCTAAAGTGTGTCCGAGAAACCATGAAAGTGAACAGACAACTCCATACTTACCTACGGCAATTCTCTGCCGGATTTGGGAATGAATTCTTCCCGGAAAGGCAGACCTGCCTGGCAAGTTATAACCACTATAATACTACCAGGAGGAGGCAGACATGATCACACTTACGCATGTATGCAAGACTTACAAAGTCTCTAAACGTGACGCCGGATTTTCTTCGGCTTTTAAGGCTCTGTTCCACAAGGAATATGAGTACATCCATGCTCTTAACGACGTTTCTTTTACTATCGGAGATGGTGAAATGGTTGGTTACATAGGTCCCAACGGCGCCGGAAAGAGTTCTACCATCAAAATTCTAAGCGGCATTCTAACCCCAGAGTCAGGCACCTGCCTTGTAAACGGGTTTATTCCCTGGAAAAACAGAATTGAATATGTTAAAAACATTGGTGTTGTATTCGGACAGCGCACCCAGCTTTGGTGGGATGTTCCTGTTATGGATTCCTTTGAACTCTTAAAAGAAATCTACCAGATTGCTTCCCACATTTACAGCCAAAACCTGGAAGAACTGACAGAAATGCTGGGACTTGGTGAATTATTAAAAACTCCGGTAAGGCAGCTTTCTTTAGGACAACGGATGCGCTGCGAGATTGCGGCTTCCCTTCTGCACAGTCCACGGATATTATTTCTGGACGAACCCACCATTGGACTTGACGCAGTTTCCAAACTGGCAGTCAGAGACTTTATCTGCAAGCTGAATCAGGAAAAAGGAACAACCGTTATTCTGACCACCCACGACATGCAGGACATTGAAGCCCTTACAAACAGAGTAATCTTAATCGGCAAAGGAACAATCCTTTTGGACGGCCGCATTGAAGATATCAAAGAAGGCTATGACAGCACGGAAGAGGGCCTTGCCGCCTTTTACCGAAATCACAATATTTAAAGACCATCCCTTGTACCAGACGCTTTGGAAAACAAATGGAGGATTATTATGCGCAAATACATTGCTTTTTTCAGGCTCCGTTTCAGTGTAGGGCTGCAATACCGGGCGGCGGCCGCCGCAGGTGTTGTTACCCAGTTTGTATGGGGAGCCATGGAAATTCTTATGTTCCGGGCCTTTTACCGTTCACAGCCCCAGGCTTTTCCCATGACCTTTCAGGCCACCTGCTCCTATGTATGGATGCAGCAGGCATTTCTGGCCTTATTTATGGCATGGATGATGGAAAATGAAATTTTTGACTCTATTATAAATGGAAATATCGTCTACGAATTATGCCGTCCAATCAAGATTTATCATATGTGGTTTGCACGGAGCCTTGCAAACCGTTTTTCCAAAGCACTGCTCCGCTGTATACCGATTTTACTGACAGCGGTCCTTCTTCCATCGCCTTTTGGCCTGATGCTCCCGAAAGATTTCTCTTCCTTTCTGCTTTTTATACTTACAATGCTTCTGGGAGTAGGAGTTACAGTTGCCTTTTGTATGCTGGTGTATATGATTTCCTTTTTTACCATATCTCCAGACGGCGTACGCTTGGCGGCGGTATCCATCGTTGAATTTTTTTCCGGCGGTGTTATTCCACTGCCTTTCTTTCCTGACCACGTGCGGAAAATCCTGGAGCTGCTGCCCTTTGCTTCCATGCAAAACGTCCCTCTGCGGATTTATAGCGGGGATTTGTCAGGAACATCTATGTACCATGCCATAATCCTGCAGATTTTCTGGCTGACTCTCCTTATCTGCGCCGGAAAAATTCTGGATACACTGGCAATGAAAAAAATTACCGTACAGGGCGGCTGATTTAACTTATGTAAAAAATACTTTCTGTAAGATATGCGGTATGGCAAATAGAAAGGAGCGATATGCAATGAGGTTATATGGAAAATTTTTTATAATGCACTTAAAAAGCGCCATGGAATACAAAGCCTCTTTTATTCTTTCCATCATTGGACAATTTCTCGTAACTTTTAATGTCTTTTTAGGAGTTCATTTCATGTTTCAGCGCTTTTCCATGGTGGAAGGCTTTACTTATAATGAAGTGCTTTTGTGCTTTAGTATCACTTTAATGGAGTTCTCCTTAGCGGAGTCTTTTGCCAGAGGATTTGACAGTTTTAAGGGCATAGTAAGTCAGGGTGAATTTGACCGTATCTTAGTGCGTCCCAGAAATGAAATCCTTCAGGTTTTGGGCAGCCGTATAAAATTCAGCCAGATTGGACGCCTTCTGCAGGCGGCTGTCATGTTCTTTTATGGTATCCGAACATCCAATGTAAGTTGGACCTTCTGCAAAGTTTTAGTGGTTTTTGCCATGCTGACCGGCGGCATTGCTGTGTTTAGCGGCCTGTTTCTGATTTACGCCTCTATCTGCTTTTTTACCATAGAAGGACTGGAATTTATGAATGTTTTTACTGACGGGGCACGGGAATATGGCAAATATCCCATCAGCATTTATGGAAAAAGAGTGCTGCAGCTATGTACCTTTGTAATCCCATACGCCCTTGTCCAGTACTATCCCCTGCTTTACCTGTTGGACCGGGGAAAGCCTTATTATGGTCTGCTGCCCCTTGCAGCCTGCCTGTTTCTTCTTCCCTGCCTGTTTTTATGGAAAATGGGAGTCCGACATTACACTTCCAGCGGCTCCTGATAACGGAGCCGCCCCCTGGAAGCGCTTATTCATATTTTATCACTACATCCTCCACATATTTTCTCTCCATCTGATGTCTTGCTTTTCTATTTTCAACTGTGTCAAAAATAATAGAAAAATCATAGTCGTCCGGGTAAAGCTCTTTTGCCGCTACATGGAGTTTTACCCTTTTATGGTTGATATAAATCTTTTTATCAGGCAGCTGTACCCGCAGCACGCCTTTTTCATCCGCCGGCTCACAGACAATTGCAATTTTCCTGTCGGGATAAATCATGACACTGTCTCCCCGTTTAAATTTTTCTGCCGCTTTTTCTTTTAAAACTGTCAATCTGCTTTTCTGTATATGGGCGCTGTTTTCCCTTTTCCAGCCTTTCTCCATTCCCTGATCTTTATTTTTCCAATCCTGTTCCTCCTTCCGCCTTTCCTGTCTCCGCCCATAAACTTCTGCTCCAGGCTCTGCGCCATAGGCTGCCCGTTCCGCTTCTTCCAGCATATGAATGGGCATCCCAAGCTTTCTTGCAATATAAAAAGCGCAGCTTTCTCCTGCTTCTCCAATCACCAGCTGGTATAAGGGCTTTAAGCTTTCCTTGTCAAAGGTCATTCGGGCATTAACCACGCCCTCCTCCCTTTCCGCATAGGACTTTATTTCCGGGTAGTGGGTAGTAACCAGATACAACGCGCCGCTTTTTTTCAGCTCCTTTAATATGGCAACGGCAATGCCCATCCCTTCCGCCGGATCCGTTCCGGAACCAAGCTCATCCATAACCACCAGACTTTCTTCGTCTGCTTTTCTCAAAATATCCAGCACGTTGGTAATGTGGGCGGAAAAGGTAGAGAGATTTTCCGAAAGATTCTGCCCGTCCCCAATATCGCATAAAATCAGGTTATTCATACAGATTTCCGCTGCTTCCCCTGCCGCATGCAGGCCGCACTGCGCCATCAGACAGTTCAAAGCTACTGTCTTTATGGCAACTGTTTTTCCTCCGGTATTAGGCCCTGTGATAATTATCCCCCTTATTCCGTTTCCAACTGAAAAATCCAACGGCACATTTCTGCTTTTTTCCATCAGAGGATGCCTGCCCTTTACCAGCCGGATATAACGGTCTGTATTTATCTTTGGTTCAACGCCTTCATATTCCAGGCTTAATTTCCCTTTTGCAAAAATAAAGTCCAGCTTTTCTATGGTCCGGTTATTCTCTCTGATAACCTCCGCTTTGTCTGAAAGCATGGCAGTCAGCGTATAAAGAATCCTTCTTTCCTCATTTTCCTCGTCAATCCGCAGCTCCAAAAGCTCCTCGTGCAGCTTTGCTACCGCCAAAGGTTCAATAAACAGCGTATTTCCTCTGGCGGATTTGTCAATCACACTGCCGCCTATTTTAAATTTATACTCTTTTTTTACCGGAATACAGATACGTCCGTTTCTGATGGTGCTGAAGCTGTCTGACATACACTCTTTATTTTTACGAATTATATCATCTGCTTTTTCACGTATTTTTCCTTCTTTTCTGTCAATCTCCTCCCGCAGGGATTTTAATAGGGAAGAAGCATAATCGTCCACTTTTCCGCCTCTGATCTTCTGGGCAAGCTCTTCCCGTATATCCTCCAGGGCATTTAAGTTTTCCTCATAATATGCCAGACTGATTTCATGAATTTTTCCTCTGCACAGATAATCCTTCAGACGCTTTACAGCAGTTAACGTGCCTCCAATTTTCTCAAGCTGTCCGGCTGTAAGACATTCGCCTTTTCCTGCCATCTCCATCAGTTCCCCGATTCCCTCAAGGGCCGTAATCGGCGGATTCTGGCACTTTTCTATCATCACTTTCGCTTCTGTTGTGTTCCTAAGATACGCCTTTACCTCTGATTCCGACAGACACGGCGCTAACCTTTTGATTTTTTCTTTTGCTGCCTCTGTAAATGCAAGGGACTCCAGTTGACTTATTATTTTATCAAATTCAAGCATTTTGGCAGATGCTGTCTCATAAAAATACTGCTCTTTCATTTTCTTCTCCTATTTAAAGTTCCGCTCCTGCACTATCAGGCGCCAATTCCTACAGAGCAATTTCCGCCCGCTTTCGCGTCCTGAAATTCTCTGGGCTCCTGATTTTGCATCCGCTGAGTTTTATTGTTCCGCTCCTGCTGCCTTCAAGAATCAAATAGGCCGCAGAAATATCTGCCCTGCTGCCAGGCACACTACTTCTGCGGCTTACGATTTTCCGTTACCTGTATGGATTATTTCATAGAAAAAGCATAGCTACCAGCTATGCTTCCAATCCATCCTTAAGAACTTCCTGCCAGAGATTTCTCCACTGGAAATCTCCAAAACAGAATATATTTGAAGTATATGTTAAGCATTTATCAAGGCAGATAAAAGGGCATAGCAATAGTGTGTAAATCTATATGTCTATCCCTTACAACTGTTCAGTTGTATAATTTCTCCATTCCTACCACGCTTAACATAAAATTCCTCTCTTTCTTTAATAATATAATCAATTTAATCCAATATATGAATTTTGTCAAGATTTTTTGTTTCTGCTTTGGCCCTGTTAAATTGTAAAAATTCTGTTTACATTTCTATAATTTTCTTGCTTTAATGATAAACGACGGATTAATCATGCGCGCCCTGTCCGCAGAATAAACTTTTCCTTCCTGGAACACAGACGCTTCCTTGTTATCATAGGAAGATTCTTCCACAACTCTCTCAATCAAAAATCCATGATCCGCCAGACAATTCAGATAGGTAGATAATTTCCAGTTATGCTGCTGAAATACCTCATCATGATTGCAAAACAGAATGTCTTCCTCTGCCACGTAAGAGCGTGTGAGAACATACTTTCCCCTTTTCTGATGTAATACATTGCATAAGCGGATTATCCCATGCAAAAACTACTCTTCCGCCGGGCTTTAGATATTCCGATACCAAAATGATTGTTTTATCCAGATCCATCGTCCACCCTATCCCATAAATAGAAAATACAAAATCAAAATAATTATGTGGCAGTCCCGGATCATATTCCATCGGAGATACAAACAGATGGTCCTTCACTCCGTTTTCTTCCAATGTACCTTTGGCACGCCTGATCTGCTCTGACGAAATATCCAATCCCCAGCATTCTCTTGCCCCTTTCCGGTTCAGCCAAACAAGGGATTCCCCGCGTCCGCAGGCCAGTTCCAACAAATTCTTTCCCCTTACATCCCCAAAAAGACAGAGTGTATCCTCTGTAGGTGTGAAAAAACCATAATTCGGAAGCGCGGTGGTTTTTAAATCCTCCTCCGCAATTCCCGCCCACCAATTCGAGTTGTGTTCCAATATCTGCGCCGCTCCTTCCTCCTGCAGTATGTCCGTTCCATGTACTGCAAACAGGCTGTCTGTCGTGACCCCGAAATAATCAGCCAGTCCGGGCAGCAGCGCAAGATCTGGATTGGCTTTTCCGCGTTCCCATTTCGCAATGGCCTGCCGCGATACATGCAGCCGCTCCGCAAGCTGCTCCTGCGACAGGTTTTCTTTTTTTCGGTATTCCCGCAGGCTTTCTCCCAACATCATGCGTGCTCCTCCGCTCCCGCTTTTCCGAACGGCCTGCCCGCGTCTGCCCCTTTGGGGGGCAGGGAAAAGCGAGGCAGGCTGTTTTGGCCTTTGGCCCTGCCCGCCTGTATGAAGGGCAGGCAAACCGGCAGGCCGTCTTCTTCATTTATCATACAGGATTTCCCGCCGCCGCGCAAGAAAGCTTTGTTCCCGTGTGCCGCCTCTTTTTCATGCACAAGGATTTTCTCAATCAGGGTATTCAAAAGCTCGGCGGTCAGCTCCGTATGGTTGACATACTGCTTCATCAGCCCTATACCCACTTTTCAGCGTCAACGGCGGTCTGCGCAGCGGCTTCCATTGCTTTGTGAAGCTGCTGGATTTTCTCGTCCAGCTCCTTTTGTTCGCCCTGATACTTTTCAGACAGCATATTGAAGTTGTACTCTGTAATGCGTCCGGCAGACCAGTCCTCGTACAGTTCAAGAAAGATGCGTTGCAGAGAAAAAGGGCTGTAAAAGGAAAGACAGCCAGCCCGAAAGAATTTACAGACTGGCTGTATCAGCAGAGCAATGTTATTGAAAACCTAACAAAATATAGTTGACATCATAAGTGGAAAAAAGAAGTAGATAGTTTACAAGATCAAATCAGGTGTACCTGATTGGTCTTGTAAATCCAATTCGTTGCAAAATTTGAGGTATGTTACGCTCCATACTTTCTCTCATTTTATGAAATTCTGGTGTACAAAACTTGACTGGAACCTCGGTAAGTGATAGAGCATCACTCCATTGTGTATCATCCCAAATGGATTTCATTGGATATACAGAAAACTGATATAGTTCCACTTCGGAAGTTATTGTTACCATAATCGGGGTGTGACCATGTGATTTAGTATAAGAGAGGTAATTTATATAAATCGTCCAGTCTTCGTTCTGCTTCAAAATAAATAAATAAAAAACTAAATCTATTTGTTCTGGCGTACAAAGTACAATATCTTCGTGTACCCATGGTGCATATAAAATTCCTGCGTATTGTGGTTTCCCCCATTTCGCAGCTTTTGAGAAACATTTGCATTCAATTTGTTTCATCCTCTGCTCAAATTTATCTGGTTCCAACAATTCATACTCTTGATGAGGACAATCAAAACCTTTCCACTTACGATAAGGTAAAGTTGCATCAATGAGTGTCCAGCGGTCATCCAAAAAAGCTGCTGCGCAAATATGGTCTTGTTCATCTCCATAGCAATCTCGTCTCAAATATGCATATTTAGCTGGAATTTCTAGCGAAAGTAATATAGATACAATCAAATTAGCGTAATCTCCACACGTCCCACTTTTCATATGTAGTAAATCCAAATCGCTACGCTGTAATGGCATAAAAGGATTATTTAGTCTACTATATTCAATATTTTCGTCAAACCATCGAAACAGATTGTTGAAAAAATCTCCTATTGTTGCAGTATCCTTTTTTATCTGCAAAATAAAACTATTAATTTCATCCGAATTAGGATGTACATAGTGTTTTTTGTTTATATCCCAATTATAGTTCCCTTGCATACAGTCTGACCTCATCTATTCTATAACAGTATTCAAAAACCAATCTGCTTTAGAAGGACGCGCATAGCAGCGCAACCAATTCTGTTCCTTGATATTATAAAATCCTTGTGCCAAATACCAGTGATTGGCCGCTTCATCTTCCTGTGTCCATACTTCACAATATCTGATTCCTTTAATTATAAGCCGCTCTTTAACTTCATCCCATAGAAAAGCAGCCAATATGACTTCTACGATATTCCGGGAGCACTGCCAAATGCCAAATTACAGCTCCACTTTGTTTACCTGCTACACACAAACTCCCGGCTTCCTTTTCTATTTCAACATCAATCAATCCAATAATTTTTCCATCTTCTTCAGCTACAAGGCAAATTGAATCGTTCTCATAAATTTCCCGGTGGGTTAAAACATCATTGTAATATGAACAATCCAAAAATGAAAGAACTCGACATCTCAACCATTCCAGTTCATCGCTCTTTGTATATTCTCTGATTACCATTAAATTATCCTCCAAAACTTTAATAGTATGCCTCTATTATATCCTTGTACTCTACAGTTGTCATTTGTTTTTTAAAAGCATACCTTTACTGTAAATATTTCAAGTATTGTATAAGCGTGGGACCGTTATATCTGGTGCGGTATCTTTAACTACGGGAAACTCCATTCTCCCATTTGCTGACCGCCTGAACCGTAACTCCCATCGCTTGCGCTAAATCCTCCTGACTGACACGCCGCCTGCAGCGCATCAAATGAATATTTCTTCCAATCTGCAATTCCATCATTTTCCTCCGTTTCCTACGATTTTGTGATCTGCTTTTTCTGCGTCTTTATAAATCTCCTATATCGTATCGTAAGTGCAGGTCGAACACAAGCGAACGTTTTTTTAGAATGTTCAACCATTGGTTAAATGGATATTTTCAACATCTGCACGCGGGAAACCGCGTCCCCACATTTGCCGGGAAGCATTTTTCAAACACGCTCTAGTGCTTTATCCGGCCAGTAATCGCACTGCCAGTGCCGAATATTTTGTCATTCTGCAAGGCGGAGGAAGGAGGCGATGCGGTGGCATCGTTGACTGACGACAACGCAGAGGATGGCAAAATAGGCGGTACTGAAAGTGCGATTACTGACCGGATGGAGCACTAGCGCCACAAAACAGATAATAAAGTGCGCCCGGATGTGTTCCCGTTTGTTCAGGTAGATCGGCATTGCATCGAAATCGCTTTTCATGATCCAGAAAGACGCCTCAATACGCCACAGCCCATGGTATACTTCCCGTATCTTTGCGGCATCATAATCCTGTTCATTGTTACCGTATAAGCCATCCATAATCCTGCCTACAATCCACTACATAATCTGCATAAACAATATCATCCACGATTTGGAAGATTATCATATACCGTTTTTCAAACAGGATAAACCGATAAGCGTTTCTGGGAATATATTCCCCTGTGAGCCACGGACATTTCTTCGGCATGATTTCCAGTGAATTTGCGGTTTTTTCAAATTCTACAGTCAGCCGTTCCGCAGCTTCGGGGCTGACCTGCGCCAAAAATGCAGCATGGGAAACAAGCATCTGCGTTGCACGCGCTGACACAATAACATGGTATCTATTCTGCTGTTCCATGACCTGCCGCCTCCTTGATTGCATTACGCATCATTGCAGCTGCTTCATCAACGGAATAGCCTTTGCTGCCACGCATCCTGTCCTCCTGGACGGCTAAAAGTTCCTCACGGAGCTTAAGCATTTTTTCTCTGCGGTTATAAGTCCCAATATCCATAACCACCAAATCCCCCTCGCCGTTCTTGGTAAGGAAAACTGGCTCTTCGGTTTTTCTGCACTGCTCAGCAATCTCATTGTAATTCTGCCTGATTGCCGCTGACGGGCGAATATTCATACCGGCACCTCCTCAAATCAATAATAGCAACATTCTACCCATATTATATCCATTTCATGCAATGAGGTCAACAGGATACAAAATTTTACGAGCCCATCATTTTCCTTACCACACGGTCTGCCATCTTGACCGCACCGACAAGGACGAGCATATAATACCCGGCGTTGGTGTAATCTGATTTCCAATCCTGGAAAAACCAGTGCGGGGGATTGCGGCGGCTGTATGGCTTCCAGCGGTATCATATCGGCAAGGGCGGCTATGGCTCTCAACCATTTTTCTTCAGTATCATTGAATGTAAACATGTTTATTTTCTGACAAATCTTACCTCCTTATTATGTTGTGCTTAGATAGGTAATTGCGAAACTCGTAAACTTGGTGAATATTCTGACAATCTATTCTGCGAAAAGCCTTATGCACCATGGAATCAAGACCATAGAAGGCAGGAGGGACGCTCCCCGACTGTCTTCTGTCCTGCTGGGCTTGATGGAATGCCCGGTGCAACAGGATTTGAGTGGAATGTATTGTCAGAATATTTTCACAACTTCAAGTTTCGCAATTACCTATGTTGTGCTTAGAAGATAAAACTTTTCTTCTATGCGGTATATGTGTTCTCTGTATGCTTCTGCATAATTGATAAAGATTCCCTCTTTTCTCACATAGGGCAGTGCATGGCAAAACCGCATATCTGTTACAGTCCGCCCATGTGGATAAGGGAGAGCCGGGTACATAAGGATATGGATTGTATCTTGGAAGATTTACGAAAAGCACATGTTGGACGAAGTGACGGAGCACCTAAATCCACTGTTGCGGAAGAAATGAAACGGGATTTAGAGGAAGTGGTTAATTTTGAGGACAGCCATACAGGACAGCTTTTGTTAGTATTTTGCAAGCAGACCAAGCTACGCTATAACAAATTGTCGAAAGAAGAAAAACAATGGCTGATACGCATTATGCAGAAATCCGAGCTGGTAAAGAGTGCTATTTCTAAGCGTGGGAAAGGAAAAAATAGATAATCGAAAATTCTTTCCGGATTGATATAAACAAGTGCTATTGCTATAATGAATGGCAAGACAATCATTTCAAATAGGGGAAGGCATTATAAAATATGAAAAATTTGCAAATTCTATAAAAACATAAATGACAAAGCAGGTTCTACAACCAAAAGTGCCGTGAATTAGCTGATGACGTTACGAAATTGGGCGATAGGATACTACATTGTAAAATATGAATTTGTTGTATCCTTAAATTGGTGCAACGATGTCGCACCAATTTGAAACAAAGACGGAAGTTTTGGTAAGCAATCTCTCTTTTTCTCATATAAGAGAAATTATGGTTATTGAAGATGCTTTTAAAAATTTTTTTTACAAAACAGAATACATGAAATGTAATTGGAGCGTAAAAGAGCTCCGCAGACAAATTAAAACGAATCTGTTTGTAAAAGCCGGAGTCAGCAAAAAGCCTGAGTTATTATTGACGAAGTCAGTAGATAATGCTAATTCAAATCCATTAACCATCAAAGACCCGTTTACCTTCGAATTTCTTGGATTGGATGCCAAAGAAGCTGTAAGCGAATCTGATTTAGAACAGGCATTAATAGACCATTTGCAGGATAGAAATTGTAAGAATTTATGTTGAAAGAATTGGAAGAAATGGGAATGTAACAGCAAAAAAACTCGTGAAGCTTTGGATTTATGAGGGGATACAATGGAGAAGATCTTTTCTAAATGTGGTATGCGATGTGATTTATGTTTAATATACCGTCCTAATGTAGAAAAAGAAGATAGGCGTATTGAAATTTGTAATGTATGGAAAAAAATATGGAAAGGCTTTGAACCAGACCCCAACACAACTATATGTGATGGGTGTTGCTGTGAAAAAGAAGGTGCAGCATTATTTAGCCCTTTGTGCGAAGCACGAAAATGTGTAATGGAAAAAGGACTGGTGCATTGCGGATATTGTAAACAATATCCGTGTACTATCTTCCCAGCAGAGCCAACAATAGAAGAAACTATTCAAAAGATAGAGATTGAAAAGCAATGGACGTGGGAAGACGAAAAACTGATGGAAGCATATTCTTGTAAAAAGAATATGGATGAATTTAAAAGAAACAGATAAATGGAGCTTGATGAGGTAAACACATGAGAATTGGTGAAGTAAGCTTAAATACAAATGATGTAATAACACTTGCAAATTTTTATAAGAAATTGTTAGGAATAGATAACGGTAGTAACGATGAAGTACATCAAACTCTAATAGGTGAAGAAACACTACTTACGATATATAATGACGGGACAAACAAAAATAATAACAATCAAAATATCAGTCTATCATTTACAGTGGAAGATATTGAGACTGAATATAAAAAACTAATTGCAATGGGAGTTGAGATTATTGAAAAACCCACGCTACGTCTGTGGGGAGCTGTTAATATGAGCTTTTATGACCCTGATAAAAATGTCATTTATTTTAGAAGTTTTCCTAACTAATATGAATGGATTTGGAGGTGTAACAAGGTAAGATTTGAAATAAACATACAAACTTCTCCATCAAACATCAAATACGACCTTTAAGAAGCTGTGATTCCAGAGATACTTGATAAAAATCCTGCAATACTTATTAACCACCAGCATAATTGAGAACATCATTTAGGTAAGAGTGAAGTATGTGGATTGGCAGGAAATCCATTACAAGCGTTTGGACTGGCTTTGGTTAAAAGAGGGTATGTTGTATTAGCTCCTGATTCAATATGCTTTGAAGATAGGCGCAAAGACCCTACGGTATTTCCACACTGCAAAGTTCCCATATTCTATCGTTCTTTATCTGCTAAAAGTGAATAAAATGTTGCCCATGCACTTGGCTTTCCAACTTTTTCTTTTGGTAAATAAGATTTAGTAAGTGTACCTGATAAAATCACCCGCCCCATATCATCTTTTGCCGCATTTAAATAATCCCAACCAGCTGTTGCTTCAGCATCATTTCCATGCCCAAGTGAAGAAATGGTTTCCATAATATTGTGTATTCCAAACCGCATAACTTCAAATGGATGAAATATATCCGAATTTCGCTGGCCTTCTTTTTCGTTCAGCACAAGTTCCTTTAAATGATTCCGTTTGAACAATAAATTTCTGTCCAAAAAATAGCGGATTATGTCCTGTTCTATATCAAGGACAATTCCCTTTTTGCGGCAGCATGAACACAGCCTTAAAGCATAATAGTCCGCTTTATAACAGCTTTTGGGAATATAGTTCAGTCTGTTTTTTCGCCTTTCGCAAAGAAAACCGCCGTCAGGCAACCGATTATCACACAACAGCGCAAATATTTTCTGGACATCTGGGTTTTCGCCAAATCCAAGCGTAACCATTGCTTGTAAAAGCATAAATGCTTCACAGCCAAAATCAAAATTGGTCTTTATTCTGTCTATTGCTGCCTCGAACCATTCAGAAGGCAACATAGACTGGTTCAAGCCACATTCAGCCAAGGCATTCATATAATATACATACCATAAACCTTTTCTTTTATGCCAATCCTCAGGCAATTTTTTTTCAATCCACTTCCATGCTTCTGTTGGGTTAGCTTCCAAGCCAAGTAATTCCCTTTTTGTTCTGTATTGTACTGCTGGATTTCCAGTATCCAGCAGCCAGGCAACTGTATGATTTATCACAAATACTTTCCTCCATAATTACAGATTTGTAACTATTCTATTCTTCTTTTGTTGGCAAAGCAGAATTGCCCGACGTTTCATCAATGTCTGACCGTTTCACAATAGCAAGCATTATAACATCATGAAACTCCCGCCCAAATGGATAATGATGAAGTATTCCTTCCCTCAGATAGCCGTTTTTTTCAAGCACCCGCATAGAGGGTCTATTTTCAACATGTACAACGCCCTGGATTCTTCGCAGTCCAAGCTCGTTTAATCCAAAATCCGTTACCCTTGCTGCCACTTCGCTGGCAGTGCCTTTTCCCCAGCTTTCATATGCGTAGTGATACGCAATTTCAGCCATTGTTTGTTTCACAAATCCGCCTAAATCAATTCTCCCGATTACCTTTCCGTTGGTTTTCGATTTCACGCACCATGTAAAAACAAGTTTTCTCTTTAAAAGACGGTCATTAATATTATTAAGCCAATTTGTAATCTTTGGTTCCTGGTCAAACAAAGGCACACCGCCGCCAAGATATTTCTGCACCCTGTCATCTCTTAAAATTTCAAAATATTCGTCCATATCTTCCCTGGAAAAAGGAACCAATAGAAATCGGTCTGTTTCTAAAGAAGGAACACTGTCAAAATAATCTTTAAATTTCTTCATTTATATACCCCCGCATATCTCAGGCATCGTCTGCGATACTGCATCAATCCCCTCAGCCAATGCTGCTTATCTTATCGGTAAGTTACATATTCCTCTACACTCCGTCGTTTGAAATGCTCTTTCGAAGGTTCCGCGTCCGTATACCCCATTATAAGAATTGCAACAGGTTCTACGTTATCAGGCAGTTCAAATTCAACCCGAATTGCTTCGGGGATAAAATACATGATCCACGCAGAACCTATGCCTAAATCTGCCGCCTCCAGCATCATGTGTGTTGCAACAATGCTTACATCAATTTCACCGCTGTGTTTATTATCATAATCTCGTTTCCAACATTTTTCCTTATCATAGCAGATAATAAATGCAAGGGGTGCATTATAATGACACTCGGTACATTTTTTCAATGTTTCAAGCCCTTTGGATGACTGAACAACAATTATCTCCTGGGGCTGGTTATTATGGGCTGTTGGCGCGGCATTCCCTGCCGTCAGAATTTGGTCTGTCACCGCTTTTGGAATCGGCATTTGCTTAAAGCTACGCACAGAATACCTTTTGGCAGCCAGTTCTTGAAAATTCATGATTTATTTACCTCCCTTAAAATTTTTTGTCACACTTTCAAAAAAGATTACCAGCTATAAAGGCTTCGTATGCCCTGATAGCTCTGTCTCTCATGTCAAAATCACAAATGCCCTGATTAATTAAACGGATGGGATAAAACATAGCTTCCGCAATGGATATTCTATAATCATCCATAAACATCTCGTAGGAATATCCCTTCACATCCTGACAAAGGCAGTCATAATAGTAATCAAGAAGCTGCTTTAAACGCTCCTTATCCGGCTCAATGTGAAGCGCCAGCAGCATTGACAGATCTTCTGTACAGAGTCCCACTCGGAAAGCTTCCATATCTATCATCTTAACAGATGCCCCTCCCAATCTTGATAAAAAAATATTCCCCGGATGTAAATCTCCGTGTATCACCGTAATATGTTTCCCTATGTGAAATCTCTCCTCTATCAGGGGAAGATAGTTTGCCCGCAGGAACTGAATCGCATCTCGAAAATAATCAAGCTTCTCTGTACTGATTGTATTGTGCAATCCGTTCCATACGTTTGGAATCTTTCCTTCCTCCTCCTTCTTTCGATATGCAAAAAAGTCCTGTTCCATCCCATTTATATGGGCAATCAGATTTTCTGTCGTCTCATGTCTCCAGTCAAACCCTGCTTTCTGAAAAGCGTCTTTCTTCTCCCAAAAGGCTGCGTGCACTTTTGCTGTTTCTTTCAACAAGATATGATACTGTTCTCTAAATTTCTTCCCTCTCTCGTTGTCTTCGTCAAAGCAGGCCCCCTGAATATAATCCGACAAATCTTCCATCAGGAGGACTTTCTTAGAAAAATCTATACAATATACCTGCGGAACTGCTGTCACATTGCGACTGAACAATTCGTATCCCAAAAGCTCTTTGTCATCATCTTTATATACTTTTTCCACAAGTCCAAGTTTCTGCTGTGGTGTGGTCACTGTGATGTATATGCTTATATATCTGTTATGTGCTTCCATCCCTTCTCTCTTAATCTGAAAATTACCCAGATTCGGATAAACCCCACGGACAGCCTCAATGATTGCGGCGTCGTCCAGGCCAATGTTTTCCTTATGTATCCTGCCGCCTGATTGTTGCATGAAATAACCCACAGGTTGTACCTGCAAGTCAATCTTAGCCGGTTTCTTCTCCTCAATGTCCGGGTCAGGTAGATACGCCGGCATAATAATCTCATCAATAGAGCACTGGAATATCTGAGCCAGAACAGGTAACAACGATATTTCAGGCATTGTATGATCATTTTCCCATTTGCTTATTGCCTGCGGCGAAATACAAAGTAACTCTGCAAGCTTTTCCTGTGACATTCCGTTTTGCTTTCTCAGATAAGCGATTCTTTTTCCAAGCTGTTTTGTATCAAGCATGTCTGTCTCCTTTATAGCAAATACCCTTTTTATTATTATAAACAACCACAGCCCAGAAAAACATATCAAAAACAATAAAGTCCCTTAACTTATGGTTAACCTGCAAATATCAGACTCAAAAAAGGACTGCAAAACAGCCCTTCTTTTCCGTTACATCCATTAAATTTTTATTGTCTTATTTAATACAGGGGTTTTCTTACTTTTTCCGCATAGCCGAAGGCGCCACCCCAAACTTTTTCTTAAAAAGCTTGCTGAAATGGTAAGCGTCCTCATACCCCACCTTTGCCGCCACCTCCTGTATGCTGGCGGCAGGCTCATTTAAAAGCATCTCTTTCGCCTTTTCCATACGGATTTCAATCAGGGAGTGAATCGGCGTCTCTCCGGTCTCCGCCTTAAAAATCTTGGATATATAAAAGGGGCTAAGATACATATTTCCCGCAATCTGGTCCAGAGAAATCTTCTGGGCATAATGGTCTTCAAAATAATCCATAATCTTTTCCACAAGATATTTCCGGTTCACAGACTCAAAAGCATTCTGCTCCATGGGTCTTGCATTCTGGGGTTGTTCCTGTTCCCGCAAAAAAAGCAGCAGCATTTGCATGGCATAAGTTTTCATCATAAAATGTCTGCCAAAACGCCCCATCTCTTTTTCCGCCTCCATATAAATGCATAGACGGCTTAATTTCATCTTCAGTTCTCCTGAAGTGTGGAGAATGGGACTCTCCCCTGATATGGGAAGACGGTCTTTTTCCTGCCCCTGCAGATAAACATTGGTAAGCCCCACATAAAATATCACCACCGGACCGCCGCTTTCTCCCAATAGCGCCTGATGGTACTCTCCCTCATTAATAAGGATAAGATCCCCTTCTCCAACCTCATACACCTGCCCGGCAATCCGGTGGCGTCCTCTGCCGGACATTACATAGCAGAACTCCAGATGGTCGTGCATATGATAATTCTTTGCGTCTTTCCTCAGGATTTCTTTCCATGTGAAAAGGAACGTTGGGTTAAAATCCTCCCGTAATGTCATTTCCTCCTGTTCCATCTAAAAGCCCTCCATTTTTTCACCATATACCGTATAGCAATATTTGACAGGTAACATGCAAGATAGTACATTTTATTTTTACCTCAAATAAATACAATTGACAATAGTTATTTTCATTTCTGCAATAAAATATTTTTGAGAAATTAAGGAGGAAAAATTTATGGCGTCAATGAAATGGTTTTGGGGCTTTTTGAAAAAGTATTGTGCCCTGCTGCTTTTAGGACTTGTGATGACAACTTTCATTTCCATTCTTGCCATCATAAACCCTTATATTTCCGGCCTCATTGTGGATGATGTCATCCAGGGCGGAAATACCGGTCTGCTGCCCAGACTGATTCTTATCCTGCTTATTGTGACTATCGTCCGCAGTATTCTGCGCTTTTCCTATCAGGTGGTCTTTGAAACCTGCTCACAGGGCGTTCTTTACGATATGCGCGATGCGGTTTTCAGGAAGCTGCTGGCAGAAGATTTTGCCTTTTATAACAGGAAAAAAACAGGGGATCTGATGAGCCGTCAGACAGGCGATATGGACGCCATCCGTCACTTTGTAGCTTTCCTTATTTACTGTGTTTATGAAAACGTGCTGCTTTTTATTTTTGCACTTGTTATGATTTTTACGGTAAATCAAAAGCTTGCGCTTTGCATGGTGCTGGTTCTGCCATTTACCGCCCTTACCACCTTCCGGCAGTCCAAGGCAGTGCGTCCCACTTTTGCCCGCATCCGCGACCGCTTTTCTTCTTTAAATGCCTTTGTACAAGAAAACGTCAGCGGCAACCGGGTGGTAAAAGCCTTTGCAAAAGAAGACTTTGAAATGGAAAAATTTAATCGTGAAAATGATGCTTACAAGGAGGCCCAGCTTGCTTCCTCCCGTATGTGGATGAAATATCTGCCTGTATTTGAAGTGCTGTCCTATCTGCTCAACGTAATTCTGATGCTTTATGGCGGCTATATGGTTATCCAGGGGGAAATATCTCTTGGAAATCTGGTAACGGTAAACGGCTATCTCTGGATGCTGACTGTGCCCCTTCGGATGACAGGCTGGTGGATTAACGACACCCACCGTTTTCTCACTTCCGTTGAAAAAATTTACGATACCTATATGGAAGAACCCCAGATTAAAACTCCCCCTGTTCCTGTGGAACGCAGACATATGGAGGGAAATGTGGAATTTCAGAATGTATCTTACCGTACAGATGATGAAAACATTGTAAGCGACATCAGCTTTACCGCTAAAAAAGGTCAGACCATCGGTATTCTGGGAACCACCGGCGCCGGAAAGTCCACAGTCATGAACCTGCTGTGCCGTTTTATGGATACCACACAAGGACAGATTCTGGTGGACGGCGTCAACGTAAAGGACTTAAATCTCCGTGACCTGCGGGATAATATTGGAATGGCCATGCAGGATATTTTCCTCTTTTCGGATACAATCGAAGGAAATATTGCCTACGGGCGGCCCGAATGCTCCTTTGAGGAAATCAGGGAAGCGGCTATTATGGCGGATGCCAACCACTTTATCCAGAGAATGCCTGAAGGATATGATACCATTGTAGGGGAACGGGGCGTAGGTCTTTCCGGCGGCCAGAAACAGAGGATTTCCCTTGCAAGGGCATTGCTGAAAAAGCCTGCCATTCTGATACTGGACGACACTACCTCCGCCGTGGACATGGAAACGGAAAGTTATATTCAGAACCAGCTGAAAAAGCTAAACGGCCAGTGCACTATTTTTGTAATTGCTTACCGTATTTCTTCCATTAAAGACGCGGACCAGATTTTGGTAATGAATGATGGAAAGATTATTGAACGTGGAACCCATCAGCAGCTGCTTGACAAAAACGGCTATTATGCCGACGCCTTCCGCCATCAGTATGGAGAAATCCCCAGGACGGATACTTATGATTCTTCCTACGGGCATCCTGCCTTCTTTACAGGCGCTGCCGCTTTTGGAAAATCCAGCTAAAAATCCGGGATACATTTGAAAGCTTATTCGAGACGGTTCTGCCGGACGCGTTTAAACAAAATGAATGGGAACTGAACTATCGAAAGGAGAATTGCCTTATGGCACGAAATAAATATGACGTAGATGAAGTTTTGGAAGATAAATTTGATATAAACCAGTTAAAGCGGCTGTTTGGCTACTTAAAACCCTACCGGAAGCGTTTCTTTTCCGTGGCCGTCCTTATGCTCACCGCTTCCGCATTTACAATGCTGATTCCACAGTTTTTTATGCGGATTATTGACGAAAGCATTCCGGCAAAGGATATGGGGGGCGTTGCCTTTTACAGCGCCTTAACCCTGCTTGCCGCCCTGTACTCTGCTGTTGCTCTGCGATATAAAATCAAACATACCAACTTAATCGGCCAGCAGATTATTCATGATTTGCGTTATGATATTTTTAAGCACCTGCAGGAGCTTCCCTTTTCCTATTATGACGACAGACCCCACGGAAAAATTCAGGTCCGGGTGGTCAATTATGTTAACAGCTTAAGCGACCTGCTTTCCAATGGTATTTTAAACACCATTACAGACTTGTGCAACCTGTTTTTCATTATTGCTTTTATGCTGTTTATCAACGTGCAGCTGACACTTCTGTGCCTGTGCGGTCTGCCGCTGCTTGCTTTTGTGGTAATCTTTATCAAAAAAAGGCAGCGGAAGGCATGGCAGATACAAAGCAACAAGCAGTCAAACTTAAATGCTTATATTGCGGAAAGTATTAACGGCATACGTGTAACACAATCCTTTGTGCGTGAAGAAATGAACAGCAGCATTTTCAACAACTTAAGCAGCAGTTACCGGAAATCCTGGATGCAGGCGGTTATGTATAATTTTACCATGGGGCCCAGCGTTGATATTATTTCAATCATAACCACTTCCGCTATTTATGTGCTTGGCATTTACTGGATGTCCTCCCCCTCCTCTTCCATCACCGTAGGGGTTCTGGTAGCCTTTACCGCTTATGTAAGCCGGTTCTGGACGCCTATAAACACACTGGCCGGATTTTACAATTCCCTGCTTACCGCCATTTCCTATCTGGAACGTATCTTTGAAACCATTGACGAACCTGTTTCCGTTAAAGATGCGCCGGATGCAGTAAAAATGCCGCCTATCCATGGCGATGTGTCCTTTGAACATGTTACTTTTAGCTATGAGCCAAATGTCAAAATATTAAATGATGTAAATTTCCATGCGAAGGAAGGGGATTCCTTTGCAATTGTAGGTCCTACCGGCGCCGGAAAAACAACACTGGTCAACCTGTTAAGCCGTTTTTACAATGTGGACGGAGGACGTATCCTTATTGACGGAACAGATATTGCAGGTGTAACCATCCATTCTCTCAGAGAACAGATGGGGGTTATGATGCAGGACAGCTTTATTTTCTCCGGAACCATTATGGATAATATCCGCTATGGCAATTTTACAGCTACCGACGATGAAGTCATCCAGGCCGCCAAAACTGTATGCGCCCATGATTTTATTATGGAAATGGAAAACGGCTATTATACGGAGGTAAATGAGCGAGGAAGCCGCCTTTCTGCCGGACAGCGCCAGCTGATTTCCTTTGCCCGCGCCCTCCTTGCCAATCCCAAAATCCTGATTTTGGATGAAGCCACTTCCAGCATTGACACAGAAACTGAAATTGTGCTGCAAAAGGGATTAAACGAGCTGTTAAAGGGACGTACCTCCTTTATCATTGCCCATCGGCTTTCCACCATCAAAAATTCCTCCTGCATTATGTATGTGGATAAAGGAAATATTCTGGAAAAGGGAACCCACCAGGAGCTGATGGCCCTAAACGGAGAGTACTACCGCCTGTATATGTCCCAATATGCCAATTGTGCATAACATAAGTCCTGATTCATCTTATAGCCAGATAGATTCCTTCTGCCACATGCCATCTGCAGGACTGTATTATAAAATAAATCAACCGGGCAGGGAAAATTGTTTTCCCTGCCCACTGTCTTTGGACAAATAAGTCTGCCTGCTTTTTTGATACGTCTGTCCGCTCTTTAAAAAATTAATTTTCGTTATCTCCTTTACTTTTTTATTTACTTCTTTACTGGTTTGTGATACAGTTGAAAAAGTAAAGCAGAAAGCTTTTGAAAGGAATAAAACTATGGCACAACAGAAAAAGAAACATACAATTGAAGATATCAAAGCTTTGCCTGAAGGACAGCGGGCAGAATTGATTGATGGGCAGATGTTCCTGTTAACGCCGCCGGACACAGACCTTCAGAGAATTTCCTATACTGTCGCCCGGACAATCTCTGATTACATTAACAGGAAAAATGGCAGGTGCGAGGTGTTTCTTTCTCCCTTTGCGGTTTTTTTAAATAAGGACGATTACAACTACGTGGAACCTGATATTTCCATTATATGCGACCGTGAGAAAATAAATGATAAAGGCTGCAACGGCGCTCCGGACTGGATCATTGAGATCACGTCTTCCCCTGCCCCCCAAAGAGATTATGGCATTAAACTCTTTAAATACCACGCAGCCGGCGTCCGTGAATATTGGATTATAAATCCCCAAAAAAAAGCGGTTATTGTTTTTGATTTCGAAAAGCAACGGTTTTCCAACCAATATTGCTGGAATGACGATATACCTGTATGTATATATAAAGACCTGGTTATCAATCTTGAAAAACTGCTAAGTCAAAAACCCCACAGCAAGCTGACGGGGCATTAAACCTGCACCCCGGCAAAGCTGACCTTTGCGGCGTTTGTCAAATGGATGCTTCGCGTCCCCTCTGCCTCAGCCTGCGGGAATAAATAACGCCGGAGACAGCACTTGTATCATGTCTCCAGCGTAAATTTTTATGTTTTATCATTTATGCAGTTATTTTACATACAGATTAGTTTTTTACCTGCCGGCCTTCATGATTCATGTGGTAATTTTCTTTATAAATCAGTTCGGAAACGGGAACGAATATGTAACCTTCATTTTTTAATGTAGCAATAAGAGTATCCAGCGCCTGTGCCGTATACTTTGCTCCATTATGACAAAGTATGATTGATCCGTTTCCAAGATGCTTATGCTGGGTCACTGTTTTAATAATGGAATCCACGCCGTAGTCTTTCCAGTCAAGAGAATCCACATCCCACTGGATCGTTAGATAACCGCAGTCTTTTGCCACTTCCACCACCGCATTGTCATAATCCCCATAAGGCGGCCGGAACAGAAACATTTCATAGCCTGTCAGTTCCTGTACTTTGGTATGGACCTTCATAAGTTCTTCTTTTTTTTCATCATCAGAAAGCTGGCTCATGTTTTTATGGTTTTCACTATGGTTTCCCAAGTCATGGCCTGCTTGTGTGCTGATAATGACACTTTAACCTTTTACTGCTCCCATTGCAATTCCCTGTGTAAAGTATTTCTGGAAAGCAATGAATATAGCAATAATCGGAACCGCTGCCAAAGAAGCTCCTGCCATAATCAGACCAAAGTCCGTAGAGTTTTCTGCCTGCAGTTTTGCTATACCAAGAGAAATCGTCAGCTTGCTGGTGCTGTTTAACATAATCAACTGCATAAAATAATCATTCCAGCTGTTAATAAAGGTAAAGATTGCCAGTGCCCCAATCCCCGGTTTAATCATCGGTATTACAATGTTAATAAAAGTCTTTGCTTCCCCTGCGCCATCAATTCTTGCTGCCTCCAGCATTTCACCCGGAACGCCTTCTGAAAACTGCTTCATCAAAAATACGCCAAAGGGCCACCCTACCGTAGGGAAAATTACCGCCCATATGGTATTGTATAAAGAAAGGGCTGACATTTCCCGCAGCAGTGGAATTAAGATAACCTGCTTAGGCAGAGCCATTGCACACACAATTAAAGTAAACAATAAATGCTGTCCTTTAAAACGCTTCTTTGCCAGCGCGTATCCTGCCATTGCCGCTGTAATACAGGTAAGTATCATTGCCATAACTGACATAAATACTGTATTGAGCAACCACCGGATTGCCGCAGGCACTACAGGGCCGGCCGAAAAGATAATCGGTTTGCCGTCTGCTGAAAACTTGCTGCTAAAGGGAATTCCAAGCTCCCATAGGGGCGCTGTCTGCCGACTGAACAGCTTCTTAAAATTGTCAAGCACCCATTCCTTCGGAAACCAGTCCGGGCTTGTTGCATTGATGGATGCCGCCGTCTTAAACGCTCCCGTCACAATCCAATATAGAGGAAAAGCAAACAGAATTGCAAGAATCACCAATATAACCAATGATATTATTTTATAAATACCTGTTCGTTTTATACCTGAATCCATACTTCCACCTCCTATTTTTCCTTGGCCAGCTTAAACTGTACAGCGGAAAGGAGAGCAATGAAGATTGCCAGAACCACGCCCATTGCGTTTCCATAACCATAACGGTAAAGCTTAAATGCTGTATAGTAAATATAGTACATAACAGTATCCGTACTATGGTTCGGCCCGCCGGAAGTCAGCAGCTGAATCAGCGCAAAACACTGGAAACTGTTTATTGTAGTTATTACCAGGATATACAAAGTTGTGGGCATAATCAGCGGCCACTTAATTTTCCAGAACTGCTGCAAATGAGTGGCCCCGTCCACCTCGGAGGCTTCTACTAAAGATGTATCCACATTGCCCAGCGCAGATACATATAACACAATTGGCTGTCCTACAGAGGTTGTAAGCAGGATAAGAATAATACACCACAAAGCATATTTCTCATCCCCCAGCCAGTTTATATTCTTATCAATTAACCCAAGTCCTTTTCCCACATAATTAAAAATACCGTAATAATTATTGAACATCCACTTCCACACTACTGTAACAGCTACCGAACCAGTAACCACCGGCAAATAGAATACACAGCGGAAAGTTGATAGGATAGGACCCCTTAATCTATAGATAACGGCTGACACCCACAGCGAGAAAATACATACCACCGGCACCGAAACGATAACTATAACAAATGTATTTTTCAGGGAACGAATAAAAATCTGATCTTTCCAAAGTTCCGCATAATTTTGGAATCCTATAAAAACGTCTTTTGTATCTTTTCCCATCGTAGAATCAAAAAAACTTGTGTAGATACATAAAATCATAGGGATTACAACAAACCCTATAAAGAAAACCATATTCGGCAGAAGGAAGAGATAAGCTGAGCGTGTTTCCCGACGCACCAGCACTTTGCTTCTGCTTGAAAGGTTGGATGATTTTGCCATGAACCGCACCCCTCTCCTTCACTTATTCTACACAGGAAGGGACTATTCCCCAACTATGGATAAGAGTATTCTGGCAGCCGCCGGGGATTGCCTCCCCGGTCCGCTGCCAGTATGAGTCATTCATTAGTTTCCTGCATTTGCCGCCGCATTTGCATTTGTTACAAAGGTTCCCACTTCTGTTGCCACATCTCCGCCTGTACCAATACGCTGTAACATATTCCACCATTCTGTACGCGCTTCTGCCCAGCCCGGAACTACCTGATAGTAGTCACCCATGGAAGGCATAAAGTAGGTAGAAAATACATTCATGGTATCTGCTGTTTCCATTCCGTCATAAATACCTGTCAGGGTAGGACGAACCGGGAAATAAGTAGAAGCTTTTACGCTTTCATTTACCTGGTCAGGATCGTTACAGATAAAGTCAACAAAAGTCTTTGCTGCATCTATCTTAGCCTGATCGCCGTTATCAAAAATACCAAAGCCCCAGATACCGCCGCACAGCTCTGTCTTTCCATCGTCAGAAGGGAAGAGCATAGGAAGGATGGTATCCCCATTGTTGGTTGTGCCTGCAGCTGCATTGTCTGAATTGGTCTGCTGTGCTGCATTCCAGCAGAAGGACATTGCCAAAGTTCCGTTACGGAATAATGTAATTTCTTCTCCGCCGTTGATGGAAGCGTCAAAGTTAATTCCGTCCTGTGCATATAAGGTTTCAAGCGCCTTAATGTTTTCCGGCGTGTCAGCAGTATATGCTGTGTGCTCTGCGTTTGTAAAGGTGCTGCTGTACAGGTTGTTGATGATTGCTCTTGTACCCTGATCGCCGCCCTGTCCTGAACAGTAAATAGCAGCTACATTTTCATGTCCTGAATCATACACTGCCTGAACTGCCTTCAGGAAGTTTTCTGTGGTCCATGTGTGATTTTCAGCATCCAGATACTGCATTGCATCTGCTGCCTCAAAAATGTTCTGGTTGATGGCCATACAATGTGCTACCATGCACAGAGGATATTCATAATATTTGCCATCAGAAGATTTGCAGGCAGCTTCTACAGAGTCATAAATTTCCCCGCCTGCTTCTGTTGCGAAGAGATCGGATAAATCTACCATAAGTCCTCTTGCGCCCCAGTTTGCTACCAGACGTTCCGGTCCTTCCATAACAATATCAGGAGCCTGCCCGCCTTCGATTGCCGTATTTACCTGATCATCACCATTGGTATAATCAAGGTACTCCACAGTTACGGTAACTCCCGGATATTTCTCATTAAAGCTTGCAATCAGACTGTCAACCGTTGCGGAGTCTCCCCAGTTTCCGATAGGATAGGTCCATAAGGTAATGGATGCGCTTAAATCTGACGTAGCGCCATCTGTACTGTCTGCTTCCGTGCTGTCTGCTTCCGCACTGTCTTCTGCTGTATCGTCAGCAGGCGCTTCCGGTTCTGCAGGAGTCTCTTCCTTTTGTGCCGGAGCCTCTTCCTTGGGTTCCGGAGAACCGCCGCATGCTGCCAAAGACAGCACCAGAGCCATGGAAAGACCCAGAGCCATGATTTTTTTTGTCACCTTTTTCATAAGTTTCATCTCCTTTAATTTATTTATTTTTTCAGACAGCCCCGCATATACAAAAGCCATCTGTAAAAACCATACTTTGTCCGTTACTGTTTTACGCCCGGCCCACTTTTATCCAAGCTCTTCTTCCTCCCCTTCATCCGTCTGCATCAGAACCGCTATTTCTTCCTCAGTCAGATATTTGGGGAAGATGCGCTCTAAGAACAGAGAAGATAAAAGCGCCGTAAGTACTGGCGTAAACAAAACCGGCCACCATTGTTCGATGGTAAATACCATCATTTCCACTGTCAGCATGACAATGATTACTGTAGAGGGAAGATGTCGCAGCGCCATAATAAAAGCTGTCCGCAACAGCCCGCCTGTATGAAACGCAAACCGTCCCATGAGAGGAAATAAGTAACAGAAAACACCGGCCGGAACCAGAAGAACCACATAATACGCCATATACATAACCACCCCTGCAGGTGTGGAAATATTATTTGCCATCACATTATATCCCCAGGCAAAAAACAGCGCGGCAGGCAGGCAAAGCAGCGTAACAGGTATGCCCTGTTTCAAATTGTCTATAAAAGCCCGAAGGTACATTCCAAACGCTTCATCCTTTTTATGACGGAAGGTTTTTACCACTGTATAATAAAGCGCCGCCGTTGCCGGACCGATTGTCACAACAGGCAGACTAAAAAGCGCCCATAGCAGGGACAGCCCCACCAAATCCACCCCTTTGGATAAAATGCGGAAAAACAGATTTTCCGGGTTAAAAATATCCTGCCACATTTACGCCACCCCTTTTCCTGTCATCTCCCATTTTCCTGCAGGCTGCCTGCACTAAGCGCCCGAAGGGTATCATCGTACATCTGCGCTTTTTCATACTTGTCATTACTGATATAAAAGTTATAAATCGTATCTATCATAACCAGAATCGGAAACTGCGGCGATATCACATTGCCATGGTTTAAGTAACTTAAAGAAGCCACAAGTACCACTTCGCTGCAGAAATCCGTATAAATATCCTTGTCATTTGCTGTAAAAATTACGGTCTTTGCTCCCTTTTTATGAGCCTCCCGCAAAAGATACAACACCTCTTTTGTTTCCCCGCTTAAGGTAAACCCGCATACCAGGCTTTGTCTGTTAAGAAACACTGCCTGCATACGCATCCTGTCCGTATCCTGCAGGGAGTCTATATCCACGCCGATACGCATAAACCGGCTTTCCATTTCGCTGGCCGCAAGCCCGGAGCTGCCCTTTCCACAGGCAACCACCCTCTCGGCTTCAAAAAGGTAGTTCACCACTCTTGCAATTTGCACCTCATCCATCAGGCTGTATGTTTTATTTAAAAGCTCCTGATAGGTATTTAGCACCCTTCTGGTACTGTTTGCCACAAACTCGCTTTTTTGTGTAAATGTTTTTTCATACTGGTAAATAAATTCCCGATATCCATGGAAACCGCATTTCTTTGCGAACCTGGAAAGCGATGCCTCCGATACAAATATTTCTTTCGCCACATTCTGTGCGGAAAAGTCTATTTTCCGCTGATTGCTCAGAAAAAAATCGGCAATATTTTTCTCCACATTCGTGAAACTGTCATATTTGGATTCCACGATAGGGACAATTGATTTTATATAACTGTTCATAACCACCCTTAACTGTATATACGTCCCCTTTTGGTTGTTCTTTCAGTCTCCTGATGATATGATAGAAAGAAAATACCAGGAGGTGCTTTATGAATACTGCAACCAAAACTATCGTATGTTTCGGTGATTCCAATACCCATGGATACAATTCATCCAATATGGGACGGTTCTCAGAAAAAGAACGCTGGACCTGTCTTCTCTCTGATTATCTGGGTGACGGCTACCTTGTCCGTGAGGAAGGGTTAAGCGGCCGTACCACATCTTTTGATGATCCCCTGTTTGAAGGCCTGAACGGATTTTCCTATATCCATGCCTGTATGCTTACTCATGAGCCTTTAGACCTGCTAATCATTATGCTTGGCACCAATGATGTCAAAGCACGCTTTTGCGCCACTCCCGGAAATATCGCCAAGGGTCTTGAGCGTCTGGTAACTAAGGCAATCCATACGCCGGAAGCATGGCGCAGCCAGGCAAATATTCTGATTATTGCCCCTCCTCCCATTGAAGAGGCATACTATGAAACCGAAATCGGCCCGGAAATGGGGAAGGGCTGTGCGGAAAAATCCAGAGCCCTTTCCTCTCTTTACCAGAAAGTTGCCGACAGACTTGGCTGCCATTTTCTGGATGCAGATACCATCCCCGGCGTTGGTATGTATCCTTATGATTATATGCACCTTAGTCTGGAAGGCCACAGATGTCTTGCCGAAAAGCTTGCGGAACTGGTTCCACAGATCTGTTAATCTGCCAGTTTCGCCTTTGCGTCACAAATCATCTTTGCCGCCTCTTCCACAATCGGCATATCCTCCGGAATCAGGGATGCTAACGGCTTGCGTACCCCTCCAAGCTCCAGGCCTTCATTGATACGGAGGATTTCTTTAATGACACTGTACATATTTCCATGAGCCGCGCACATTTTATAAATAATTGCATTTGCATCATATTGTACCTGACGTGCCTCGTCCATCCTGCCTGCCTTCACCAATTCGTCCATCTTAAGAAACAGTTCCGGCATCACACCATAGGTTCCGCCAATTCCGCCCTCTGCCCCGATTACACGTCCGCTGATAAACTGCTCATCCGGTCCGTTAAAGATAATATAATCTTCTCCTGCCGCCTGTTTAAACATCTGAATGTCCTGTACCGGCATAGAAGAGTTTTTAACCCCAATCACACGGGGATTTTTCCTCATTTCGGCAAATAAGCTCTGGGTTAATGAAACGCCTGCCAGCTGCGGAATATTGTATATAATAAAATCTGTGTCAGGAGCCGCGCTGCTGATATCATTCCAATATTCGGCAATCGCATATTCCGGCAGGTGGAAATAAATAGGCGGAATGCTTGCAATGGCATCTGCCCCCAGCTTTTGAGCATGCGCCGCCAGCTCCTGGCTGTCCTTTGTATTGTTGCAGGCAACATGGGCAATCACTGTCAGTTTTCCCTGGGCTGCTTCCATCACATTTTCCAGGACAACTTTACGGTCCTCCACACTCTGATAAATGCACTCCCCCGATGACCCGTTTACATAAACGCCTTTAACGCCTTTGTCCACAAAATACTTTGTCAGATCTCTGACCCCCTTGGGACTGATATTGCCTTCTTTGTCATAGCAGGCATAAAATGCCGGAATAATCCCTTTATATTTATCCAAATTTCTCATTTCTATCCCCCTGCATACCGCAAGCTATGCCTGCGGTACTGCCATCAATAAATAGTTTGGAAGTTTACTTCTAAACTTCACACTCACCTTCCAACTGCTGTCCTTTATTCCAATGCCTGTGCAAAAGCTTTTGTTATTAGCTGGGGTCTTGTAATAATTGAACCCACCACCACGCTGAACGCTCCCAGGTCAATTACCCGTTTCGCCTTCTCAGGCGTATTAATATTTCCTTCTGCAATTACCCTGTGTTTTGCCTTTGCAACAATCTCTCTGATAATTTTGAAATCATCCGCTTCGATCTTATGGCTTTTACTCTGATCCGTATAACCTACCAGCGTTGTTCCAATAAAATCAAATCCTAATTCATCTGCATGAAGCGCTTCTTCCACCGTAGAACAATCCGCCATCCATAACTGATCCGGATATTTTTCTTTTAGCTGACGGAAAAAATCATCCAGCAAAAGTCCTCCCGGCCTTACCCCACTGGTAGCATCCAATGCAATGATTTCCGGTTTTACTTCCATCAGTTCCTCTACTTCCTTCATTGTCGGCGTTATGTAAATCTTGCTGTCCTCATAATCCCGCTTTACAATGCCGATAATGGGCAAATCTACCTGTGACTGGATTTCCCTGATATCCTCTTTTGTATTTGCGCGGATGCCAAACGCCCCGCCTTCCTTAGCGGCCAACGCCATCCTTCCCATAATAAAAGAAGAATGCAGCGGCTCATGGGGAAGTGCCTGACAGGATACAATCAGTTTTCCTTCCAGTTGATCCACTTTACTTGTTCCCACTTTTCATCGCCTCTTTCCTGTCGCATTTTCTAAATTTACTCCATTATAACATTTTTGAAATTGTTTTCAATGCTATGGGCTCTTTTCGAAAGTTCTTTCAATTTGTTTGTGCACTATGTATATTGCCTACGTGTAAAACAAAAAAATCTTTGTCTTTTCGCTACAAATTAAAGTTTATGATTTCTTTTTTCCTTCTTCCAGCGCCTTCTGCGCTTCCCTTGCCGCACCTAACATTCCGGCCATATTCCCCAATTGTGCCGGAGCAATTTCCACATTTCCAAAGGAGGGCATGATCTGTTTCTTTAACTGTTCCCTGACTTTTCCCGCCACATATTCCTGCTCCATAACGCCGCCTCCAAGTACAATCATGGAAGGATTAAAAATGTGCACAAGCGTCACCAGCCCATAAACAATCTCCAAAATCCACTGGTCAATCAGTTCCTTTACTTCCGGAACGCCTATTTGCGCAAAAATTTTGCGTCCTGAGTCCAGTTCCGGGAAAGCCTTCCCTACCCGGTTTACAAGGGCTGTTGTGGAGGCATATCTTTCATAGCACCCGCTGAACATATCTTCCTCCGGATTCCTGTCTTCCGGGTGGGTTACAATTCCCCCAAACTCTCCGGCAGAATATCCTGACCCGTTATACACTTCCCTGTTTATGACAATTGCGCCGCCAACACCTGTCCCATAAGTCAGGCACAGAAAATCTTCCTGATTTTTTCCCACACCGTAAAAGGCTTCTCCGGCTGCGGCGCTGTTCACATCATTTAGCACGGCTGTCGGTACATGAAACTTTTTTTCTACTATCTCTTTAATTCTGGTTCCTGTATAACCCGGAATATTTTCATTGGCATACAGGATCATGCCTTTTGCTGTATCTACCTGTCCGGCAGTGCTGATGCCCACTGCCTGAAAATCCTCTACTTCTTCCAAAATCCCTGTAACCATCTGCATCACATGGGGGCCGCCAAGCCCGGCGTTTGTAGGACTTTCCTTTACTTCCTTTATTTCGCCGTCTTCCCAAACCCCCGACTTAATGTTTGTCCCTCCGATATCAATTACCGCTATCCTCATATAATCTCCCTTCCGGCCTGATTTTTCATTTCTCTCCGCCTTGCTGCAGGCAGCGCTTATCTGTGTACCTTAATTACCGCTTTCCGTATCCTTTCTTCCTTTCCTCCGGCTGCCAGTCCCGGAAGATGCGGCTCTCCCGGCTCACAGACTGCAAACCGGGAAGGTCCTAAATGACATAGCGCTTCACACTGACAGGTTCCAAAGCCTATGTCCCCGTCCTTCTGGTAGGGTTTGGTAATCTCCTGATATTGAGATGCGAACAGAATGTCCTCATTTCCCACAATGTCAATCTGGATATCATAGTAATCTTCATGGAATTCGTATTCGTTTTTATCCGCTTTTGTAACTGCCTGCATCACATTTACAAAAACATTTTCCCCATCAATTACATGCTTCCCGTCCTCCAAGGAAGAAAAATCAGTATCCATCATATATTGGATTGCCCTGTCCATATTCCGGCTGATTCCCAAATACCTGCCTGCTTTTTCAATTTTGTCGTAAATCATCTGATTAACTCCTTTCTATGCTTTTATTTTTTAGGTAATTGCGAAACTCGTATACTTGCTGAATATTCTGACAATCTATTCTGCAAAAAGCCTTTTGCACCATGGAATCAAGACCATAGAAGGCAGGAGGGACGCTGCCCGACTGTCTTCTGTCCTGTTGGGCTTGATGGAATGCCCGGTACAACAGGATTTGAGCGGAATAGACTGTCAGAATATTTCCCCAGCTTCGCCTTTCGCAATTACCTGCTTTTATCTTTTTTATAAATTGCAGTCAAAGACTTGTCAAGCCAAATCAGAAATTTAGAAATTACAATCTATCTGACATGCCAGCGTACCTCAACTCTTTTTCCTCCATACACACAGATTTCTTCCAAAAGAGCCAGAAACAGTTTCCTTTCCGACTCTTTGTCCATTATACACTGAGTTTGTTCTTCCCACTTGGGCCTGATCCCCGTTATTTTTTCTTCCAGCTTCTCCCACTCCTCCATAAGCATTAATAGCTCTTCTTCTGCTTTTTGTGTCCCTTCCTCTTCCTGCTGTTTTTGTGCCAGGTATGCCTGCCTCCCAATTTCGCCGCGCCGGTACCTGCAGTAACATGCAATTCCCGCCTCTTTATTCTTCCGGACCTGCAGCTTCCTGCTCTTCATCTCTCTGGCAAGCTTCTTTCTTTTTTTCTCACACAATTCCCTTTCCCTGCCTGAAAGCGCATCTGCATCCGTAAGCATTGTAAGCTGTGTATAGACTGCTGTCCTTACAATCTCTTCCAATTCCTTTTCCGGAAAGAATCCAATAGGATTGTGTTCCGTAAACTTCTGGTAACGGCAGCGGAATTTTCCTTTTTCCCTTGCCATCGTCCGCCCGCATTCCCCACACCGTACAAGCCCTTTCAGCAAAAACGTATGTTCTTCTCCTTTTCTTTTTGTGTTCATCTTCTCCTGCACTTTTTGGAAGGTTTCTTTATCAATAATGGGCGGATGGACATCTGTTACATGAATGCGTTCCTTTTCCGGTACAAAAACACGTTTTCCGCTTCCAAGGGGACCGTTTTTATAAGCGCCGGAAGATACTGTGCCTATATAAATTTCACTGCGCAAAATCTGCTGGATTGTGGTGGGAAGCCAGGCATAGGTCCTCCCTTTGTTTTCCCGCAAAATCCCTTTGTTTATTTTGTGCTGCTTGGGGGATGGTATTCCTTCCTGATTCAGCTTTCCTGCCAGTTGTGCAAGTCCTGTCCCTGAAAGGTATTCCCTGTAGATTCTCTGTACAACAGCCTTTGTCTCTTCATCCGGCGTCAGAAATCCGCTTCCATCCTTTTGATAGCCAAAGGGCGGAAGGGAACCAATATAAAGGCCTTTTTTTTGACGCGCTGCAAGAGAGGATTTTATTTTATCTGAAATATCCTGGCTGTAAAGAGCGTAAGCTAAATTTCGGAAAGGCACGTCTATGTCAGGCGTTTTTCCTCTGTAGTTTTTGCTGTCATAACCATCATTGACTGAAATAAACCGTACCTGCATAAACGGAAAAATATGTTCAATGTAATCCCCTACCTCCATGTAATCCCTTCCAAACCGTGAAAAATCTTTCACAATAACGCACTGTATTTTTCCCTTTTTTATGTCTCCCATCATTTCCACAAAGCCTGGCCGTTCAAATTCAGTGCCCGAATATCCGTCATCTATATATTGAAAAACCGTACTTTCCGCAAACTCCTGTTTCTTTTTTAAAAAACCGGAAAGCAGCTTCCTCTGGTTGCCGATGCTGTTGCTCTCATCCTCTCCAAAATTATTTTCAGGGGCTTTCTCATCTTCCTTTGAAATTCTCATATACAAAGCAATTCCCTTCCCTTCCGCCACTCTTCTCCCCTTCTTCCTGTTCATCCCTGAAATTCAGCACAATTTCCACCCTTTTCCCATCATACAAAAAAATTTGTTTCACAAAAACAGAAACCATCTGCCCAGTAAGCTTTCCTTCTCCCGTTGTAAAGAAGTTCTCCCTTTTGTCTGTATATTCTTTTCTGTTCTGTGCACATTTGAAAAGAGCTGCCTTTTCTTCCAGCTGCTCCTTTCTCTTTTGATGACAGTAAATTTCCTTTTCCCTTTTTTGCTTTTCCTTTAAATACCATTCCTTATTGCAATCCTCCATCCCTTCCGTTCCGTCAGATCGCCCTCTTTTGGTGTATTCCTGATACAGAAGAATTTTTTCATTTTCCCTCTGACGGACAGCTTTGTCTTCCATATAAAGCTCCTTTGCCAGGTTTCTTTGTGTTTTCCTAAGGAGCGCGCTTTGGGAGCTGGAACAAAATTCATCCGGACTCCCCAACTGACGGATAAAAATTGTGACAGCTCCATAAACAATTTCCTCCAAAGCCTTTTCAGAAATGGATTTAGAGGTACATTCCTGCGCTCCCTTGTCTCTGTAAGTCCGGCACCGGTAGCGGTATATGCGGCAAATCTGCCCCTTTTCATTATTTTCTTTTTTATGATAGTTTGACCCCATCCGCGCTGCGGGTCTGCGACAGTCCCCGCACAGCACCTTCCCCTTCAATATATTTTCCGGTCGGATAATACTTTCATTTATGGCGCTGTGGCTTTTATACCTTGCTTTCCTTACTTTTAAAATTTCCTGCACCAGCGCAAAATCCTGTTCCGTTATAATGGCCGGATGGGTATCTTCTGTTACCATCCACATTGCCGCTTCCAGCTTATGGGAGCTGAGTCCTTCCGCTTTGGATTCCTTCCATTTATGCAGCGCCATGTGGCCGACATATGCCATATTCTGAAGAACCCTGTTTACTGTAAGTTCGTTCCAGTAACACCGCTCCCCCTCCTGCCTGAAAAGCAGCCCGGTATCCTGATAAGCCCTGGGGGGATTAATATTTTTCTTTGTCAACTCCCTTACAATGGCACGGGCTGACTTTCCTTGTATCGTCCATGCGAAAATATCTCTTATAATTTCCGCCGCTCTTTCATCCACCGCAAACCTTGTCTTTCTTTTATCCGCAAAAACATATCCATATGGCGCCCGGCCGCCGTCATACTCGCCATTTTCCTGCTTTGTCTTATAGCTGGACGTCACCTTAAGGGAAATATCCTTTGCAACATATTCATTGACAAGATTTTTTAAAATGACTGCCAGCTTTTTGTCCGCACATTCTCTGTCAAAGCTGTCATAGCCGTCATTTATGGAGATAAAACGCACCCCAAGAAAAGGAAATACCTTTTCCAGATAGCATCCAACTTCTATATGGTCCCTGCCAAACCTTGAAAAGTCTTTTACAATAATACAGTTAATATCACCTTTTCTGACCGCCTCCAGCAGACTGTCCAGGGCCTGACGGTTAAACCCTGTGCCGCTGACTCCATCATCCTTGTATTCCCGCACAAGCAAAAATTCTTTCCTGCCTTTTAAATAATCACGCATAAGCATCTGCTGGCTGGCTATGGAATCGCTTTCTGTCACAGCGCTTTCAACGGAAAGCCTTGCATAAGTGGCGGTTTTAAATACCAAAGGGGCTGCCGGTTCCCCTGGCGGCTTCAAAGGCTTTGCCGCTCCCGTCCTTTGCAGCTGCCTTGTCCTGTCCTTTATTCTTGCCATTTTCCCATTTCCTTTTTATCAGACCTTATAGAGAAAGGAAACCTCCACACGCTTCCCCTCGTATACCCATATTTTGTCAATCAGAAAACAGATAAGACTGCGCCGGATTTCTTTTTCTTCCCCCAGCCAGCTTTCCAGAGATTTCATCCTCTCAAGCTGCCGTTTTGCTTCCTCAGCCCTCTCCACAGCTTTCCCGGCTCTGTCCTTCCGCTCCTGTATCTGCCCTTTTAGCTCCTTACAGCGTCCTGTAAAAAAGTCCTTCATTTCCCTATACTCTTTTTCTGAAAGGATGCCTTCCATCCAGTCCCTGTAAAGGCCGGCGTCCATGGCTTTATTTTCCAATAGCTCCTGCTCCAGCTCCCACAGACGATTGTCCACAGGCGGGACCAGCCGAATCTTTTCCATGGCTTTATCTGCCATATTGCAGATTTCTTCCGCCTCCGCCATCGTCCGTATCTGTGCTCTTACTGCCTCCTTTATGAGAAAAATAAGCTCCTTTTCCCTGATGCTGTGTCTTGTGCAGCTTTTTTCCACATTATAGGTCCTGCAAATATAAAAAATAGTTTCTTTTCCCTTACAGACAGTCTTCCGCCGTATCATCTGCCTGCCGCAGTCCGGGCAGAAAAGAATACCGCCAAAAAGACTTCCTCCTTTCTTTCCCGGAATTGTTCTTGTGTCCCTTTTTAATAATTCCTGCAGGATGGCAAACCGCTTTTCCCCTATAATAGCCAAACTCTCCTGCAGAAAACGGCTTTGCTCCCCTTCGGGCCTTGCTGCCATTTTTTTTATTTTATGGTTGATGCGCTCCCATTTTCCCTGTACCACCAGTCCTTTGCACAAAGGGTTTGCAAGTATCCTGCCTACCGCCGCCGGACTCCATCTGGAATAAAGGTTCTTCTGGAAACCGCTCCTGTACCGGATACCAAGACTTCGCTTATACTCTGCCGGAGCCGGAATGCCAAGGGCATTTAACTTCTCTGCAATCTGTCCATTGCTTATACCCTCCATCTTCCACCTGAAAATCAGCTGCACATTCTCCCCTGCCACCGGATCCACAGTCAGCCTGTTATGGTTTCTGCTATCCTTGATAAAACCATAGGAAACATATGCGCCGGTATATTCCCCATTTTGGCGTTTGCTGTCAAGATGGCTCCTGATTTTTACCGACAGATCCGCACTGTAAGCGTCATTGACAAAATTTTTTACCGGTATAACTATATTTTTCTGTGTCTGGTCTGCGGTCAGTGAATCATAATGGTCTGTGACTGCAATGAACCGCACTCCTGACTCAGGAAATACTTTTTGTAAATATCTCCCTGCTTCTATGTATTCTCTGCCAAAACGGGAAAGGTCCTTCACAATAATGAGATTGACCTTTCCCGCTTCCACATCTTTTATCATTTTCTGAAAGGAAGGACGCCGGAAATCGGAACCGGTATACCCATCGTCCACATATTCCTTATAAACACGTATGTCCTCCCTGTCTTTTAAAAAATCATGGATGAGCCGCTTTTGGTTCGTGATGCTGTTGCTCTCTTCCCTGCCGCCCTTACCACACACATCTCCATCCTCTTTAGAAAGGCGCAGGTATACTGCGGCTGCATAGATTTTCTTTTCTTCCATGGCTTTTTAATTTCCACCAGCTGTTTTTACCAGTATATTCCTTTGTAGATTGTCCCTATGCCCTCTAATCAAATGTCATTATTATTACTCAATCACCTGCCGCAAGAATCGCTTTTACATCATCAGGATAGCTTTCCACCCATCCGCCTGTCATAAAAAAAGTGACATGAATGTCATGTTTTCTTAATATTTCCAGGATTTTAGCGGTATCTTCATTCCCCCAGGCAGCATCAAAACTAAGAGCAATCTTTTTCTCCTGGGTTTCCACACAGTAAATGGGCAGCTTTCTCCCATCCCCACTGCTGCTTACTATCACATCTGCTCCTGCCGTTACCAATATCCCCCGGAGCACTGCAAATGCTGTCAGTAGGAACACTCCGTATTTTAGTCCCCTAACCGTTCTCTGTTTTGCATATTCTTCTCTGCTTTCCCCCTCTTGTCTTGGGGGAAAAATTCTTACCTTCCGTATAAGTTTTTCTATGAAGTTTTTCATATCAAACACCTGCTTTGACTGTTATAACAGTTTATGACAGGTTATGTTCGTCCTATCACATTCCAGGTCTATTCTGCCTTGCACTTACGGCTGCCTAACTCCTTGCAGATAAAAAACAACAACAAATTTCCCCTTTGTTTCATCTACATCACAATCCATGATACCAGCGGCATTGTAGCCACAGACAAAACCGTGGTAAGCGCCACCCCTTTTGAAGCCATCTCATAGTCCCCTTCATATTGCTGTGCCAGCATAGCCGTCATGCTGCCTACAGGTGTGGAGAGCATGACCATACAGACGCCACAGATGATTTCATTATCTACAAACTGCCTGATAAGGAGTACCCCGGCTACCGGTATGACAATTAGTTTTATTACAGAAAAAAGCAAAAGCTTACCATCTGTAAACAAAGCCTTTATATTCATGGTTGCAAGAGAAGCGCCTATCACCATCATACTAAGCGGCGCTGTCAGGTTACTTAAATTTGTAACTGTAGTCTTTATAACTCCCGGAACCGGCGCCCCTGTCATATAAATGATTATAGTCAGGATACAGGCCACCACTCCCACATTCAAAATCCTTCCCAAAGAAAACGAAGGCTTTTCTCCCCTTTGGTTCTGGGCTTCTTCCTTTTGGTTCCCTGACATTGCGTTTATCCCATAGGTATAAATTAATATATTATATGGAATCATAAAAAGAGCAGCATAAAGCAGCGCACCGCTTCCATACAAAGCGGAAATCACAGGAAATCCCATAAATCCTATATTGGAAAAAACCGTCATTGCCTTGTAAGTTCCCCTGCTTTTTTCCTCCACCTGCAAAAGACGCGGCAGCAAAAAAGCCAGCACAAGAAGAGACGCATATACGCCAAGCATAATCAGTACCACCATAAGCAGTTCACTGCCCTTAATCTTCTCTTCCCCCATGCACCCCGTAAGCACCAGCGCCGGGTTTGCAATATTCACCACAATAGACGAAAGCTTCCTGCTTACTTCATCTGTTATAATTGCCCTTTTATAACAAAAAAAGCCCACTCCCATCAGTAAAAAAAGCACCACCATTTGTTCCAGCATCAACATATCACTTTCTCCTATATTTAAGTTCCGTTTTCCCTCTCCCTCATCTTTTCCCATAACACATTATACAGGCATTTATTTTCCCCTTTTTGCTCACATTCCGCCACCCGCAGTATTCAAACTTTCCGCACCCTCTTGCACTTACAATATCGCCGTCTTTCAAAAGATAGCTGTTATTTTCACAAAGCCTGCCATTAACAAACACCTTTTTCTGCCGGAAATATTCTATCGCGTCGCTGCGCGAAAGCCTGTACACCTTCGCAAGCACTGCGTCTATCCGCTCTGAAGAAATCTGGATTTTTACTTCCTGTCTGTCTTTTTCCCCAAAATCCGGAAGCTCTGTTGTTCTGCCACAGCCAATGGACGTGTGTCTGACTTTATCCAGATGCTCTATGATATAATCCGCCATATTTTCCATACAAAAAATATAACCTATATTATCCAAAAGCATAATATCTCCCAGCGTGCTTCTGTCTATTCCAAGATTCATAAGCGCTCCAAGAAAATCCCTGTGCGTCAGTTCATCTGCAAACCGGGCTGCAAGCGGCTTTGCACAAATACAGGTAATAGGAAATGGCTCCTCATAACCAAGCATATCCTCACTGCCAAAACGAAGCATCACCCGCTCACAGAGTTCACTTCCACCCCACAGCTTAAAAGGAACATACGAAAGTTCTTTTTCCATCTCATAAAAACAGCTTACATCCGAAAGTCCCAGAAAGCCCGTAAAAGTATATTGGTTATTTTGATAACACTTCTGCGCCAGCTCCCGGAAACGCTTTTTTATCAATTCCTCTGTTTCCATCATTATCTCCCTGCCTGTTAGAAAAATATACCTGCAGTCATTTCTATTATCATAACACAAAATCTGACAGCTGGTATATTTTTTGAGATGATTTTTGAATTTTAGAATAAAATTATATTCCATTTTATATATTTGTCAATATTATTTATTTGTATTTTTATATATTATCTCCATATTCTAATACATATGCTTTCGCTAGGCTGTTGTTTTACTTTGCTCTTTTGCGGCTCCTCAAATCATTCTCATAGTAACACGAAAATCAGTTTTCCGTAAAAAAGTAAATGATGCATTATAAGCTTCATGAAAGAAAATCCTATTGCTCTGTCATACTGCCTGGCTCTGCCCCATATTCTTGATATTATTAAAAATTGACTTTCATACTGCGGAAATAAAGGTGGTTTCCAACCTGTGTAATATGTGATATGCTAAAATAGTAATATCGTATATTGCTTTCAAAATCATTTTCTATAAAATAAAGGAGAAAACTATGCACCTGAACGATGCCATAAAAAGTATCATTAAACCCCACGAAGAGGATGTGATAACCCCTCTTTCCACCGTCTGGGGAGAAAACCTGGATCCGGATAATGTTTTACCAGAATATCCCCGTCCCCAAATGCGGCGCTTTTCCTATCTTTCCCTGAATGGCCGCTGGGACTATGCCATCACCAGTTCCCCTTTTGTTCCCTCCGTTTTTGATGGAACAATTCTTGTCCCCTTTTCCCCGGAAAGTTCTCTCTCAGGTGTAAACCGTCAATTAAAACCAGAGGAATTTCTCTGGTACCGCCGGATGCTGCCCGGCCTTCCCGCTTCATCTGCTTCCTTTTGTACTATTTTGCATTTTGACGCTGTGGATTATAAGGCGGAAGTGTATGTAAACGGTCATCATGCCATCACTCACCAAGGAGGCTACCTTCCTTTTTCTATAGACATCACGGAATACCTGAAGGAGGATAATGAGAACCAGCTTCTGGTAAAAGTGCAGGATACCACAGATCTTGAAAGTCAGGCCAGAGGAAAACAGTCTTTAAAGCGGGGAGGCATTTTCTACACTGCCCAGAGCGGCATCTGGCAGAGTGTATGGCTGGAACAGGTTCCCCAAACCCATCTGGAAAACCTCTGGTTTGAAACTGACTACGACACCCGGCTGGTAACGGCTCATATAACTGCCCGAATCAAGGATCCGGAACCGGAGCTTTCTTTGTCTGTCTTTTGCAGAGAAAAGAAAATTATCACCAAAACCAGGAAATTAACTTCCGACATTGCCACAGTCTCCTTTACCATACCTGAAGAATTTTTTTACAGCTGGAGTCCAAAAGATCCGTTTCTATATGACGTGTCTGTCACTTTATGTTCCGACCAAGTGCAAAGCTACTTTGCCATGCGCCTTTACTCCATTGAAAAAGACACCCGCGGACACATTCCTGGAAATATACCTGTTTTCTGCTTAAACCACAAGCCTTATTTCCTTATGGGCATCCTGGACCAGGGCTACTGGCCGGATGGTCTTTATACAGCTCCTTCAGATGAAGCTCTAATTTATGACATTACTGTCATGAAATCTATGGGGTTTCGTATGCTTCGTAAGCATATCAAAGTGGAAAGTGCACGATGGTACTATCACTGTGACCGGCTGGGAATGATCGTGTGCCAGGATATGGTAAATGGAGGAAGCCGCTATCACATGCCGGTTATCAGCTACCTTCCAACCCTTTTTCCCAATTTATCCGCCCACTTAAAGGATTCCCATTACGCCATGCTTTCACGGAAAGATAAAAAAGCGCGCCTTCAATGGAAAAAGGAGTGCGCCGAAACTGTAGAATATCTGAAATTTTTCCCCTCTATTGCCATCTGGGTTCCTTTTAATGAAGGCTGGGGGCAGTTTGATACACAGAAGGTTACAAACCTGATTAAAAAGAAAGATCCTTCCCGTCTGATAGACTCCGCCAGCGGGTGGTTCGACCAAAACTGCGGCGACTTTGTCAGTATCCATAACTATTTCCGCCCTCTTTCCGTCTCTGTAAAAAAATGGGGCAGCCGGGCATTTTTCCTGTCTGAATATGGGGGGTATGCCTGCCATATAAAAGATCATTCCAGTGTGGAACGGGTTTTTGGATATAAGCGCTTTGACTCTCTGGAGGATTTTGCCAAAGCGTATCGGAAACTGATAAAAAAATCCCTGCTGCCATTGCGGAAACAGGGACTGAGCGGCGCCGTGTATACACAGCTCTCTGATGTGGAAGAAGAGGTTAACGGCCTGCTTACCTATGACCGGAAAATCAATAAACTGACCGGCCGTCAGCCTAAGGTTCCTCCACTCTGATTCAGGCTCCTCTGAAGCCTGCGCCGCACATGAATATAAGCAGGAATCAAAAATACATCTGCAAAAACCCAGGCAAGAGGGCTGGCAAAGCAGGCGCCGGTAAAGCCAAAAACAGGCACCAGCACCAGACCTGCCAGCGTTCTTGCCACCATCTCAAATACGCCCGCCAGTATAGCAAAGGTACTAAATCCCATGCCCTGTATCATAAAACGAATAATATTTACCAGTGCCAGAGGAATATAAAACGAGCTGTTTATCATAAGGAACTTACCGGCATTGGCCAGCATCTCTTCCCCTGCGTCCTCCACAAACAAAGCTGCCAGATGGGAACCAAAGAAATACAACACTACAAAAGCGATCACTGAAAATGCAATGCCAAGCTGTATGCAGCTTTTAAGTCCTTCTCCCAGTCGTTCCAGCTTTTTAGCTCCCACATTCTGGCCCCCATAAGTCGCCATGGCGGAACCCATAGCGTCAAAAGGACAGCAGAAAAACATTCCCACCTTACTGCCTGCCGTAATGGAAGCCACCGCAAGGGAACCTAAAGTATTTACGGAAGTCTGCAAAATAACAGACCCAATGGCAGTAATAGAATACTGCAGTCCCATAGGTATGCCCATACCACAAAGTACCTTCATATGAGAGAAATTCATTTTCCACTCTTCTTTTGTAATATGAAGCACTTCATATTTTTTTATCATAAATAGCAGACATGCTATCCCGGAAATCAGCTGGGATACCACCGTTGCCACTGCCGCTCCTGCAACCCCCATTCGAAACACCAGAATGCACAAGAGATCCAGCCCGATATTGAGCAGTGCGGACAATGTCAAAAAGTACAGGGGCGTCCGGCTATCCCCCATGGAACGGATAATCCCGGACAAGATATTATACAGATAAGTTGCCGGTATTCCAATAAAAATAATCACAATGTAAGCATAGGCATATTCAAAAATATCTTCCGGTGTTTTCATCCATGTAAGAATATTCCTGCACAAAAGCGTTACCATTACAGTCATTACACCTGAAAAAAATAATGACAGCCACCCGCAGTTAGCCACAAACTGCCTCATTCCTGAATAATCCTTTGCGCCAAACTTATGCGCCACTGGTATGGCAAACCCGCTGCACACACCCATGCAGAAACCTACAATCATAAAATTAATGGAACCGGTAGCCCCCACCCCAGCCAGTGCATTTACTCCCAGAAACCGTCCCACAATAATTGTGTCCACCACGCTGTAAAACTGCTGAAACAAAAATCCAAACAGAAGTGGAATGGAAAACCCCAAAATTAATTTCATGGGCGAACCTGTTGTCATATCCCTTGTTGTGTCTTTTGCCATCTTCTAATCCTCTAAATTAATATTCCTGCATCCGCTCTTCCTATACCAGACGAGCAGATCCGCTGCCAGTTACCGAAACAAACATACATGCTCCGGACTTTTTCAAACAAATGCTCTTTTAAAATCAAAAAGCCCATGTGAATAACCACAATTAAGTAGTATACTCACACAGGCTTTAAATTGCTAGTATCATTTTGTCCAAAAAAGAGAAATTTCTGTTCTCCTTTTTTGCTTATTTCACAAGGATATTTTTATGGCTTATCCCCAGCTTTCTTTTCCATTAGGCGAAAGGATTTTCTGACTTGTAAAGCATTCCCTTTGGCTGGTTAAACCCAATCTCTTCCAGCTCCACGCCAATATATTTAAATACTTCAAACAGAGCCTTTCCATAATGTCCAAACGCTACAGCGCCATGATGAGGATAATTGCCCTCAATTAACACATGACGGTAAAATCTTCCCATTTCAGGAATTGCAAAAACGCCAATGCCTCCAAAAGATTTCGTTGCCACAGGAAGCACTTCGCCGTGAGCGATATATCCGCGCAGTTTACAGTCAGCTGTGGACTGTAAGCGGTAAAAGGTAATGTCTCCCGGTAGGATATCTCCTTCCAAGGTTCCGTTTGTAACCTCCACCGGAAGGGATCTTGCCATAATCATCTGATTTTTCATGCTGCAAAACGCCAGTTTTTTAGAACAGGTGTTTCCACAGTGAAAGCCCATAAAGGTATCTTTATGCGTATAGTCAAATTTGCCCTTGATGGATTCTTCATACATGTCAGCAGGCACCGTATTGTTAATGTCAAGAAGCGTTACCACATCATTGCTGACCGCCGCACCGATAAACTCACTTAAGCATCCATAAATATCCACTTCACAGGAAACAGGAATTCCCATTCCTGTTAGGCGGCTGTTCACATAGCAGGGAACAAATCCAAATTGTGTCTGGAATGCAGGCCAGCATTTGCCTGCAATGGCTACATATTCCCGATATCCCTTATGGGCTTCAATCCAGTCAAGCAATGTCAGTTCATATTGCGCCAGTTTTGACAAAATTTCCGGCTTCTGGTTTCCTTCTCCTAATTCCTCTTCCATTTCCTTTACTTTGGCTGGAATTCTTTCATCCCCTTCATGCTTATTAAAGGCTTCAAACAAATCCAGCTCGGAATTTTCTTCAATTTCCACTCCCAGATTATAAAGCTGTTTGATGGGGGCATTGCAGGCAAGGAAGTTTAACGGTCTTGGTCCAAAGCTGATAATCTTAAGACTCCTTAATCCAACAATTGCCCTTGCAATAGGAACAAATTCATTAATCATATCCGCACATTCCTGAGCCGTACCTACCGGATATTCCGGGATATAGGCTCTGATATTGCGGAGCTTTAAATTATAGCTTGCATTGAGCATACCGCAATAGGCATCCCCGCGCCCGCCAACCAAGTCATTCTGGGATTCCTCAGATGCGGCAACAAACATAGCGGGTCCGTCAAAATGCTTTGCAAGCAGTGTTTCGGAAATCTCAGGCCCAAAGTTTCCAAGATATACGCACAATGCGTTACATCCTTCTTTTTTAATATCTTCCAGCGCCTGAACCATGTGGATTTCGCTTTCCACAATACAGATGGGGCATTCATAAATATCGGCCGCATCATACTTTGCCTTATAAGCTTCCACCAGCGCTTTCCTTCTGTTAACGGACAGAGACTCCGGGAAACAGTCGCGGCTTACCGCAACAATTCCAATTTTTACTTTAGGTAAATTGTTCATTTTTCAATCCTCCTGTTTATGTTTTATAATAATGACAAAATTTTCAACATTTATATAACCCTATTCATTGGTGCACAGGTTCTTTCCTACAAGTCCCATAGGGCTTCCCTCCGGCAGTCCTCCCTTGGGGTGTCCCAAAAGCCATTTATTCTTTGCTGTCAGGTGCCCGTCCTCCCCGCCTTTGTGGTCCATCTCCAAATCCAGATTGGTTCCTTTGGGCAGTACAATTGCCACCTTAAATCCTGCGCCGTCTACTCCGCAGGGCGCATAATGCAGTGTGGTTGCATACACCTCCACCGCTGTTCCCTTTGGCACCAGAAAGGCCTCCACAAGAGAAGTATCATAAGTAAAATCCGCTGTAATGTCCGGCTGGCATCCCAGCATCAAAACCGCATCTGTTGCTGCCACATTGATTTCGGAACTTCTGTGATACTCAAGTGCATTTAGCATGGAATTATGACCATTGCAATATCCAATCTGGATGGGCATCTCCCCATAAGTCTTCACAGTAAGTTCCCGGCACACCGGAAGAGACTCTAACGCTTCCAGCCCCGGAACATATGCAACATCCTCCGGCAAAGGAGTGCATTCCTCCATTACCTGGATTAATTCGGAAAAATCAATTCCTTCCACTACCTTTCCATACTTTTTAAAACGCTCATCTGCCACACTATAAATTTTCATCTTTAAAAGCCTCCTATTCCAGTTCCGCTCCTGCCCCTTCATGCGCCTTTTTCCGCTTTTTATTTTATTATATCGAATAAGGGTTTGCAGGCCGGGTAAATTTCTTTAAACTGCTGATATCTTTCTTCGTACTTTGCAACAAGCGCCGCATCAGGCTCCACAGTATCAATAATTTTCACAATTTTTGCAGCCGCCGCTTCCACGTTTTCAAATTCTCCACAGGCTACAGCCGCTAACATGGCTCCGCCTAATGCAGGTCCCTCCTCGCTCTCAATTACATCCACCTTTAAATTAAGTATATTGGCAATCATTTTTTTCCACAATGGACTTTTTGCCCCGCCGCCGCAGATTTTGGTTCTCTCCAGCTTAATTCCAAGGGATTTGGCTACTTCCAGTGAATCCCGCAGGGCAAAGGCAACCCCCTCAAGCACTGCCTGGGTCATGTCCGCCCTGGAGGTATCCATCGTCATCCCTATAAATGTCCCCCTTGCATTTGGATTGTTATGCGGGGAACGCTCTCCCATCAGATAAGGCAGAAAATATACATGGTTTTCTCCAAGCTTTGCTATCTGTTCCTGCTCTTTTGCATAGTCGCTGGTTCCAACTATATCTTCCATCCACCACTTATTGCAGGAAGCCGCACTTAACATACACCCCATCAGATGATAATTTCCATCTGCATGGGCAAAGGCATGAAGAGCGTTAAATTTATCCACCCCAAACTTTTTGGAAGAAATAAATATGGTTCCGCTGGTGCCAAGGGAAATATTACACATTCCTTCCCCAACGGTACCTGTTCCCACTGCCGCCGCCGCATTGTCTCCTGCTCCCGCCGCCACTTTTACGGAAGATGGAATCCCAAGCTGGGCTGCAATGTCTTCTTTCACAGACCCCACACATTCATAGCTTTCAAAAAGTCTGGGCAGCATTTCTTCACGGATACCGCAGATATCACACATTTCCTTTGACCATTTACGGTTCTTTACATCTAAAAGAAGCATTCCCGAAGCGTCGGATACATCGGTGCAGTGTACGCCTGTCAGCTTATAAGCAATATAGTCTTTAGGCAGCATAATCTTTGCAATCTTTGCAAAGTTTTCCGGCTCCTTATTTTTTACCCATAAAATTTTAGGTGCCGTAAATCCTGTAAAGGATATATTTGCTGTGTACTGTGAAAGCTTTTCTTTTCCAATTTCATTATTTAAGTAGTCACATTCCTCATAGGTTCTGCCATCATTCCATAAAAGGGCAGGACGGATCACATTGTCATCCTTATCCAAAATAACAAGGCCGTGCATCTGTCCGCCAAAGCTGATTCCCGCAATCTGACTTTTGTCTGCTTCGCCGATCAGCTCTTTAATTCCTTCTATGGTCTGGGTAAACCAGTCCTCTGGTTTTTGCTCTGACCAGCCCGGATTTGGGAAGTAAATGGGATACTCTCTGGAAACAATCTTCCTGATTCTTCCTTCCCCATCCATCATTAACAGTTTCACCGCACTGGTTCCTAAATCAATACCAATATATAACATCCTTAGCCTCCTAATTATAAGTTCCGTAATTGTCCCGACTTTTGTGCCGTTTGCTCATCTTTAAAGTAACAAAGATTCTCACTGGTAATTACTTCCAGCTTGGAATAAAACTTCTTTTTCTCATAGGTAATTCCATAACACATCTCTTCAAATAAAATCTTTATGCCCATGTAAGCCTGTTTACTTAAATCCTGATATACCACAGCGTCAATTACCGACTCTTCAATGTACTTTTCTATCTCCCGGAACAAATCAAAACCAACCAGCCTTATGTCCTCCCTGCCACTGTCCCTAAGAGCCTTTGCCGTCATATCCAGCCGATAAGTCAGGTCAAAAATTCCGGCAAGTTCCGGTTCCCGCTTTATACAGGCAATTACCTCCTGATACACCTCTTCCCCTTCCATCAGGTCATGAACAATGGGAAGTATTTCGCAGCCCGGAAACTCTTCCATCTTTTTTAAAAAACCCTTTAGTCTCTCCTGAATATCCTGATTGTCATGATACTCCGGCGTCACCGGAATAAAAATTCTCCCCCCGGAAGAAAGCATTTTTCCTAAAAGCTCCGCTGCCAGACGCCCGCTCCGGTAATAATCCACTCCCACATAATAATTCTGGTGGTTTTTTAAACAATCCCGGCTCAGCAGCGCCACACGACATTCCCGTGCTTTAAGCTCCGTCAGAATTTCTTCAATCACCTGCGTGTTGGAAAAGGCAAGAACAAAACTGTCAATTCCCTGCTCAAGCATATGAAAAACTTCTGTCTTTTGCTGCCATGGGTTCTCCACTTCAAATTCTGAAACAAGAATTTCAAGACCATCATCGCCAAATTCCCGTACCGCCTGATTGATTCCTTCCCTGACCTTTGGTGAAAAATAGCCGGCACTCTTTGACTTGAAACCTGAATACCCAATGGTATATTGTCTGTTAAGTGCAAGATTCCGTGCATTTTTATTCTGTACATAATTATATTTCTGTAACGCCTCCATAACCACATTGCGGGTTTTCTCACTGACATTCCCTTTTTCCTTGAGAACCTTATAAATTGTGGTCCTGGAAATACCTATTTCAACCGCAATATCTTCCAGCGTCATCCGTGTAATCCTTTCCATAGAAATCCTCCATTCCTGCATAAATCATAATCCAACAGGCCAAACATAAGCCTGACTGCTTTACACTTATATATTTTTGTAAAATATAATGGTGATACTATAAAGTTTACACGTGTTAAACTTATAATACCACCATCAAAAATATTTGTCAATTTGTACTTATTCCCATTAATGTCCCTAAATTTTTATGCAAAATGTACAAAATATATTTTGTCTGAATTAAAAGTTTATTTATGTTTCTTTTTGCAGCCCTCCGTTCCCCTGCCTCCATACGCTACAGCGTATTTGAAAAATGCTTTTGTCAAATGTGCGACATAACTTGCGGGCGATTTGCGCCAAATGAAGGGCTCATAGCGGGCTATATAACCTGAATTTGGCGCAAATATCACGCAAATATGAGAACCTGCAGACTTCTGCTTGAAGCAGCGCTTGCCTGCTGCTTTAGCATAAATAAGCCAATGTATCCAACTAAAATTATTTGAATTACCGCTATCAGCAACAGCCTTGCCCCTCCCTGGGAATGGGATCTGAAGCAATCGCAACATCTCTTTTGGGGGACTCAAACTCCCGTTTCGCAACAAATTCCATGAAATTCTGTCCTCCCTGTGTGCCCGCTCTAACAGGGACACATAATCCTCCCGCAGAATGGGCGGTACAATTACAGGCAGGTACCCGTCCTGGAGCAGCGCCAGGTTCATCAGGAGCCTTGCTACCCTGCCGTTCCCGTCTGGTAATGGTACGATGGGAATGTAAAAACTATTCGTAAACTTCCCAATAACCGTATCGTTTACCACCCTTGCGCTCAATCGTACCTTTACTCTTTAATACATCCAGGCCTCTCTGAATTGTTCGTCTATTAACAGATAACTGCTTAGCCATTTCAGTAGTAGTGACAGATGCATTTTCTTTTAACAAAGCTAATATTTTTATTTCTATTGCGACATCCTTTGTGACATCTTTTGTGACATTTAGGGCTTTGGTATCTGATACTTTGGCACTCTGGAGGGCAGAAAATTTCACCATGATATCTTCACCATGAACAATATACTCCGGATCATCCGCCCCAAGATTTTTGCAGGCATCCCGAATCTTCTGAATACCTCGTCCCCAACTCTCAATATATCCTGCACGATAAAATACTCTTGCAATATCAGGATTGTATGGCTTTGATACATGTGTACTTAAAAGTGTTTCAACCGTCCAGCCAAAGGGCAACATGCTACAATTACTGATATACATAGCGTCATCTTCAATACGTATCTGTACCGGAACATTGTCAGCCCAATTGCAATGAATCAAAGCGTTAAAAACGGCTTCTCTTACGGCATCACGAGCAAAAGGATAGGTTTCCACTCTTGTTTCTTTGTAATATGAAATTGCCGCTTTCAAATATTTTAAATAAATCAGGTCGATCACCCTATCTGCCAAAATAAGCAAAGAACCATGCACTTCATCCTGATATAATAACTCACTGCCTTCAAATTTTCCAATTTTCACATAACATCCACCAATAATCTTTTCTGGGTTGCGGTAAAAACACAATGCCCCTGCGCGTTTAAGTTTTCCATCTACTACTAAATCCAGTTTTTCCAACAGCTTGACATTCGCAATATCCAAATCTTCTTTTGTCATTCGCCCGCTTCGCAAAGCCTCTCTTCTAAAAATATCAAAACTCTCCTGATCCAAATCATCTATTCCAATATTGGATATTGTCGCTGCATCCCATTTTAGCCCTATCTTTGCCATTAAGAAATTCGTCAATGCATTCCCCCGAAGCAACTGTTTTGTACTGCCGCTTCTGTAATGATATTCTCCGTTATAGTTTACAGGAAATGACCATGGATTGACGACTATCTCAATATAATCCAATCCATCTTCAGTAAACAGATTCACATCCGCCATAATTCCTAATTTATTTTGAATTTTGTTTGGGATATCCTCTAACAGCTTTTTTGAATTATTAACTCCAATTACCGTTCCATCATCTCGCGTTCCAATATATATTTTTCCGCCCTGTGCATTTGCAAATCCACATATCCATTTAAGATATTCGTCACGCCACGATTCTTTCCATTCTATATTTTGACTCTCTGCCATTTTGCGGTCTCCATTTCAACCCTGATATTTTTTTATGTATGCCGTTTATACCATTCCACCAAATCTTTTCTGCTCTCATCAAACCACTCTGTCGATATGTATATATTCTTTCCTCTAAACTGAACCGGCTTGCTATAATAGCGACATTTCTTGCTTTTCCCTCTATTGTCTTCCCTGTTGTTAGCCAGCACTGGATATACAACTTTATAAAACATTTTTCTACAAAATTCTTTTTCTTTAAGTTGTTCAACTTCTTGTTTTGTTAATTTGTCTTCTGTCAATAACTTTTCTATAAGCCGATATGCCAACTGTCCTGCAGTTACAGCATCATATGTTGTCTCATTATTAATATCAAATGTAGCTTTTACTAAATATCGCAAATCTGAGGAATCAAACTTAAAATATTCACATAATTCTCTTATAGCCGCCGCCTTGGATTGAGAATTAAGATTCGTAGTAATATAAACTGATGGTCCTATCTCATAGGGGCGGCGAATTCTTCTCACATCTGTTCCACTCCAAGAATTTTCCATTGCCACATAGCCAGCCGGATCCATATTATAAACAGTCACATTGATTTTCCGATAAGCATCTGTAATATTTTCAGTCTGCAGCTCATCTCCCATAAGTACAATTTTTAGAATGGTTTTATTTGTAAAATCATAATCCTCATCATCCCAGCAAATCCATTTATCTTCTTCCTGTGGTTCATAATCTGTTTCAGCCATAGGCCAAATCTGTTCCGCTAATTTATATAATTGCCAAGCACGTTCAAGGATTTCACTTTCTCCCCAAGACTCACAATTTTTAACATACTCATTCAACCGTAACTTACTTGTCTCAAAACCTTTCTCTGGCAAAGTTTTCTTTTTTATAAAACTAAGATTACTGTAATCACTATTGTACGCCGTTAATGTCAAATTACCAATCGTATCAATATATTTGGAATATATTAATTCCCATTGTTCTCCTAACCCAACCTTCCACTCTTCTGTCAATGTTCGAGGCATGATATGCTCAATAGTTAAAGAACCATCACTTATTTGTTCCTCAACCGCTATCATTTCACGGTTTCCGAAATTTTCAAACCGTTCAAGAAAATATTTTCTGACAGATGCTTTTGCATTATAAAGTTCAAAAGTCATAAATTTATCCATAAAATCATGATCATTTGGGAAGCGGCTTTTTCCTGTTTTATTTAATAAGGCAGATTTAAAAGCATCTAAATACGCAGCTCCATCTTTCTCCAGAAGTTTTTCAATCTCTGCTCCCAAACCAACAAACAGTTTGTTATAATACTGTGTTCCAAGACCACATATAATTCTTCGTGCCATATAACTCTCTAAGGTATGGAATGCATCTGTTAATTCGGTATCACTTAGCTGGTTCTGTTCATGGGCAATGAATAATTCCAGCAAAATAGGAGTACAGCTTTTTATTTCCAATTTATTGATTCTAGCCAAAACGACTTCATAACTATTCTTCTTATTTATTGGCTGACGGATAGTTTTATAAAAACCAGCGAATAGCAAAATATCTTCAAAAATCTCTTCGATTGTACAAACCTGATGCATACGAAAACTCTTAAATCTGAAATACAACCTGTCTTCCTTAAATAAGTCCCTTGTTTTCACCGAAAGATAATAGCGAATAAAGGTTTTCATATCATTATGTGACACGAGTCTCTCTAAGGGTTCCCAATACTTTTTGTAAAAAGTCTCCTGCTTCGCTGCCGGCATTCCCATAAGAACATAGTTTCTGATTTTGTCCGACTCGTCCAGTCCCAAACCAGTTGAATTTAAACTTTCAAAAATAAGCTGTGGATCATCGCCATCCTGTGGTTTCAAGCTGATATTGACAATAATCAATTTCATAACAGCATCATAAAGTCCCTTAATTTCCAAAGAATTACGTTTAGAAATTTCTTTAAAGAAATAATTATAATTCACAGTAATATTATTATTGGCAATTGGAGTGCCATTTTCTATCAAACGATCATATGCCTCATCATCACCTTGAATCAACTTAAGTTTCAACTTTTTCTCACTGTTTGCATATACATCTGTCAAATAAGCATCTGTAATCTTCCTTGGATTCACACCTGTGTCAATATGCGGATGTTCTATAATGTAATTCCTAATCGCCAGTAAAAGTAAAGAAACCGTAGTAATCCTCTGTTGACCATCAATTATAATATGTTCATTGCATCCACCAACATCATTTGAGACATATACAATACTGCCGAAAAAATGAGAAACATAATTATTTTCATAAACACTTGTCAAATCCTTCAGCAACGCTTCACAATTTTCATGCTTCCAGCTATATGCTCTTTGATAAACTGGAATAATGAATTTTTTATCTGTTCCATCCAAGAAACGAAACATTGATATTTCTTTAGCATCCATACTCTATTCTACCCTTCATCTGTTTTCGATTTAAGTTTAATGTAAATGATACAAATGTCAAAAGGTATTTTAATACCCAAATCATGTAAATACGATAATCTAAAATAGATTATAGCACAAAAGCGTGATGCATCACATGAATTTTTATCCTTTTCATACAACAAAAGAGTCTCCTTACGGGAAACTCTTGAAAGGTTATATACAGAGCAGTCTGCCACTGTTATGCCGCTTTCTGCAAGTGTCTCTGTGTTACATTCCCATCTGGGAATGGCTATGTTGGATTTCATCATAAATATCCAAGAAAAAATTTATATGACTAGAATTATGACTATCCTTGATGCTAACTGTTTCTTTCATATTTACGTGATAATATAATTGATGTATATTTTTCCACTAGCCTTTGCGTTATTTCTTCACTTTTCTTAATCAATTCTGCCTGTTTAATCCCCCATTCAGCGGCTGCTTTGTTATCTTCTAATTTCTCGCTTAAAATAATTTTTTCAGTCATATCAATCCCTCCTAACAATCTTCATATACAATATTTGCCTCATGGCAAATAGAAAGAAAATGGGATACGGCTTTCTGGTAATCATGTCTTTTACTTCCCTTATTATGCATACTAACCGAATTATTAAATAGTCCTATCGCTTTTTTACGGCTATAGTTTTCTTTTTTTACAAGATATGAAATACTTCCTAAATTTGTAATTACCACCATCATCTTAACTATACCATTACTAAGAAAAACTTTACATCTCCCAAAGCAACTCCCATAAACTCTTTTCCTTCAGCGAGCAAATTCCTATGATCCAGACTATAAGTAAGCGCTACCTCATTAGAATCGTTATCATTTTTAGAAATCATCAATACTTCCCTGGCTAATTCCTGTAACATCAAGTATTCGCTTTCAGGAATCTCCCTGTATCTAATGAATGGTACTTTTTTGATAGCCATATCCGTAATCATAATTTTATTGGTGCACTTTTTAGCCAATTCTAAATCATTAATGGGTATTTTTTCATTTTAAGATTCCACTTCTAATCCGCCTCTCTTTATATTTAGGAAATAGATTCCGCATGTCCCTAATTATGATATAATATTATCTATTTTTAGATATTCAATCAAACTTCCTTTTTGAGAAAGCAAATATTCTGTCGTTTCTTTCCTTTCAAATCATTTTCGATTTTCTATATCTATATCCTGTCCTTTGGAAATAATAAAATCAGCAATTCCTTTATATACTTTCTCGCATTTATAATCATTATTTAGAACATCCAGAATATTTTGACAATATAATTCCATTTTGCGTTGGTTAAAGCGCGGCTTCTCCTCTTTAGACACAACAATTCAAAAAGCATCATAGCATGATATCTGCTGCGTCGATATTTCTTGTCAATTTTATTCGTTTTAAAAAGATTTTCAATTTTATATAATGCCAATGCACTGATGTAATATATGATTGGTTTGTCCGAACTTTTAAAAATTTTATTTCCAAATCTAAAAGGTCTATTTTATTTAGTATTTCCACCTTGCTGCTATCCTTTCAAACACAGTGCTATCATATCACAAAACACTCCAAAAGGGTAGGATGAAATCAGGGATTTCACTAACCTGATCTCCATCGTCCAGCGCAAGACAATTTCCACCGTCACAGTTGCTGCACTTTTGGGGCCACCTGTGTCGTATATTCAAGAAGCAGGAAGGCAGCCGGGAAAGCTTGCTATTTCCATGCTTTAGGGATTATGGTATAATAGGAATTCATAGAACGGTAAATCGTAATTAAGAAAAAAAGCATGGATTAGGTTTTAAATTATGGAGAATGACAACAAGCAGAATGGGGAAGAAATTCATAGTCAATTAAAGAAATATAATTGCTGAAAAAGAGAAGTTTCTGATACTTTCAATATCAAAAAGGCTTGACTGATCAACGCTTTTAGAGGTATTCCTGAGTCAGGAACTTATTATTCGCCATATTTGCAGTATACGTTTTTGAAAAATAAAATTCTGGAAAGGAACTATAAAATGAAAAAAAATATTATAAGTGAAAAAGATGGTTTTCTGATACGGTTTGCAAAAGCTGAAGATGCAACGGATTATTATGAGCAAAATTATTGTCCTCTGGACAAAGAAGTCGCACGATTGACAGGTTGTAAGGAAGAATTTACCAAAGAGGAAGTGACTTCGTTTTTTCTAAAATCTATTGAAGAAGATGATAGATATTTCTTTTTGATTATAGCGCCTGATGGAAAAATAATTGGTGAAAGCGTAATCAATGAAATAGATTGGGATTTGCGTTGCGCTAATTTCCGCATTGGCCTCTATCACATGACAGGGAGGGGAAAAGGAATTGGAACTTGGGCAACAGAAGTCACCCGTGATTTTGCATTTGAAGAATTACATTTGCATCGTTTAGAATTAGATGTATACTCATTTAATCCAAAAGCAGAAAAAGTATATTTGAAGGCTGGATTTAAGAGAGAAGGTATTTTAAGAGATGCCATTATGGATGGTGACAAATATGCTGATGATATACTGATGGCAATCTTAGAGGATGAATGGAAAACAATAAAAGGATAAATTGAAACGTCTTATTCCTTAAGGAGATGGCAAAGTAAGCCGAACCAGTTAACGGTAGAATTGAATAAAGCAAGGTTATTTCCCTACCAACAGTATCGTTCTGAACAGTATCACACAAACCTTCGCAAATAAGGCGGACTGCAAAATACCCCGGCCCAGACGGAAAATTTTTCTAACCATCTGACCGGGGCAATCTGCCGCTTCTTTACCCTGTAATCCTTCTGTCCAGCTTCTTTGACAGCCGGGTTCCTATCACCTGAAGTATTTGCACCAGAACCACCAGAAGAACCACCGTCACAATCATAATATCCCCCTGATACCGGTGATACCCGTAACGGATGGCGATATCTCCCAAACCGCCGCCGCCTACTACTCCCGCCATGGCTGAATATCCCAGAATCGTGCCAAGGGCAATGGTTGCCCCTACGATCAAAGATGTGCGGGATTCAGGCAAAAGAACCTTCCAGATAATCATCCAAAGCCCTGCTCCCATACTCTGGGCCGCCTCTATCACTCCATGGTCAACCTCTAGCAGGGAAGACTCTACCAACCTTGCCACAAAAGGCGCTGCGGCAAGAGAAAGAGGAACAATTGTCGCCGTTGCCCCATAGCTTTTCCCCACAATCATTCTCGTAAAGGGAATAATCAACATCAAAAGTATCAAAAAAGGAATGCTTCTTACAATATTTACCAGCACATCCAATATTTTATAAATTACTTTGTTTGGTTTTAATCCCCCTGGTGCTGTCACCACCAGCAAAATTCCCATAGGAAGCCCCAGCCCATAGGCAATCAGCGCAGAAACCAAAGTCATGTACAGGGTAACTCCTGTACCTTCCACTATCATCATTATTGTCTGATTATCCCACATAATTATCCAATTCCTCCACTTCCAGTTTTCTGTTTTTTAAATACTGTATCATTTTTTCAGCCGCCCCTTCTTCCTCCGGCAGCTGCAGAATCATCTGCCCGTGAGCTACCCCTCCGATATCACGGGTATCTGCCAGAAGGATGTTTACCGGCGTCTTACAGGCCAGTACCATATTGGCAATCACTGGTTCAAAAGAGGAATTACTGGTAAACACAATACGGATGCACCGTTTTCCTTTCATCTCCTCATACTGCTCCCGCTCTCCCTGGAACACCAGCCGCTTTGCCACTCTGCTCTTTGGTCTTTGAAACACTTCCTCCACTGTTCCGGTTTCCGCAAGAATGCCTTCATCTATAATAGCCACATGACTGCAGATTTCCTGTACCACCGCCATCTCATGGGTAATAATTACAATAGTAATTCCGTATTTTTCGTTGATTTCCTTTAACAATGCAAGAATCGCCTTGGTTGTGGTTGGATCAAGGGCGCTGGTTGCCTCATCGCACAGAAGAATTTGGGGGGTTGTGGCAAGGGCTCTTGCAATCGCCACTCTTTGTTTCTGCCCGCCAGATAGCTGGGCAGGGTAGGCAAGCTCCTTTTCTGACAGTCCAACAATAGAAAGAAGCTCCTTTGCACGCTTTATGGCATCCTTTCTGGGCGTTTTGATTATTTCCATTGGGAAACACACATTGTCAATTACCGTTCTTTGCATCAGCAGATTAAAATGCTGGAAAATCATTGCTATCTGGGTGCGGGCCTTCCGAAGCTCGCTGTCACTCAATTCGGACAAATCTTTTCCTTCCACAAAGACAGTTCCCGATGTGGGACGCTCCAAAAAGTTCAGACACCGCACCAGTGTGGACTTTCCCGCGCCGCTCATGCCGATAATACCATAAATTTCACCCTTATGTATATCCAGGTCAATCCCTTTTAAAGCCTCTACCTTATTATCCTTCCCCACAAAGGTCTTTGTGACATTTTTTATCTGTATCATAGTCTCCATATGCCTGCTTTTTCCTCGTTTCTTCTTACTTTTTACGCCTTCCTTTTACAATCTTCTTTATCTTAACACAAAGCGAAATGGCATGCAACGCATTCTTGCTGTACAAATTTCCGCTCCTTTGCTATACTGTTTTTATGCAGCCATTTATCCGGTGATTATTATCAAAAGAAAGGTTCCTGAAATTATGAATAAGAAAAAAGCTGTCGTTTCGTTAGGACACAGTGCACTTGGTTCCACTACCAGCGCCCAGAAAGATGCCGTCAAATTTGCAGCAAGAGTTCTTGCCGATATGGTGGAGGCAGATTACCAGCTTACCATCACCCACAGCAACGGCCCTCAGATTAGCATGATACACAAAGCAATGACAGAGCTTCGCCGTCTTTACATTGACTATACGCCTGCTCCCATGTGCGTCTGCAGCGCCATGAGCCAGGGATATGTTGGATATGATATCCAGAACTCTTTAAAAGCAGAACTTTTAAGCCGTGGAATCGGTAAGACAGTAGCAACCATTTTAACACAAGTCACTGTCGACCCTTATGATGAGGCTTTTTACTATCCCACCAAACGGATTGGACGTTATATGTCCGGCGATGACGCAGATATCGAAATCCGAAAGGGAAATTATGTACAGGAAGTGCCTGGAAAAGGGTTCCGGCGCATTATCGCCGCACCAAAACCTATAGATATTGTAGAAATTGACGCTATCCGTACCCTTGCAGATGCCGGGCAGATTGTTATCGCCTGCGGCGGCGGAGGCATTCCCGTCATTGAACAAAAACATGCTCTACAGGGAGCGTCCGCTGTGATTGAAAAGGATGCCATTGCCGGAAAACTTGCCGCTGACCTTTTAGCTGACCAGCTGGTTATTTTTACCTCTGTTCCAAATGTTTACCGGGATTATGGCAAAGAAACGCAAAGCACACTCTCAGATCTTACTGTGAAAGAAGCTAAAAAAATGATAACCGAAGGAGAATTTGAAAAAGGTACTATGCTGCCTAAGATTGAGGCAGCTATCACATACCTTGACGTCTGCAAAACAGGAAGTGTTCTCATAACCTCACTGGAAGCAGCCGCAGATGCCTTAAAAGGCAGAGCCGGCACACGGATTACGGCAGATGAAGGAGCCGGCTTTTAGCCAGCTCCTCTTCTTTATAATAAAACATCACCAGTACAAAAATAAGCGCCGTTCCACAGACCACACATATATCCGCAAAGTTAAACTTGGGAAAATCAACAGGCACAAAGTATATAAAATCCACCACATAACCTCTTGCAACTCTGTCTGCCAGGTTTCCCAGCGCACCGCCAATTACCAGCATCAGACCCAGACGCAGGCCCCAAAACCTTTTTTCTCCCGGCAGGCACAGCCATTTCCATATCAGAAAAATGCTTAACAGCCCGGTAAAGCCAATCAGTAATTGCCTCATTCCCATAAAAGAGCTGAAAGCGGCTCCAAAATTTTCATAATATTCCAGTTCCAGAACATCAGGAATCAGCGCCACACTTTCTTTTCCTTTAAGTCCCTTTACCACAAACCACTTAATCAGCTGGTCTGCGCCTGTCAGAACTGCCACAGCTGCAGCTCCTGCCACCACTTTTCCTGGTTTCATTTGATACCTCCATGAATAAACGCTCTAGTAAGTTTCTCCGGGAACCGCCATTATTTTATTTTTACTCAAGCTCCAGCTGCCTGCGAATCAGGTATTCACTTAAGAAATACAGTCCCACCGAAACTGCCAACGACACCGCTGCTATTACAGAATAAAACAATGTCATAGCCGGAAAAGGAGACAGCGCCCTCTCCCATCTGGTATCCCCAATCCACGTAAACATTAAAGGTACCATAACCGCCATATTTACAAACTGAATGCCCATGCTGATTGCAAAATATGCTCCTATCGCACCAAGTATCCGGTGCTTTCTCACCTGCTGCCCCAGGGTAATGGACCCAATAATTGTCATGGTACCGCTAAAAGAGCTGAAAAGCACTAAAACTAATATACTGATGCAAAAACCGCTAAAACCTTCCATCCCCGGTTCCTTTAGCAGTTCCGGCCACATCAAAAACATATCCTGTACGGCTTCCACCACATCCCTTGCAAAAGTGCTGTTTCTGGGCACCAGCGACATTACGGTAAAGCTCCCGAAAACCACCAGGCTAAGCAGTATCGCAATGCCGCCCAGCAGACTCCATGCACTCATAGTAATCACCTTGTTCAGCAAAAGCTGATGGACATTTACCGGTAGCGTATGGGTAAGATAGCCTTCATCTGTAAACATGCTTTTATAAAACCGCACGGCAAAATATATAACGATCCCAACGCCACAGGCAATCATTGAAATATAAAATACAATAATCAACATCATTCCCGAAAGAGGCAGTCCCACCCATTCGCTGTCCCAGACCGGAAGTGCAAATGTAAGCCCGGCAACCGCCGCCAAAATCATCAGAATGCAGATTAGCATTACCGGAACCTTCCAGACCGCTTTCCACTCATGTTTTAACAATTTTCCTAACATGCAAATACCTCCCTGAAATAGGAATCCACCGACTTTCCTTTCTGCTCTCTGATGTTCTCCACCGTATCCTGAAGCACCACTTTTCCGTCCCGGATAAAAATTACTTCATCCAAAATCTTCTCAATGTCAGTAATCAGATGGGTGGATATCAGCACTGTTGCATTCTCATTATAATTACTGATAATCGTCCGCAGAATATAATCTCTTGCCGCCGGGTCCACCCCTGCAATCGGCTCATCCAGTATATATAACTGGGCGTTCCTGCTCATAACCATAATAAGCTGCACCTTTTCCTTGGTTCCTTTGGAAAGCGTTTTTAATCTGGCCTCCTCGTTGATATTCAGGTTCGCCAGCATCTGCTTCGCTCTCTCCGGGTGGAAATCCCTGTAAAAGTCCGTAAAAAAGTTGATAAGCTCTTTTACCTTCATATTGTCCTGAAAGTACGTACGCTCTGGCAGATAAGAAACGCAGCTTTTACTCTCCGGTCCCGGTGCTTTACCATTTACAAGCACCTGACCCTCTGTTGCCACCAAAAGTCCGTTAATCAATTTGATTAATGTACTCTTTCCACTGCCGTTAGGCCCTAAAAGGCCAATGATTTTCCCTCTTGGTATGGACAGATTCATATGATCCAGCGCCCGCTTTTTCTTTTCATAAACCTTGGTAAGATTAATTACTTCTACCAGCTCGCTCATGCCTCTCCTCCTGTCTGCTCAACCATTTCCACAATTTCTCTTTCATTAAATCCCAATTTTTTCATTCTGTCAATAAATTCCCGTATCTGCTCCTTTGCAAGCTTTCTGCGGGTTTCCTTAATCAATTCCATATCCTGTGTCACGATCCTTCCGCTTGTTCTCTGTGCCATCACAAGTCCATATCTCTCCAGCTCCGAAAGCGCCTTCTGCATTGTGTTGGGATTAACCCCTGCTTCAGAGGCCAGTTCCCGCACGCTGGGTATCTTTTCACCCGGCTTATACTGCCCTGCGATAATCCTAAGCTGTATCTCTTCAAGAATCTGGGCATAAATTGGACGGTCAGAATCTAAACTCCACGCCATTTACATTTTCCTTTCTTTGTATTATTGTACTATCTAATTCATACAATACACCTAAAAAAAACTTTTGTCAAGAAGTTCTTTTTATATCCACCAAAATCATTTCCCGTATCATTCTATTTTCCCTGAAAAGCCCCAACCAAACGCGCACATTAACGCTCCCGCCATAATGCAGAAGTCCCCAATATTAAAAATAATTTTATGAATTCCAAACGGAAGCGGAAAGCTCACATAATCCACCACATATTTCCGAACAAGTCTGTCATATGTGTTGCTGTAAGCTCCTCCCAAAAGCAGAGTAAGTCCCCATTTTAGCAGCCCTTTCCCCGCCCTTCCAAGTGTCAGGATAAAGAGTGCCGTAAGCGCTGTGGTAAGTAAAATGGATAATACCATCACTACCTTACGCCTTTTTTGCCCCATGTTCAAAAAAGCTCCCTTATTATGATGCTTCCTTATCATCACAAGACCGCCAAAAGCTTTCTTCGTCTCTCCCTCTGTTCCTTTCTCTTCTATATAACTCTTAATTTTCCATTCCAGTCCGAAAATTCCCACTGCCACTGCTAAATATTTCATACTTATCCCCCTGCATACTGCAAATCATGCTTGTGATACTGCGCAAATAGTAAGTTTACCGCCAACTGTACTTGCGGCACATCGCCAATAGAAAGCTAAGCTGCTAACTGATATCGCTCTCATTAAACAACATTTCCGCAACAGCCTGAACCTGCCTGTTCGGAAGCTTTTCAACTTCTGCAGGGTTCAGATTCAACTTTCGGACAAATCCATCAATAATTCTTTCTGCAGCGGCTGCATGTCCATTACTTCTGTCTGAATTGTCAGCTTCCTGGATAAACCGCTCCAGCAGATTCCTTTGGCTGGAATAAATCAGCTCTACCAGCTTGGCACGGTATTCAAGGTCCTCAGAAGACATATTTTTATTGATTGAAAGGTCCCTTGCATGCTGTGCCTCATGCTTTAGAAGGGACACTTTAAAGGCTTCGCTTTCAAGATCATAGGAGGACTTAATACAGTTGATCATTCCATCTCCATCCGACCAGCCGCCTGTGCCTGTCCTGCCAAAAGAAAGATAGTCCGCCCAGCTTTGGGAAATAAACCCATCCAGCAGCTTTACGGTATATGTCTGGATTCCATGGGGCAGTTCAACTTCATAATTTTGGGTTTCCGTTGTCCGCCAAATGTATGGACCATAATAGCCGCTTGTTCTGCCGCCTAAAAAATGAAACCCCCGGCTTATAAAAACCCTGGCTACCTGTTGCTCTTCCATATCATCCAGTGTAATGTCCTTACCGTCTGTGCCCAAAAATTCAGCCAGCTTTTCCTTCAATCTGTCCGCCGCTTTTTCCCGCTCCATGCAAAGATAAAATACCTCTCTGTAATACTGCTGGTAAATAGTTAATATTTCATTAAGCTCTGCATCTACATCATAGGTAATGTATTGCTCCTTTTCAAAAACCTCCATAAAACGGTTGTACAATTCCGACTGATCCGGAAATTGTTTTACATATTGAATCGCCCCAGTCAGGTCGCCTTTTATAATATATCCACAATAAACATTTTTAGAAAATTCTGCATTCATTTTATCCCTCTGCATATAAGTTGCCGTCCATAAAGCCTATGACTGATATTTTACACCCTTTTTAGCAAAATGTAATTATCTTTTCTTATTTATAGTCCTGCATATCCCAGAGCGTGTTTGAAAAATCTTTCTGTCAGATGTACGGCACAATTTGTGGGAGATTTGTATCAAATAAAGGCGCATAGCGGGCTATAACCTGAATTTGGTGCAAATATCACGCAAATGTGGGGACGCGGTTTACCGCGTACAGATGGCCGGAATGATTTTTTAACACGCTCTGGATCGTTGCTTGCGATACTGCTATTAGTTCCACCACTGCCCTGTCCTTCGTCATTGCCTCCATCTCCTCCACTGCCTCCGTTTTCATATCTTCCAAAGCTTCTTACGCAGAAAAATGGGAAAGCCTGTCAGGGCACCTTAATGAAATGCAGGGCAATGACATATATACTATTAATTATTTTTCCAATGGAACAATCCATAAGACCAACCTGGGAGTGCAGTAAATATTACCTTATTTTTTGCCTCCTATACGCCGGCCAGTACATCAAACGTCCCGGCAATGTCCAGTCTGCCATACCCCTCTTATGTCAAGTTAATGTCACAAACTTTTTTCACTTTTTTTAAGGGAAAATCCCCGGAAGACGCATAACTTCGTCAGGGTTATGGTAAGTTAATGTCAAGTCCGGGGAAAATTAATGGTAAATTAATGTCAAGTTGTTTTTGCTTTATACTGTCAAAGATCCCGCCAGTTTATCATTTACAGCAAAATGAGAATCCACCACTTGCCGTAATTATTCACCTTCTTCGGGCAAATCATATCCGAAGTGCAGCTTCAAAGCGTCTATATACTCCTTACACTTATTTTCAACAGGGCAGGCAAGAAATAGACTTTTCCCTGTCTCTTTACTGACACCAATATGTATATCCCAATCTTTTAAAATATCCATTCCAATCAGAATATTTCCTTTTCTGTCATAATTCAAACATATCTTATCTGCCGATATCTTTACCCCACCTATCATAAAATCAGATACGCCATGCTCGAACTTCATAGCCGGACATTCCATCTTTTCATTATTTGTAATTGGAACCTCATGCTTTAAGCCCCCGGATTCGATCCCATAACTAAGGAAATATGGCACATCATTTATAATATCTGCTTTTTTCAGTATCTGGCATAATGTATCGGATACTTTCAGCCTTTTTAATGGAATGGTACTAATCGAACAGCCAGTATCAATCTTTACCCCAATATCATAAAACGGTGCTTTAAAATTATCCAAACGAAAACTTGCTTCTACACTGAATGAACCTCCTACCCCACAGAACGTAGGCGTCATTTCAGCCTCTATATACTTATTCATCATATACAGCCATATCCTCCAATTCATCTTTATCATTATAAATAGGCGTTATCGGTTTAGGCTGCATAAACCAACTGTCATACTCCTTATTTTGCACGTCTCCGCAAAACACAAGTTTTCCTGTCTTGCTGTCTGCATCATCAAATAATAAAATCATATACTTATTATATATTTCAGTAAGCTGCTCTGCTTTTGCCATCATGCCAATATGCAAATCCTTTAAAGTGTATTTTTTCTCAGATATAACCATGCTTTCACCCTCCTTACAAATGTCTATTTATCAAATGTATCAATCAAGCCTATGATATTCTGATTTCAGTTCTTCTAATCTCTTCTTATCAGTATTATACACCACAAAATCCTTTTCATGTAAAAAATATAAAATAGAATCAGCACATCATATTCATCTTTCCCTGAACTTCCACTTAATCTCTACTCTTTTATCCTTATAAACATATATTCTCTCAATAAAAGTATCCACCAAATCCTGTGTAAGTTCCTCTATATGGGAATATCGAATAATCTGCCTCATATCTGTATCAAGCTTTGCCTGCTCATCTTCCAATTCAAGGCATTTCTCCTGCCATTCACGGAGTTGCCCCGATAGTAATTCCATCTGGCGATCCAGTTTGTCCATCTTTCCCCGGTATTCCTCCGGCGTTATACTTCCTGCCGCATATTCTTCATACGCTCCATCTTTGGAATCTTTCACCAATTCCTGCTCTCGCTGCAGATTCTTCAATTTATCTTTTACAGCGGCAAGCTGACACTCTTTCAATGACTTAAGGTTCTTTTTCTGCCTGACAGCCTCCCCTCTGATCATCAGTTCTTTATTGAGCATAGTCAACACCAGTTCCTCCAGCATATCCGCACAAAAGTATGTACAACAGTATAAATTGTGAGTCAATGCATGCTTGCTGCACTCAAACCACCTATACTTGTTTTTTTCACGCGGCGGCTTGTATACCATAGCATATCTACACCCACCACAATACAATTTCCCGGTGAGAGGATGCTTTTCCCTTTTTCTATCCGTCACATGGTCTGGTCGGAATGATGACACCTGTTCAAATACTTCCTGCGTAACCAACGCCTCATGATGGTTCGGAATTACCTTCCATTCCTCTTTTGGTACTCTTACAGATTTTTTGCTTCCCACTGACTTACACACTGTTTTCCCATATGCCATCTCTCCGAGATAAAAACGGTTATTCAGGATATTCCTGACTGCTGATGAACTCCATACAAGAGGTTTCCCGTCCCTGTCAGCTTTCGGGTGGCGCATCTGCATGATTGTGGGAATCCCCTCCTCACCAAGCTGCCTTGCTATCTGCGTACTGCTTTTGGACAAAGCCGCAAGAGAAAAAATATGCCTGACTATCTCCGCTTCTTTCTTATTAATAATGACTTTGTTTTTTTCCACAGGGCTCTTCCTATAACCGAAAGGAACCTGACCAAAGATATATTCCCCGTTTGCACATTTATTTTTCACTGAAGTCTTTACCTTAACAGAAATATCCTTACTATAAAGATCATATAGAAGCGTCTTGAATGCGGTGTCCAGACCTATCGTATTCCCATTATCCTCCTTACTGTCATAATGATCGCCCAGCGCAATAAAGCGAACTCCCATAAACGGGAATATCTGGTTCAGATAAGTTCCCATTTCTATATAGTCTCTCGAAAACCGGGACATATCTTTCACGATAATGCACTGTATCCGATTTTTCTTTACTTCTGCCAAGAGCTGGTTCATGCCTGGTCTGTCCATGCTGGTTCCGGACCAGCCATCATCACAGAATTCCTTTACCTCATATCCCCTCAGTTCTATATTACACTGAATAAATTCTTTGATCAGCAGCCTCTGACTGGATATGCTGTTGCTCTCATCCCTTTTTAAATCTTTTTTATCCTCAAGCGATAACCTTAAGTACATTCCTATGACATTCACCCTACCACTCCTTCCAGCATTTCATTCACATACCGGAACTGTACTTCAATCCGCTTCCCCGGATAAAGATAAATTTTCTCTACAAGTGCATCCACGAGCTCTGTAGTCAGCTCCTCCCCTTTTTTCAGTTTTAACAGGGAACTCACCGCCCTTAGATACTTTTCCTTTGTCTTTTCCAGCTCTTTTTGTTTATCTTCCAGTTCTTTTTCCTGTTTTTCCAGTTCCCTCCTGTTATCCTCCTGTTCCATTTTAAAACGGACATATTCTTGCTGTGAAAGCTTTTTGCTCCGGTATTCCATATATACCTCTGCTTCTTCTTCCTCCATTCTCTGCTTCCTGCTGCGGACAGCCTTTATTTCCTTTTCTGTCCGAAGTACAACCATGCGTATATTCTCCTTTCCAACCTCCATAAAGCACTCCGGTTTATTCAGATAAACGCCAAATTCATTTCGGAATACGGATATTAGTATACTAGACAGTTCCTGTTTGGAAATATGGTTTGGCTGCGGACAGGTTCCTACTTTTGTGCTTCCTCCATTCAGGCAGGAATACCCGTCATGCCTTGCCCTACTCCCGTCCGCATAAGTCTTGGCATGGCTGTACCTTGTCATTTTCTTTCCACATACACCACAATAAAGCACATGGTCAAATACATTTTCCCCAATAGGAATCCCTTTTGTCGGGTGTTTGTGACATGCTGTTTCTTCCTGCTGCTTTCTCCTTATTTCCTGTGCTTTTCGGTAAAGTTCCCTGCTTACCAGTGCTTTATGGGCATTTTCTTTTACAATCCATTCTTCTTCCGGTTTACGGATACGATTTTTTTCGTCACGGGCTGTTATCGTACTCTTACCCTGCACCAGCTGTCCGACATAAGTGCCGCTTTGAACAATCCGTTCCACGGCTCCCCTGTCCCATCCTTTATAGTCCATATCAGGCAGGCAGTATACTTCCTTCGTTTTTGCATAGACTGCCGGAGGATTAATTTTCCTGCGGTTTAAATCGTTCGCTACTTCCGTGCAGCTTTCCTTCTCCACAAAAGCCTTATAAATATACTCCACAATCCCAGCAGTATTTTCGTCAGGCACCAGCCTTCTTACCCTGCCTTCCCAAACTGCCAAATAGCCATAAGGCGGCATTCCACCAACATAGGAGCCTGCTTCCCGGCGCTGCCTAAGTCCTGTCTTTGCTTTCACGGAAAAGTCCTTGGCGTACATATCATTGACAAGATTTTTGATCTCTGATGCCATCTGCCGGGTATCGTTCCCCTCTTCCCCGGTATCATAACCGTCAGATACCGCAATGAACCGCACCCCAAGGAATGGGAATATCTTTTCTATATAGTTGCCTGCTTCAAGATAATTTCTGCCAAATCGAGACAAATCCTTTACAATCACACAGTTAATATCCCCCAGACGGATATCCTGCATCAGGCGGTTAAAACTATCCCGGTTGAAATTGCTCCCTGTTTTTCCTACGTCACAGTAATGACCGGCTATATCAATCTTTTCTTTGTTATTCCGATTAAACTCTTCCACAAATTTTTCAGCAATCCCAATCTGAACATCAATGGATTCTTTCTTTTCTTCAACGTCAACGGAAAGCCTTGCATAGATTCCAGCCTTGTATCTTTTCTGCCCTTTGCCTGCCGCATTTCCTATGCCTGTGGAGTTCTCTTTTGAATTACCCCCAACAGGAGTAAAAGAAGCGCCTCTTTTTGAAATCCTTCCCATCTTAAGCACCCCTTTCCGCATCATTTCTACCCGATGCTCCGGCGGCTTCATGCTCCGTCTGTCTCACGCCAATCCCCAGCATAACTTCATACTGATCCATGAAATAGTATTCAATCTCAATCCGTTTTCCTTCATACACATAGATGCGCTTTACAAGGCTGCTCAGGGTATGGCGGTCGATCTCCTTAAGCTCCACACAGTCCTGGAACGCTTTCAGCCTTCCGGCAGAAAGGACTCCCTTTTTAAACATATCCCTGATAAGGGCTTCCTGCTTTTTCTGTGCCTCCCCCAATTCTATGGCTTTCTTTTCAAAACTGGCATGGAGACGCTCAAATTCCTCCTTCGTGACAATGCCCTGCCGCAGGTCATCATAAAGCCCTGCACAGAGGCTGTAATATCTGTCCTGCTCCGCCTTAAGACGCCGCAGCTCCCTGTCGTATGCTGAAACTTCCGAAAAGCTGCCCGTCTCCTGCTCCTTTGCCCGGTCAAAAAGACGTTTCCCTTCAAGAAATGCATTAGCATATCTTTTTACCGTATCTTCCACAATGCCTTTCAGCACTTCTTCCTCTATGCTGTGCCTGCTGCACCCGTCTCCCCGGTTCTTTGTGGAACAGATATAGTAGACCGTTTCCTTTCCTTTATAGCGTACCATTCGGCGCACCATCTGCTCCCTGCAGTCGCCGCAGAACAAAAGCCCTGCAAACATCCCGGATTTCTCCATCCCCGGTCCCTGTCTGCTGTCTGATTTAAGAAGGTTTTGCACAATCTGAAAATCGTCCTCTGCAACCAGCGCTTCATGGGTATTCTCCACACACACCCATTCCTCCTTCGGTTTTTCCACAATCTTTTTTACTTTATAATTAATTTTCTGTGACTTTCCCTGCTGGAGGTGCCCCAAGTAGATTTCATTTGTGAGTATCCTTTTTACGGAAGCATTCCCCCAAAGAGACTTCCCTGTTCCCTTAAATCCCCCGTTATACTTAAGCCCAAGGGATTTCTTGTATTCCTTCGGTGAGAGGATTCCCAGCCCGTTCAGCTTCTGTGCTATGGCAGACACCGCCATGCCTGCAATCTTCCATTCAAAAATCTGCCTCACAATTCCCGCTGCATATTCGTCCACCACAAGATGGTTTTTATTCTCCTCGTCCTTCCTGTACCCATATACCACAAAAGGGGAAATGCACTCCCCGTTCCTGCGCTTCACTTCCAGCCCGCTTTTTACCTTCGTGGAAATATCCCGGCAGTAGGAATCGTTGATGAAATTCTTTACCGGCAGCACAATGGAGCCAGCCCCTGTATCTGCCGAAAAGCTGTCATACTGGTCGGTCAGCGCAATAAAACGTACACCAAGAGTCGGGAAGGTCTTCTGGATATACCTCCCGGATTCAATGTAATCACGCCCGAAACGGGAAAGGTCTTTCACGATGACACAGTTTACCCTTCCAGCCTCGATGTCGCACATCATTCTCTTAAATTCCGGTCTGTCGAAATTGCTGCCTGAAAATCCGTCATCCACATAGATATCATACAGTTCGATATCTTCCTGTTCACGGATATAGGCTTTGATCAGCTCCCGCTGGTTTGCGATACTTTCGCTCTCATTTTTTACAGATGCCCTGCCCCCGCTGCCTCCTGCGCCGCTGTCGGCAGCGTCATCCCTTGAAAGACGGAGGTACATGGCCGCATAGAATATCTTTTCCTTCATACACGCATCACTCCTGACTTTTATGTTTGGTCCGCATAAGAACCTTTCAAGCCAGGTGCTGCGCTGGTTTAGTCCTGACTATATGTTATCACGTTTTTGCGTTTTGTTCAAGTCTGTTATACATAAACTTCTGCAAGTCTGCGTATGTACTCTTCCATTTTTTCATCTATGGTGGCTCCCTCTTTCTGGTAACATACCTTCACCACATAGTCGCCGATCCTGCCCACATATGGATTCCCTGCCTGCCTTGCAAAAGATGCAAGTTTCTTTTCCACCGGCGCTTTTGTATCAATCTGTATATCCCTTAAGTCTGTCAGTGTGTCTATGTCCACTGTCCGCACATCAACCGATGCCATTTTCCTTAATTCCTCTGGTGTAAGCCCTGTTACTGCTTCAAGTCCCATGACACAACCATCTCCCTTTTATGTTTACACAATCCTCTCCACACTTCTATCTTATTCCTGCATCTGATTGTCCTATGCCTGCACCAGTGCAGGGCATGGCTTACACCTTTGTATTCAAATATATCCCACACACCATTCAGGGAAACTCTCTGCAAATCTGCACAGCAATTACCCCATCATAGTTTTTCATTTTCTCTCCCCCGATGTAGGCCGGAATATGTAGGACCGTCTGGCCGACTCCCCGATACCCTGCAGCACCCTTCCACGCTGCAGCACACCCCGAACGCCACTCCGGCTGCCATATTTTTCGGCAGAGGTATCATTATTATCCGGTATTTCAAGACAGCCTGCCAATGCTGCCATATGCCGGGAATACCGCTCATATTTTTCCTTCTTCTACTACGATACCTTGTTTTTCCTACACTCAATTCTCTCTGCAGGCAAATATTTCTTCGCGTAGTTCTCCCCTCATCACCTTTACAGGTGTTCCTGATATTTTTGTCCTTAAAGGTATTTTCCTCGGCAAATCCAAAACTGATTAACCACCCAAATACCACCATACTGATATTTCGCTCCCAATAAGTACATAATTTCTGAAGCATTTATTGTCAAGGTGCGTTAACTGCCACAATTCTCACGTTTGTCAGGTTTGTACCAGCAACACTTACCATTCAACATAAATGGCACCATGTCATCTATAATTACAAATCTGCCCCGAAACATCTTTAAGCAAAGACTTCCAGACAGAATGCAGCAGCTAATCATTTCCGATCTGCAATATTTTCAGACCTTCTGCCATATCTTCCAACATTTTCACCAGATACAGTGCCTGCGTTTCTGTACTTTCCATAAACACTTTCTGCGCCCTTGCAGCACAGTCACTCTTCACAGTCCCTGCAATACCTTTGATAACAATTTCTGCTTCCAACACTGTTATCACTTTCTGGTATGTCCCAATGCCAGGACGTCTTGCACCAGTCTCTATCTTCTTTAAATGGGATTCACTGATGCCCGCTGCTTCTGACAGTTCAATCCTGCTCATCCCCTTTGCCTTGCGAAGCTTTTTTACTGTAATTCCTAAATCTGTATCTTCCCTGCTTATCATTCCGTACCTCCCGACCGGTGTGTTTTATTATAAAGTTGCTCCTAGTTTTTGGGAAGGGACTGCCTGTGTCCATTTTTTTGTAAAAGGGACAGTTCAAGCCTTTCCACAATTTCCGATATTTTTCTTCTACACCACTCGTCGCTTCCCAACATTATTTTATCTTTTGTGCATGTACTTCTCCGAATTTTGTCGAACGATTCTCCATAATTTTTTCAGGTGCAAATTCGAAACTAAAAAAAATTCTTTTTGAATGGTCTTGTATCTCAAACCATTCAAAAAGAAGCTACAATTACCTTTTTCTTTTTGAAAAGTTGTCGCTGAAAGCAACTATAAAAACATCTGTATATCAAATAATAAATTCTTCTGCTGTTAAAATAGTCCTAACAAAAAAAGACACGAGTCAATCTACACTCATGTCTTCTACATATCATCTTTTTCAAATTTTACAACACAATCTGGAGTACATTCCAAGGCACTACATAGCTTTTCAAGCGTAAGCATATTTATATTACCGTTATGCCTTAAGCTGTGTATCGTACTTGCCGGTATGCCATACTTATTAATCATCGCATATGTGGATATACCCTTTTGCCGCATAGTCTCCCATAATGGTTCGTAGCTAATCATGTTTCGCATCTCTCCCTGTTACCATTATGATTGAATAAAAAGTAGTTGAATATACTAGACGTACCGACTATACTTGTTTTAGCGACTATGTGTTAAAAGGAGACCGAACATGGACATCAATTTTTTTGACGAAATACAGCCTTGCATAATAGACCGGTTGGGGAGGATCTACAATAGTGATTCTAAATACAAGAAATCTATTGAAGCAGAAACAAAAATACTAAGCCAACTAAAAGAGCATTTAACAGAAAGTCAAATGCAGCTGGTTAAAAAATATCATAATGCAATCTATGCCACAGCAGGCATATGTGAAATGTTGTCGTATCGGCAAGGCATGCGTGACCTTGCAAGTATTTTAGCGATAGAAAGCAACGAGAAAAAATGAAAACTATACAATTAGTTCTTACAACCGAAGATGCCGCATTAGAACAAAAAATAAAAATATTAGAGGAAAGATGTGAAAAACTGGATTTATCTTTTCCATGTGTACTTGAAGCAGTTGCCCTTACCATACCAACAAAACAATTTATAGAAATACTATTAATGTATACTGACGATAAAATACATGAAATTGAACAGGCAGAAAAAACTAAAAGCTTTTGGAACAAATTTAAAAAGACCAAGTAGGTCTATAATTCCCAAATCTTTCAAATTTGATGCCCCGTTATTCAGAAGATATACTGGCTGCCAATCTAAAAAGAAGCAAAAGCGACTAAATGCTGAAATGTTTAGCCGCTTCTTTGCTCAAAATTGATATATTAAGGGTTTACCAGATTATACCACCTGTTAAAAATATATTTGCGTCATTTCCCTATGCCTGATAAAATAAAATTGTACTCAAATCTTTTTCTTTCATTTCCAAATTTTCCCAAAATACTAAAACAAGAAAGGTGCCTATATGTTCCATACAAAAGAACTTACCATGCTAAACAAAGATTATTTTAATATCACGCATTACATCCCACGATATCTTCCAACTAAATGGTCGTAAGAAACAGAAAAGGAAACATCTATCCTTCCCTCACACTACTATGTAACTAGAAAATATCATCTACTCTTGTCCTATAACCATCACCCATCGACATTCCTTTTTATAAAATATCAACTTCGTATCCATGTAGATTCCCTGACAATTTATTGTCACTCCAAATTCTGTGTAAGGGGATACTATAAGATTTTTCTCTTCCCTGGAATGTACCTGTATATCTTTTATGGTATGGATTTCTCCCTGCTCATCCTGATATTTAAACATAATTGGATACATTTTCCCTTTACTTGTAAACCAACATTCACAAGCTATCTCCATTTCCCTTTTTCTGGAAACCCCGGAATTTAACTGCTGCATACTATTTTCCATTCCCCAAGCCATACTTACACCTCTTTTTAATTTGCAATACTAATACATATATTTTCCTTCTTTCATAATTTTAATGTATCAAACATATGTTCTATTATAAATTGTTTGCTCCGCTTTGCAACTGTTTTTTATTTCCATGTTCTCATTTTAAACACTTGAAAATATATCATTTAATTTTCTCTATCGGAATTACTCCATTAACTTTCTATTATTTTACTGGAATACCTCAATGTTTTTTATTGGCTGCACCATGCCGCTCCGGCTCCGCTCTCCGCTCCATCGTGCAGCTATCCACGTTTTCCCTGCCGCCACGCAGGGCAGGCATATCTCCTCCGTCGATATCCCTGCTTCGCTCCCACCACGCTTTCCCCACACAGTCGCTTACGGAATGTGCTCCGTTCCTCCGCACATACCGTATCCCGCCGCTTCGCTCTGGGAGCGCTCTTACGCAAGCGCAGCTTCGCTGCCCTTACCCCGCTGCCACTACTTCCCCCCTTCCCTTCCAATCTACATTTTCTCAAAATTTTCTTTTCCATGAGGTAGCACAGGTCATCTCAAATCGGCTTTTATTATAGAAGGCTTTCCAATTCTCGAAGAGCAAGTTTCGCCTGCGTAACTCAAAACCCACTCCGTGCGTTTTGATCCACTCCGGCTTACTTGATGGGGCTTCCGCGCCCCATACCCTCGGTGGCATATCCTTCGGATATGCAGAATTGGCTACCGTTACACTCTCGCAGCGTGATGAAGCACGACAGCGCTGCCATACTGGCAGCACCATCCAGCTCCATCACGAGAAAGGATATTCTATGGCAAGACCGAAAAAAGAAAAAGAACTGAAACGCAGCCACTGTGCCATGCTCCGTTTCACAGATACAGAATATGAAATCATCACGGAAAACGCCCACAAGGCAGGACTTCCCCTTGCGGAATATTTACGCAGACAGGTGATGAAAGGAAAAGTGACTGCCAAATATGAAATTGTGGCAGATGTGCCAGAACTGAAAAAGCTGATTGCAGAGTTCGGGAAAATCGGGAGCAATTTAAACCAGATCGCCCGCCACTTCAATCAAGGCGGCATCCATTCTCAGGAAATGCGACAGGCAATAAACAAATGTATTGCACAAATTTATGAAATGAAATATGAAGTGATTAAGATGGCAGGGGATTTTCATGGCGATACTCAAACACATAGCGAGTAAGAATGCAGATTACGGTGAGGCACAGCGTTACCTTATTTTCCAGCATAACGAATATACCGGAAAACCAATTCTTGATGAAAACGGAAATATGCAGCTCCGGGAAGAATATTACCTTGATGGGGTGGAATGCAATCCATTCAGTTTTGATATGGAATGTCGGGAGCTAAACGCCCGTTTCCGTAAAAACCGGACATATGACGAGATCAAATCCCACCATTATATCATCAGCTTTGATCCGAAAGACAGAAATGAATGCGGACTGACCGGAGAGCGAGCCAGGCAGCTTGGGTTGGAATATTGCAGAAAAAATTTCCCCGGACATCAGGCTCTTGTCTGCACCCACACGGACGGACACAATGGAAGCGGTAACATCCATGTGCATATCGTCATCAACAGCCTACGAAAAAATGATGTGGCGCGGCAAAGTTTTATGGAGCGTGACTGCGATTCCCGTGCCGGACGCAAGCACCACCTGACCAACGACTATCTTGTTTATCTGAAACAATCACTTATGGATTTATGCAACCGGGAAAATCTTCATCAGGTCGATTTACTCACCAAAGCGGAACGGAAGATAACAGAAAAAGAATACCATGCAAAAAGAACCGGGCAGAAAAAATTAGAGGAACGCAACAGGCAAATGATCTCTGAAGGCATCACGCCACGCACCACCGTATTCCAGACACAGAAAGAATACCTCCGCACTTCAATTGAAGAAGCTGCCGCCTACGCCCATGACCTGAAAGAATTTGAACAGATACTTTTAGAGAAATTCAACATAAAATTCAAAATCAGCCGGGGCAGGTGCAGCTACCTCCACCCTGATCGGGATAAACCGATCACTGGAAGAAGCCTTGGCACACACTATGAAGAAGATTACCTTATGGGACTGATTGGAAATTATCCCAGCCTTGAAAATACAGAAAAAGACCAGACGGTGCAGAAAGAAATTTTACCGAAAGAGAATACCCACAATAGAAAGCCCGTTGCAAATCAGCATGGGGCTCCTGTCAGTGCGGAGGCACCCGCTGCTCCGTTTGAGGAATCCGGGCTGCGCCTGGTAACGGATTTACAACGCTGTGTCAAAGCCCAACAGAGCAAAGCCTATGCCAATAAAGTGAAGCTCTCCAATCTGCAGAACATGGCAAAGACGCTTTCCTATGTGCAGGAGCATGGGTATGAAACCCTTGAAAGCATAGAAGGGCGGCTTACAGAATTAAAGGAGCAGACTTCCTCTTCCTTAAAGGAACTGAAGAACACCGAGGCAAGGCTCCGGCAAGTCAACGAACAAATCCATTATACCGGACAGTACCTTGCCAATAAATCCGTGTACACGCAATTACGGAGATCCAAAAACAAAGTGCAGTTCCGGCAGGAGCATTCCGCAAAGATTGCGCTGTATGAGACTGCCCTGAAATTTTTGAAAGGGAAAGCTAACGGTGGGAAGATCCCCACCTTGCAGACGCTGAAAGCGGAAAAAGAAAAGCTGTTAGAAGAGAAAAAAGAAAGGCAGGAAAAATACTATTCTTACCGTGAGCAGAAAAAAGAACTGGATACTGTCTGCACCAATATCCGTGCCGCGCTGGGGCAGACGCACACCTGCCCGGCACGCACACAGGCACAAGAGGAAAGAGGATGATTACTTTCCGCAATTGTTTTATACATTCCAACATGATAAAATATACCATCGAATGAATTAAAATTTTAATGGAGGTGTCCAAATAAATGAAATTAAAAAAATTACCTTTTGATTTAACAGTCTGCAAGATCAAATCAATTAGTGATATAAACTTAAATAGTGACTTTTATTTCATTAATAAAACAGATGACGAATTATCACTGGTATGCAAAACGAATGACACACCGTCTGACACAATTGCCCGTGACGATGGATGGCGTGGATTTCATATTGAAGGAATGCTTGATTTTTCATTAATTGGTATCCTGTCAAAAATATCAGCTATTCTTGCTGATAACCAAATTAGTATTTTTGCTGTTTCCACATATAACACAGATTATTTTCTTGTAAAAGCTAAGTATTTTGACAAAGCATTATCTGTTCTGATAACAGAAGGCTATGATATACCCTAACTCTTCCAAATTTATCAGCGAATTAAACCGTAAAATAGATTTTGAAAGGATGATGAAGATGGATAATTTATATTATCAAAGAAAGATAAACGATGTAATTAATAAATGCCCTATTGAGGCAGGAATTGAGATTCTTGTATATAATCTGTTGGATGAAAATATTGATATAAATCAATATTCTCTTGTAGATATTAATCGCATTTGGAAAAATCAAGATATTAGATTATCCTCTGAAACCGGCATTCCGGATATAGCAGTTCTTTCACCAGATTTTGAATTTAAGAAAGAAGATACTGGCGAGGTATATGGATTCGTTGAAGTTAAAGCAGCAGGGATTTCACTTGGAACTACAGAGCAAATTTTAGGTCAGATGAAAAAGGTTGCACATTTCATATATACTAACGGCATCGTATGGCAATACTATTTCAAGCAGGAACTAAAATGGGAGAAGAACATAGGAACAAGTAATCTCCCATATTCTATTGGAAAAACTATGATAGATAAAAATAAATTTGATGATTTAAATCAGGCAATGCAAAAAATCAAGTGGAAGAAAAAAGAATAAAAGTCATCAATCTCCCTTATGCGAGAGGCTCTAACCTTTTAGAGCCTCTATTATTTTTAATAGCCTAAGCCTTTTCTTTTTAGAGGTTATGCCAGCTTCTTCAAGCAAAGAATTAAGCTGTTTTAAATTTTCTTTGTATGAATCATTCTTGAATAGATATTGATTTATTGAATTGTATTTTTGCTTAATATTATATCTGACCGTAAATACAATTAAGAATGCAATCACTAAAAGTGTCATTGCGATTACCACTATACCCCAAAATGCATACCTGTTTATTCCCAGCATAATATCCCTCCCATTGACATTTTTATTCAATCATTTGAAAGGGAATAAAAAAAGACAGAATCCTCCTAACAAATGAAAGTCATCACCAGTCGAATATTCAAAACAAAAATAGCCAAAGTCTCTAAATTAACAAATCCCTGAATGACTATATAAGTTTTGAAGATTCTTGCTAGGAAAATCTATCCTTTACTATAAAAGCAAGAAATAAATATTTATAAAGCAAATATTACATACTAAAAACTTATCTATATAGATACTACTATGCTTTACATTAAAATGTCAATACTTTTTTATATCAAGTCAAAGTAATTACTATCCGAATGCTATGGAGAATAGAATACTAAATCATGCGGAGCTAGTGAGAACCCAGTCAGTACCTAGCTTTCTATATTTTTGCTCCTCAAAACTTTATCAAAGGCACGCCTAATAACTGCAGTTCTTCAACGCCTTTCATACGGTCCACTGCATTTTTTTCTGTATGCTTTTACAATATCCCCGCCATAAAGCGTACCGTCATACACTGTCACCCATTTCTCCGCTTTGGACCTGCGTTCGGCAAGCTTCATGGCTTTCTTGACCGCTTTGCCTTTTCCTTTTTCATAATAGCATATCCCTTATGTTCTGAATTTCAGCCTCAAATTCTGACGTATCAAACTCTCTTAACGTAAGTGAAAAAGATAATGTTTTATTTTCTGGCTTTTCTCCTATTCCCAGAAATACTTCATTTATTCTTTTATCATAATCTGAAATAAAATTTTCAATGTCTTCAATCACATTCTGGCTAAATTTTGACGCACATGATAGTAAATTTTGAAATTCGTCCGGAACTATAATGCCTCCAAACTCTAGTGACCACTCATGGACACTTTTATATACTTCAATCAATTTCTCTGCGACATAAATGATATATTCAGCATTCCCGGATATTCCGGGTTCGCCTAATGCTTCCTGCAAAGCATTATTAAGAATCCTATCTAACAGGCTTGTCCTATTCCTTAGTTCCCCACACTTCATCTGGACAAAATCTAAGATTTCAGTTGGATCATTATATAAAATCACATTTTTGAATGTAATTCCATATTTAAGATCATATCTCAAATCATCCAACTTATCCAGATTATCTTTTAATGCCGCCGCAAACAAAAGGTATTCCCATCCATCCGGCTTTTCGACAGCCAGTTCAAATACACGCCCTGAATATTTCAGTACTTTAGGCGAAACTTTTTCCTTATGAAAGTGTTGTCTTAAACAAAGGCAGTCATTAAACAAATATGACATTTGTTTTCTCAAACAATTGATAATATCTTTTCCACTGCTGAATTCGTGAACCCAATTGCTGTCCTTATTTCTTAAAGCGTCAACAAATTCAAATATTTTAGGGGAATCGACTATCCCCGAAAAATCTGCTGTCTTATTCTTTTCCCATACCGGCAATATATTTAATATACTTTGATCTATAAAAACAAATATAGGAATGCCTTTTACTTTTGCCCGTAAGTACTCTAAATTTGTAACGGACTTTTCCCCGTGTTCTGTTACATACCCATACCTCCCACCAACAACCAGAACCATAATATTTGCCCGTTCTTCCACTGCCCTAAGGCAATTATTTACAGTATCCATATCAGAGTCAACAGGGAAAGAATCATATTCTGATAATACAGCTTCATATCCTAAATCATCTTCTATAACCCCCCTTATATCCTGCCTGATTTGCTTCAAATCGTAACAGGTTGAACTCACAAATACTGTTGGACGCTGCGCTAATCCCGAATCATATTTCATATGCAAATACCTCTCTTTCCCACTGTTGAGCATTTGTAAGAAAACATACCCATAGAATACAAAATAAATTTTTAGCTTATTTCACTGTTCCACACACATGCTCTTTCAGATAAATATTCCCATTATCAAAGTCTGCTGCTTTTATCCTATACAGATTGTTAATTGCATCTACAATCTCTTTCTTTCCAATAGCAGTACCTTCCTTCTGCTGGTACCATTCCTGCAGCTCACTGATAAAACGTTCTTCTTCAATTCCGGCAGTATCATATGCCCCCTTTTTGTGCAACAGATAAACAGCATAAGCCTCCAGCCTGCTTAGTTCCTGCTTAACAGATTTTTCAATAAAAAAGGCAGAAGCAATTATCAGCTGGATATAGTTAAATATGCTCTCAGGCCTGCTGATGGATGCTGCAAATTCAAAGCCTGATACGAGTGCTTTCTTAAAGTCAATCATTACATTACCTGCCTTATAAGATGCAGTGTCTTTTCCTAAAAATATCATGCCCTTCCTTGCATCTTCCGGCAGCACAGTAATATAATTATCCACTATATAATCGCCTGCTGACTCCTCCAATCCATACTGTAATGCCACCTGTTCCAATTCCTTTTTCAGACTGTCGTTATATTCCATTGCTTCTTTTCTGTTCATCGTCATTTCCCCCTCTCATAAGCTTCCTTTTTTCCGTCCACACAATCTTATCCAATTTCCCTCTTTCCATTTTCAAAAGAAGCTGGTCTTTAAATTCATCATACACATCCAGAAAGCCGCTGTATAAATGATTTCCATCAACAGTATCGAAATCATACTCATCCTTGTCAGCAATCGCAAACAGCCTGTTCTTACGTTTGACCGGTGATGGATGTTGCCAGTCATGGAAGACCGTTTTATACAATACCCTGTCTGTATAATAATAAAGGTCAAAAAAATCCATATAAATCATTGGTGCCAGATAGGTATATTCTTCAAGAACCGCATCTGTACCCTTTTCTTCCATGATAATCTTCAACACGATATGGTAAGCTATCATGTCGGCATCATATTCTTCCTTTTCAGGGTGTTTTTCCGTATATTTCTTTCCAATGCCTGCCAGATAGGCATGTGCAATCTCATGCGCCAGGCTGAATACCACAATTGTCCAATAGCAGTCTTCAGCAAGCTGAAGTATCTGGATATCTCCGTTTACTGTATCCATTAATGCATGATTTGCGTCCATACCCTGCATTTCCCCAAATATACATACATCATTCATCAGGAACAATACATATTTAAAACACTCCCCATATATCTCCAGATCACCAAAATCCTTAGACCATTTAAACATTGCCAGCAGGAATCCCATGACCGTTGATTCAAACAGTTCATCAATATGTATGAATGCCGGATTTACCTTGTCATTGTAAATATAACTGTTGATGGTATTCTGGTAAAGGTTGCTCAATTCAATCCCTGTCCCGGTATAGCCATATTCCTTTGCAAAATATTTTTTAACAATATCGAACATCATCTGCAGATTTTGCCGCGCCATATTCTCTTTTAGCTGTTCTTCCGTAAAATAGGAAGAAAAATATTTTAACATGGTCTGAATCCCACGTTCTTCATCCTTTAAGGAACTTCCACCAAATTTGAATATTTCATAATCGTCTGGCGGAAGCATAAATTTTTCCAAAAAAGGTATGTCGTTTCTCATATCTTCCCCTCCTTATGACATTATACAACAAAACCACCAGTTTTTAAGCATTTATTACATTAGTCATTCAAAAATTATATCTGCTTAAAAATGAAAGTTTTAGATCTGCCATGTATTCAAAAGTATAAACACTAGAAAATTGCATTAATATTTATAAAGATTTTGTCAACTTGATCATATAAAAAGCAAGGGAGTATCCGGCATCCCATGCCTGACACTCCCCTGCTCCCTATTTCCGTTCCCGCTCCACATCCTTTTCCACTACCGCCTGCCGCTCCTTTTTCCCGCCACGCTTTGCGATCTCCTCCTGCTTTTTATGAAGCTTTGCCAGCACCGAAGTCCTGCCCTGCGGCTTCTTTTTCGGCGGCATATTGTTTGCAGCAGGCACAGCCTTATACCCATTGTTTTTCCGACCGTCAATTAAATTATAATTCTGCTCCCCGCTGATCTCTGTACTTCTTAAGTATTCCCCATTTTCCATATATTTCTGCCAGTTATCAAGCCTGGGCATATCTGTCCCGGGTTCCTTTGGGTGCGGCTCCGTTTCCCTCTGATAGGTTTGCGTTCTTTCCGCTTCTCCCGGAACAGGCTCTGACCGGGTTTCTTCCTTGCAATGCCCCTCTGCTTCCGGCTGTGACAAACGGAGATACTCTTCCAATTTCCCCCGCACATCCCCGTCAAAGCCATTCCTGACGTTATCCACTGCCAGCCGCCCGACCTGATCCACCACCACCCACGCGGCTTCCCTCCCGTAAGCCTCATGCTCCATCAGAAAAAACTCCTGCCCTTCCAGCCTGATACTATCAAAGGCAAGCCAACTCCCGGCTTTTCCTTCAATCTGAAAATTTATTGTATCAATAGAAACTGCTGTTCCAGATGAACTGCTTTCTTTATCAATAAAATTTTCTATCACCGTAAACCCGGTCTTTTCCACATAATAAGAAATAACCGTGCCCGCTCTGTAAAATACCAGCACATCGCTGACACTGACAGAATGCCCCGTAAAAGAACGGGGCGGCTGCCAATCAAGCCGCTCCTTTACTTCCTCCGGAGTATCCTGCGGATACAGGGTTCCCATATATACCCGTTCATAATCTTTCTGCCTGATTCGGATTCCTTTTTCCAGAAGCGTTTTATAGGAACGGAAGCGGATCTGCCTCGTCTCCTGTGTCTGTTTCATCTGGTAGACTTCAAACTGATTTTCCATGATTATAATTCCTGCCCCCTTTTCTTACATTTTTTCGGACTATCCCCCTTGTTTTCCCGCTTCCCTATGGCTGCCTTCCGTTCCTTCAATGCCGCCAACACCGATTTTCTTTCCTCATTTCCTGATGCCTGCTTTGTTTCCATACTGCCAGCTGCTTTCGGTGCTGCCCTGCATAATCCGTTCAGCGCCTTTTCCGGCTCCGTATGATCTGATATCAATGGAATCTTCTGTATTTGTGTCTGCCCTGCTTCCTCTGCTTTTTCCATGAGCCAGCCATAATCTATCGTTATCATTTCTGCAGACAGCTCTTCACCCGTAAGGATATCCTCTGCCGCCTCCCAGATCGGCACAGCCGGATTCTCATACATGCCACCATCCAATACCTGGTAATCTTCTCCATAAAAAGTATAGTCATATCCCCCTTCCGTTTCCTGAATTGCAAAATATCCATTCTCCATTTTACAGGCATACCCTGCCTCTTCTTCCCATATATCTTCCAGTTCTTCTCCGGATTTCTTCGGAATATAAGAAACTGCCAGCTCTTTTTCCCTGCTGTTTCCGGCAGTTTCTTCTACTATATTTTCCCCTATATCCCTTTCTGAAACATCATCCGCCTCCCTGTCTTCCTCGTCCAGTCCCACTGCCTCCGCAGGGCTTTTCTCGTCCATGTTCAACAACACATTCAACTCCGCCAGACGCTCCAGCTTTTCCTGAAGCTCCGCTTCTTTCACAAAAGGCTTTTCCACCTCCTCCTTCGCAATGACAAGCTGGCGCTGTACATTTTCAAGCTTCTGCTGTTCTGTTTTCAATTCTTCCGGTATCCTTGCAAGGGCATTGCTGATGCGCTGCATATTGCCAAGGGCGTCCCTGCCCACTTCCACCCGGTAACTGCACTTTCCTCCAATGCTGACCATATACTGCTGGCTTAGGGTATTGTAAAAGACTGCCAGGGTAAACCCGTAAAAGCTCCCCACCGGTCTCGCTTCATCAGTCATCCTGAAGCCCTGACAGGCATAAAGGAACGCCTCTCCGGCTTCTTTCCGATCCGTATATACCCTGCCCTTTATCTCCATGACAAAATTATCTTTCCCCTCCTCTTTTTCAAAAACAGGAGCCGCCCTCTTAACATCTGCCAACAGCCCCGCAACCTGTTCTTTCAGGGCGGTGATCTCCGCCGGATAATTCCTTGCGATGTCTGCCTCCAGCCGGTATTTCTGGCTGACATACTCTGCCTTCAGTAATTTCAGCTTGCTCACCTGTATGTCCAGCTCCATCTTCTCTTTGATGTAAATATTCCCGGTGGCAAGGGATTTGATCTCTGCATAGGACAGGGCGGTATCGTCCACGTCCTCACAGGAGCGCACTGGAGATTTGCTGGTCATGATCTGGCTGATAAACTTCTGCTTGTTCTCCAAAATCTGCCACATATAGGCGTCGAAAGTTGCTTCCGTCACATACCGATAAATCCACACTTTCTTATTCCGGTTCCCCTGCCGCAGAATGCGCCCATCCTGCTGTTCCAGCTCCGCAGGCTTCCACGGACAATCCAAATGGTGGAGCGCAATGAGCCTGTCCTGCACGTTGGTTCCTGCACCTAACTTCGGCGTAGAGCCTAACAGGATACGCACCTGCCCGGAACGGACTTTCGCAAACAGCTCCGCCTTTTTTATTTCTGTAGCCGCCTCATGGATAAAAGCAATCTGCTCTTTCGGTATCCCCACCGCCACAAGCTTTTCCCGCACGTCATCATATACATTGAAAACACCCGCTTTCGGCGTGGAAAGGTCACAGAATATCATTTGCGCGGATTTATCCTGCATGGTTCTTTCCCATATTTCAAAAGCATTTTCCACACAGCGGTTCGCCTTGCTCTCTTCCGCGTCCGGCAGCATGTCATTTAAGAGCCGCTGGTCCAGCGCACATTTTCTCCCGTCATTGGTGATCCGCAGCATGTTGTCCTTAGCCGGATCAACGCCCCCTGCCCGTACAGCTTCCGCCCGCTGTGCAAACGTCTTCACCATCTCCTGCTGCTCCGGGCTTGGCTTTAACACCTCATTGACATATTCTGCTTCCGGCACGGGCAGATTTAAAAGGTCAGCAGTCTGGATATCCGCACATTCCTTAAACAAGGCCATTAATTCCGGCAGATTATAAAACCGGGCGAAACGTGTCTTTGCCCGGTAGCCTGTCCCTTCCGGGGAAAGCTCTATGCCAGTGACGGTTTCCCCGAATGCTGCCGCCCATGCGTCAAAATGCGCCAGCCCCAGCTTCTGTAAAATGGCATACTGCAAATAGCGCATAATAGTATATAATTCCACCATACTGTTGGTTATGGGCGTACCGGTGGCAAAGGTGATCCCCCTGCCTCCCGTGATTTCAGAGACGTATTGTCAAGTGTGTTTGTAAACTTTCTATGCAAACAAATAAAAGACTCTGCAATAATAAATATAAAAATCATATTTATAATGAAAATTTATATAACCGTTCATTTCTTATTTCAAACTGTCAACCCGCATTATATATTTTAATCGATAATTTCTTCACCATAATCATATACTGGATACAGGCTCGGAACATATATATCTATCCTATATATGGAATCCGGATAAGCCTCAACTATGCAGAATTCACAAATATAATCATCATAGGAATAAAGATATACGTTATACACTCCGTGAGCATTATAGGTGTGTTTTTCAAAAGAATCTCCGTATTGCTCTATTAACCGAGAATAGGAATCGTCTTCGTGGATACCAAGAGCAGTTTCGGGAATCTCATTCCACGATTTTAAACGTACACATATACCCTCCTTGAAATATATCCATAAACATGCGTCAACCCACTGTGATGCATCCGTACCCAGCGGTGATTCGTCAACCATATAATAAGAATCATATTTATTATAATCTGAATCAGAATATTTCATATCGGAATCATACTCATTATAATTGTGGCTATGTTCATTAAGTTTATCCGTAATTTCCTGCTTGCTCTCATATAATGAAATCGTTAAATCTCCTATGGAAATGAAATAATCACCGGATATCTGCTCTGTTTCAGACGAACTACTATCATATTCCGGCAACAATTCATCCATTTGGGTGTTCTCAAGTAAATTATCCTTTGTTTCTACTCTAAACTGACCATGTGTATCCTCTGTATAATCTTTTGCGCTTGAACAGCCCGACAGTATTCCCACGCTGAATGTAAAAATAATAGCATAGATTAATATACCCGCTCCATTTTTCTTTTCTGATGCGGATGAAATATTTTTTAAACTTTTTTTCATAGTCTGATTACCTCCATAAAATTGTATTGATAGCCATGAGCAAAACTTCACACATTCAGTATTTATGCGGATTTGCGAGGCATGGCAACCTCTTTTATCACTCCCAGAACCTTTTGTTCTGTATTTATAGTAACAACCAGCTCCAAATGGTATAATTAAGTTGCCAAAACAAATTCACCGAAAGGAGCTGATTGCTATCTACCGTCAACAAATCATTCAAGACATCCGTCTTTTTACCTCTCAACCTGTTGCTAAATTTTATGATTCCCTTTTCCTGAATCTTGATCTGTCTTTCGTTCGGGAATACCCAAAAACGGGACGTAAAGGTTTTTCCAGCCACGCCATGATTTGTGCCTTCATTGTCATGAAATGTGAAGGCTTCCCCATGATTACTGACCTTGTCGATTATCTCAATAACAATCTTCTCATTGCCCATTACTGCGGCTTTGATATTTCCCTGCCGCTTCCTTCTTACTGGACTTTTGACCGTTTCCTGAAAAATTTTGACCATTCCATTCTTTCCTACATTATGCAGTCACAGGTTCTTTCCCTTGCTGCAGATGGCATCATCGATCCACTCCTTCATAGGACTGGATTCCACCCCTGTTTCTGCCAATACATCACAGAACAATCCCAAGTCTTTCCTCTCGAACAAATTCCAGCCTGACAACCAGCCAAAAGCAGATAAGGACTGTAAACTCGGTGTACACACAGCCTCCAACCAGACTAACGAAAAGAGATATGAATTCTACTGGGATTACAAAAGCCATGTCCTCGTAGACTGCATTTCCGGTCTCCCTATTTATGAAATGACCACAACTGCTGAAGTGGCAGATTCCACAGTCGCTCTTGATATCCTTGCTGGCACTCATGCTTTCCTTCCTGTTACGGAGTGTACCTTTCTTGCTGACAAAGGCTATGATGTAAAAAAGATTTATAATCTGGTCAAAGAGCTATATGACGGGGAATGCATCATACCATTAAACAAACGTAATACGAAAAACCCCAAACTTCTTCCTCAGGGAAATCCCATCTGTGAAGCAGGACTTGCCATGTGGAAGGACGGTAGATTTTCTGATAGAAATCGCACCCGCCAAAAGTTCTGCTGTCCATTAAAGTCATCCAAAGATGCTGACTGCCCATGCCATCACAAAAACTTTTATAATGGCAAAAAGCATCGTGGCTGTACCAGATACATTACAATTCCGGACGACCTGCGGCTTTCCATCGACAGGAACAGCAGGTATTTTAAAAGCAGCTATTCTCTCCGCACGGAATGTGAACGTTACAATTACCGTTTTAAAAACACGGGGCAGGAACGGATGTGGGTAAGAAACAAATCCTCCGTTGCAAACCTAAACACACTTGCCCATATCAGTCTTTTGGCTGTTGCCATTGCTGCAGTTACTGGCAATTCCGGTCAATCCTACCGCAAGCTAAAATCTTTAAAACGGACGGCCTGACTTTTGTAACTGAATATTCTCTGATTTTCGTAGGTTTTGGACTTACGTTAGCTTTGTTATGCCTAAAAAGCGTCTTCCCTCAACATTAAAAGTCTAACAGCCAAATCTCATCTTAAAATCAATGCGTTTTGCTCTTCTCTATTGTATTGATAGAATATTCCTCTTTGATCTTCACTTATATAACACAGGAAAAACTACATTTGAAATTAAATAACATCAGATTTTGTGATGACAGGCAGCCTTGCCCCCATTCTGCACAGTAGTTCGTTGCTGATACTGCCGGAACGGTATGCAACAGCAGAAGCAGATAAATCATCATATTCTTCCGCGCCTATAAGAGTTGCAATATCACCTGTGGATACCCCTTGCACATCTGTTATATCTATAGAAAGCTGATCCATACAAATGCGCCCGACAATAGGCACAATATGACTATTTACCAATACCCTGCCATTTCCGTTTGAAAGGTTTCTCGGAAAGCCATCACCATATCCAATCGGTATAATCGCAATTCTGCTATCACGTTCAGCTACAAAATCCCTGCCATATCCAACACTGTCACCTTTATTGACCTGCCGTATTGACACCACCCGGCTTTTTAAAGAAAGTACAGGACGCAGGTCAAGTTTTAAATTCGTGTCATCATTCGGGGAACTTAAAACTCCATATAAAGCTATTCCTACTCTTATGTAATTACAAGTAAGATCAGGATAATTTAATAAACCGTAACTGCTTTGAATATGTACTTTAGGAATATTTACTTTCCCATCCTTCAAATCATCTATCAAACGATAAAAATTGTCAATCTGTTTTCTGGTAAACGCAATATCATCTGGCATCAAACTATCTGTACAACATAAATGCGTATATATACCGCATATTTTTAGATTTTTCATCTCAAAGACCTTTTTTACCGCCAAGACCTCTTTGCAGGAAAATCCAAGCCTATGCATACCCGTATCTATTTTAATGTGTACCTTTACGGCAAAATTTTGGCTGTTTAAGGTTTTTGCATATTCAAAATCTATCAAGGTCTGTATTAAATCAAATTTTTCTAAATCAGATGCCCGTTTTATATTGGTATATCCAAGAATAAGAATTTCCCCACGAATTCCATTTTTTCTAAGTTGTATGCCTTCCTCAATCGTAGCAACCGCAAACGCTTTAATTCCCATTTTATTAAGAATTGTGGATATTTTGCAAGCCCCATGCCCATATGCTTCCGCTTTTACAACAGCCATTAATTCACATTTAGACGGCATTGCTTCCGTTAGTATTTTCACGTTATGTTTCAGATTTTCTATATTCAGTTCAATCCATGAACGCTCCGTTTCTGCCTGTATACTTCTCACTTTATCCTTCTCCTATCATACGCATTGGCTGTGAAACAACGGTATAATTGTCTGGAACATTTGTATTTACAACCGCGCCTGCGCCGATTTTTACATTATCCCCTATTCTGATATCCCCAATAATGACAGCACCTGCACCAATCAAACAATTATTACCAATGACTGGCGCTTTTCTGTCTATTTCTCCGATTGTTACATTTTGATAAATACAACAATTTTCCCCTATTTGTGCATATCGTGAAATAAAAACTCCATGTAGTCCATGTGGAAGTGATAAATTATTCTTTATTACTGTATCCGGACCAATATACCCTCCATGCCGGTGCGCAGATCTGCTAAGTAAAAAAGTTAAAATATCATGCACTATTCCATCTCTTCCTGTCTTTTTCTGAATCCTATAAAGACGCCAAAAGTGATGCAAATTATTTCCCCTTGAATAGTCAATGATTCTTCTTCTGATATTCATAACGACTCCTTATACAAAATTTCCTTATATTCTACAGTTCTTCTTTATCATCCCATTTTACATACAGGCTTATTAACTTATCTAATACTTCTGTAAAAGATAAGCCAATACCTTTCATCATGTTGGGATATCGGCTATGGGTAGTAAATCCGGGAATCGTATTTACTTCATTAAATACGATTTCACCAGACGGTGTATAGAACATATCCACCCTTGCATAACCTGAACATCCCAAAACCTTATATATAATCTTTGCAATTTCCTGTATCCTTTTTTCTGTTTCACAATCCACTCTTGCAGGCATATAAATTCTTGAAGATTTCAATGTATACTTTTCTGTATAATCAAAAAAACTTCCTGATAATTCTATTTCATCAATTCTCCCAACGGTCAGGGTATCATTGCCAAGTATTGCGCAGCCGACTTCAAATCCATTGACAGCTTCCTCGGCAATAACTTCCGTATCGTATTGAAAGGCAAATTCTGTTGCCGCATCAAGCTGCTGCATTTCATTTATTCTTGTAATGCCAAAAGATGATCCGGATCGGACAGGTTTTACAAACAGCGGACAGCACAAATTTTTCTTTATTTCCCTATAAGCTGTTTCTTTTTCAAAACGCCTGAAAGATACCGATTTAGGAACAGCGATTCCTGCAAGGCTGACAAGTTTATGTGCCCTGTCCTTGTCCATACAAATCGCCGACGAAAGCGTATTGCATCCAACAACCGGTATTCCTACCAGTTCAAATAACCCTTGCAAAGTGCCATCTTCCCCATTTTTGCCATGTAATATTGGGAATACCAAATCAATTGGAATCTCTCTAAACTCATTCCCATGAAACTCTGTAAATCCTTGTGCCAAACGGCTTTGGGAAACCATAACTGGATATAAATTTTCCTCGTCTTCAAACCATGAATTATTACTGATATTTTCAATTTTTCCTGTATAATGATACCATTCTCCATCTCTGGTAATACCAACCGGTATAATCTCAAAATGTTTTCTGTTGATATTTTGCAAAACGGAAAATGCTGATTGTAATGATACATCATACTCTGTTGAATGACCGCCAAAAATAACTGCTATCCTTTTTTTCATCTTATACACCGCCTTCTTCAATTTTTATGTTATCAGGAAGCCGATAACCTATTTGACACCGATTGACATACAGTTTCCTTTCCGTTTTTCTGCCGGAATCCCTGTCTGTTTCAATACTGCAGACTGATGCAATCTGATAAATTTTTTCACCCAGTTTTCTGTAAGTTACAGATGAATTAAACACTGAATATTCAATGTTTACAACGTTTTTCGCCAAAATGCGACCATACATAGTATTATCATCAAAATCAACTTCAATCTGAAATGTATTCTCCGTTTTATTACAAACTTTTAAATCCAACCAGCCCTCATTAACTGTCGCATCTGTTCCTTTTGGAAAATCCTCTGTTGTAGACGGAAAGGATAATGCAGCATGTCCATGCCGTTCAATAACGGTTAATGGCGTATGCAAAAACATCCAGAACAACATATCGCTCAACATACATAATCCTCCGCCATACGATGCAACCGTTTTTCCATTTATCACATTTAGCCCGTCCTTGTATTTTTGATAGCGGTCTGCCCGTCGGACAAGCTGCCAGAACGAAAATGTCTCCTCAGGTTCTATAATGATTTTATCAATTGTTTTAGCTGCCAATTTTAAATTGTATACTTTATTAAATTGATATTTCATATCAAATCCACTGTTTTCATTCAGCATAGGAATTGAAGTTTCAAATACTAAATTGGGAAGTATTTTTTCAGATTTCCTTTGTGCATACCTGTATCCGTCTAACCGCATTTTTAAATAAAAAAATTTTTTTCTTTGCCATTTACGGAGAGGAAGCAAAAAAGGAAATATCTGCGTTAATCTCTTTCTTGACATAAAACTGCTCCTTCATTTATATTTGCGCAAAACAAAACACCCTTGTTTTTGGTACTGTTATTGTATCAAAAACAAGGGTGTGGTTTATTTGTTTACACACAAAATATTCATCCGATTTACTATAAACTTTCTTACAATTTACTTACGAAACTGGCAATATGACTTCAAACTCGATTACTTCATCCTTGCTTCTTGCCTGAACAGTACCATGATGAAGCTCAACAATTTGCTTTGCAATAGCCAGCCCAAGACCTGCCCCTCCGCTACTTGTACTTCGCGAAGCATCAAGCCTGTAAAACTGTTCAAATATCCGTTCCAGTTTTTCCACCGGAATGGTATCTCCATGATTTGTGAAACTAATCATTATATTTTCTTCCTGTCTTGTAACTCTAATATTAATATCCGTACCATTAAAACTGTAAATTACAGCATTCCTTAACAGATTGTCAAATACACGCTGCATTCTGTTTGCATCGCATCTCATTATAATGTCCTCTGGAACATGAAGATTACACTTCAAATTCTTTTCTTTCAACATTGGCTGGAATTCATATAAAAGCATTTCAAGCAAACGCCTTAAATTTATTTTACTATATTGAAGTGTTATTGTTGTCAGATTATATTTCGATATTTCAAAAAATTCATTGATTAAATCTTCCAACCGCTCTGCTTTATCTAATGAAACAGAAAGATATTTTTCCCTCAGTTCATCTGATATTTTTTCTTCATCACGCAATAAACTCAGATAACCAATAACAGATGCCAGAGGCGTTTTCAGGTCATGGGCAAGATACATAATCAAATCATTTTTTCGCTGTTCTGCCGCAGACATATCTCTTCTTTGTGTTGCAATGATATGCTTTATTGTGTTTAATTTTCTCTCCATTGGCAAAAGTTCAGGCGATAAAGATACCTCTGCCGCACCATCTTCTATCAAGCTGTCCATTCCCTTTCCAATTTCTTCAAAATACTTTGTAAACCACCTCAGAAAGATGCGGAATATAATAAGAAATGCTATGACTAACGCTATTATCATTATCATATCCATATGATTACGAAATACCTGAGTATATAAACTATATGCCGCATCATACTCCATCAGAAAAGCACTCTGCAAAAAATCAATTATGAAATCAGCAAAGCGACCTCGTAAAACCGTAAAACGCAGAAAATAAATCAGCAAAACTGCCATGAAAAACATGACTGTCAAACGTATAAAGACTTTAGTATAAAATGTTTGAAAATCCTTATCTAAAATATTGTTTTTATTTTTCAATGGTGTACCCAACTCCCCATATATTTACTATAAATTTTGCTTTTTTGGCTGAATCGTTCATCTTTTCCCGCAAACGACCTATATGTGCCATTACTGTATTATTGCTATTCAAATATTTTTCACCCCATACCGCCTCAAATAATTCTTCTGATGGAACTACTTTTCCCTGATTCTCACATAAATACCAAAGAATCGAAAACTCTATCGGAGTTAATTGTAGCTCTTTTCCATACAAAAAACATTTATGGGTATGTTTGTTAATCAAAAGTCCCCTAATATCATACTCCTCTATCTCCTCCATTTTTCTTCCCGCAAGATTATTATAACTGACATACCGCCTCAACTGCGTTTTTACTCTTGCTACTACCTCTAATGGGTTAAACGGTTTTGTAATATAATCATCAGCACCGATTGTCAGTCCCATAATCTTATCCCTATCCTCTATTTTTGCTGTAAGTATTATAATCGGATAGTAAAACTGTTCCCTAATCTTCTGGCAAATCTGGAAACCATCTATATCGGGCAGCATTACATCTATAATCGCCAAATCCAGTTCTGTTTCATGAATGCACTTCAGGGCATCCATCCCATTATAGAATTTATATACAGTATAACCATCATTTTTGAGGTAGACCTCAATTAAATCTGCTATTTCTTTTTCATCGTCCACTATCAAAATTTTCTCGTTCATACAAACACCTGCATTTCTATTGATAAAATTCATTGCTCCTACTTTAGTCAAGTGCATCCACCGCTTTTTACTATATCACTCAAAATCTGAAAAGGCAATTTCGATTTATCCTTTTACCCTTTATCCATAAAATTTTTACTGATTTAATCGTATATCATTTCGAAGCCTCCTTATACTGCCATGCAACAAATTTACACTTTCACACTCGCTCTAATAAATACAAAATATGCTGAACAGATAGCAATATATTATCCGCCCATTTTTGCTATCTTGCTCCTTTGTCTTTCTGTTTTAACCAATGCTCCCTGTTCGCTTCTCTTTCTTTTACTATCTGCTCTTTCTGCCTAAGCCTGTCCCTTATGCTCATGGAATCTGCCGCTTTGTCTCCGTAGATTTTCTCCCACTCTGCACGAGCCGCATGATAATCAAGATTCTCTTTCTCTGCCGCATTAAATTCCTTATAAAATGCCTGAACAGAATCAAATTTATATTCCCTCACAATGGACGAAAGCCTCTTTTTCATATTTGAAATCTGGTTGTCGATACTGTTAATCTCCTGCTGCAATTCCTTCCGTCTGCCGCCCTTGAAAATACCCGTACATTCAGACAATTCTTTTTTCAGCTTATCCCGCTTTTTCTCACGTTCAAAAATTGCCTTGTTCTGTTCCTTGAGCCTGCTGTCAATCTCTTTTAGGCGGGGATATTTACTTGCAAGTACGGAAGGCTTTGGCTGCGGCGGTCTTTCTGTTTCCAGCCGCTTTGTTTCAGCAGGAACAGATTTTTGCTCTGCTTTTATCTGTCCGATAATAGATTTTTTGACTGCGGCAGTGTTTTTCTGTTGTGGCAGTTCTTCTTTATTCTGCATATCCATTTTACGCTGCGTAATAGCAGGAAACGGTATCTTCTTCCTTTCCGGCTGGACTACCGGCTCATCTTTTGCATGGACAGGATTTTCTGTTTCTTTCGGTGCTTCTTTTATAATATCAGCAGCTTTGCCGATAACTTTTCCCGCTATATCCATTACCTTTTGCATAGCTTTTATAATCAGACACTCTAATAATAAAATCGCCGCACTGACAATATCCTCGAACAGTTCCGGCTTATTACCGTTCTGCTCCACGGACTCCTTTACCCTATCTGTAATCTCTGTTTTCTTTAACTCCAAAATCTCCGCTTCGGGTACGCCGCTTACAACCGCACGGTCAACAGCCCTGTTCCATTCCATGCGGATTTCATTGTCTGCCTTTATTTTCTCCGCTTTCGGATTGTTTTTGCCGACCTTCTTTGTCGCAAGGTACGGACCGTTTCTATCAAATATGCTGAGCCGATCCTTATCATCGATCACCATCTGATTTATCAAATCCGTATAAAAAACCTTTGCTTCATCCAAAAAAAATTCCTGCTTGAAACGTCCGTCTTTGACGGTAAAAATCTTACGCTCATATACTTC
>CANCXX010000004.1 GCA_947381965.1 uncultured bacterium
GAGGGTAAAAAATGAAAAAGCGCAAAAGTGAGTTGACTTTCTGGCAAAAGGTGGTGAGGCACCGGACATTGCTTCTGATGTGTCTGCCGGCGGTTATATTTTTCTTCCTGTTCAACTATATGCCTCTGCCAGGAATCTGGGTGGCATTCGTTAAGTACAACTATCGTGACGGGATTTTTGGAAGCAAGTTTATTGGTTTTGACAACTTTAAATTTCTTGCAACCTCCGGTGAGCTGTTTAATCTGACAAAGAACACGATTTTGTATAATCTGGTATTTATTCTGCTGGGAAATATGCTTGCCGTGTTTGTGGCTATTCTGCTTAATGAACTGCAGAGTAAGATGTTTAAGAAAGTATCCCAGACGATTTTGTTTTTACCTTATTTTATTTCCCAGGTATTGGTAGGTCTTTTGGTATTCAACCTGTTAAACTATGACACCGGTTTTGTCAACAGCATTCTTGTGAGTCTGGGAATGGAAAAATGGCAGCCTTATTCAGACCCTAAGGTGTGGCCTGTGCTTATGGTGGTTATTTACTTATGGCAGCAGACCGGATATAACTCAGTGGTTTATTTCGCGTCTATTATGGGCATTGACGGGGAAATGATGGAAGCGGCCAAGGTTGACGGCGCCAATGGTTTCCAGAGAATCCGGTACATAATTCTTCCTTCCTTAAAACCTACGATTGTTATTTTGTTATTGTTTGCGCTTGGCGGTATTGTAAAAGGTAACTTTGGTCTGTTTTACAACATTGTTGGAACCAATCCGATTCTTTATCCCACCACGGATATTATTGAAACGTTTGTATACCGTGCAACTATGACCAACTTCAACTTCTCCACAGCGTCTGCTGTCGGCTTGTACCAGTCGGTTGTTGGATTTGTGATTGTAATGACGGTCAACTACATTGTAAAGAAGATAGAACCGGATTATTCCCTGTTCTAAGTGTTCCAGGAAAGGATGGAGGTTAACAATGGCTAATAAAGACAAGGATTTAATGGAATCCGGTGCGAAAGTAAAACTTGGCACATCAGATAAAATTATCAGGGGATTTGGTTACACTTTTATTACGATATATGCAATTTGCTGTATCATTCCCTTCCTGATTATTGTCAGCTCTTCTTTTACCAGTGAGGCGGTAATCCGGGCGGAAGGCGTACAGCTTATCCCCAAAGACATCACCATGGAAGCTTATAAGATGGTTACCAAAAGCGGCGGAATCTGGAAATCTTATATTCTGACGATTTTACTGACGGTAGTGGGTACCGGGCTTGGTCTGTCAATTATTTCCATGACAGGTTATGCGTTGCAGAGGAAAGACTTCCATTTCCGGAATGTGATTTCCTTCTACATATACTTTACCAGCTTATTTTCAGCAGGTCTGGCGCCTTATTATCTGTTGATGACGCAGACTTATCATTTGCAGGACAGCTACCTGGCAGTATTATTCCCGCTGCTGATGTCGCCATGGCTGATTATTCTGATGAAAAACTTTGTAAAGGCAATACCACATGAGATTACAGAATCAGGAAAGATAGACGGAGCGGGAGACATGCGGATATTTATATCGCTAATCCTTCCAATGTTAAAGCCTGCGCTTGCTACCATTGGCCTGTTTCTGGCGCTGGGGTACTGGAATGAATGGTATCAGTCTTCCCTGTTTTTAGGTTCCAAGGTTGCAGTAAAGCCTCTTCAGTATACCCTCTATGAAGTTGTTAATAAAATAGACGCATTGAAAAATTCAGTAGCAGGACAATTCATAAACCTGGCGGATATTCCGCAGGAAAGTGTAAAGATGGCAAACGCGGTTTTAGCAACCGGTCCGATTGTTCTTTTGTATCCGTTTGTACAAAAGTATTTTATCAGCGGTATTACCGTTGGAGCTGTAAAAGGTTGATACTCTGCAATACAGAGTTCAATATAAAAATTAAAATATGGAGGTAAGATATGAAAAAGAAATTACTTGCGGTATTGTTGGCAGCTTCTATGATTGCCAGTCTCACAGCCTGTGGCGGAAAAACAGATGAACCGGCCAAAGACGACAGCCAGCAGGCGGCTGCAGACGACGCTTCGTCTGACGACAAGTCTTCTGACGCATCCGAAAGCGATGCTGCAGGGACAGAAGATGGCGCTTCTTCAGAAGGGGATGCTGCAAGCTCTGATGATCCATGGGCAAATGTGGATACATCCGAACATGTAGTGATTACTTATATGACTACAGGTGACACACCCTCTGGAACCAAGGAAAAATATGATGAAATGATGGCAAAATTAAATGCAATTCTTACAGAAAAAGTAAACGCAGAGCTTGACATCAACTTTATTTCCTGGACAGATTATCTGTCAAACTACAACCTGACACTGGCACGTATGGATGGCACGGTTGACCTTGTTGGTACCGCTTCCGATTGGCTGGACGCATGGCCGAATGCAAAGAACGGCGCGTTTATTGAGTTATCTGAAGATATGCTCAAAACTTATGCTCCCAAAACATGGGAGAGCGTTCCCGCTGAAAATTGGGATCTTTGCAAGTACAATGGAGAAATTTACCTGATCCCTGAAGACAATTATGCACAGTGGACCAATCATGGATTTATTTACCGTCTTGACTGGGCGAAAGAGGCAGGCCTTGAAAACGGCGTACATACCTGGGAAGATTTGACAGAATACTTCCGTTATGTAAAAGGAGCATATCCTGATATTATTCCCTGGGATTCCGATGGTACCCAGCAGGCACAGTTAGCAGGCGGATGGATTGCTTCCCATTCAAATTATGTTCCCATTGACGGTATCAATGCAGGCGCTATGTGGGGCGGCACAAGGGATGACCTTTACACCGTATACTGTCCTTTTGTAACAGATACAGATTCTCTGGTTGAGTTTGCAAAGATGATGAAAGAATGGGATGAAATCGGCGTATGGCAGACAGACGTTCTTAACAATAAGTCAGCAACCAACCGTGATGATTACAGAGTAGGCAAGGTAGCGGCAGAACAGCATCATACCCAGACCTGGACAGATTTGGTTAGCCACACACCTGCCAACACAATTTATGACACAGATGAAGATGCAGAAACCGGATTTTTCTATTTTGGTGAAGAAACCGGAAATGTAACAGCTCTTTCTATTACTCATGGCGCAATGGCAATTTCCGCAGGAAGCGCAAATCCTGAAAGAGCCCTGATGGTTTACGATCTGCTTAGAAATGACCCTGAATGCTATTCCTTATTCTGCTATGGTGTTGAGGGCGTATCCTATGAAATTACTCCTGACGGACTTCGTACCACTCCTGAAGGATACAATCAGGATACTGATAACATTAACGGAACCACAAACTTCTGGTGGGGACGTAATGATGACCTTGAAATCAAAGATGCAAGCCGTGACTGGGATAAGATTGATGCTCTTTATGAAGAATATGACAAGATTAAGATTGAATACCCTTATGGTCAGTTTGTAGCAGAAATTGATTCTATTCAGTCACAGATTCAGAATATCAGTGAAATTCATGACAGATATATGAAGCAGATTTCCTTTGGTAAGTATTCCGGTACGGCAGAAGAAATTGTTGCTGAATATCAGGAAGCTTTAAAGGCAGCTGGTGTTGATGATGTTACGGCAGAACTGCAGAGACAGTTTGACGCTCTTTACAAATAATTAAAAATAGAATATAGTGGAAATGAGAAAGCGGTGATGCCGCTTTCCCACTTCAAAAGAGGTAGGGACAGGCATCCTTACCTCTTTTTTGTAGGGTTTGTGCAGAGACAGATCATTATTAAATATATAAAATTGGACAGCAAAGGAAGAGAAGACATGGAAGGCAGATTTGAAATTAAAGATGATTTTTATCTGAATGGAGAGAAAATAAAAATTATTTCAGGCAGTATCCATTATTTCAGGATTGTACCGCAGTATTGGCGGGACCGCCTGGAAAAGCTAAAGGCGTTGGGCTGCAATACGGTGGAAACGTATATTCCCTGGAATCTCCATGAAAAGGAAAAAGGGGTGTTTGATTTCTCCGGGATGCTGGATATTGCAGAGTTTGTAAAAACTGCCCAGGAGCTTGGCCTGTGGGTAATATTGCGTCCCACCCCATATATCTGCGGAGAGTGGGAGTTTGGAGGGTTTCCCTACTGGCTGTTAAAGGAAGAGGGTATGAGATTCCGTTGTATGTATGAGCCATATCTTATCCATGTAAGGGAATATTATGAAAAGCTGTTTCAGGTAATTGCGCCCCTTCAAATTACAGAGGGCGGGCCGGTCATTTTCATGCAGGTGGAAAACGAGTATGGTTCTTATGGCGACGACAGGGTTTACATGAATTACTTAAAACAGTTGATGATAGAAAACGGCTGTCAGGTTCCTCTTGTGACTTCAGATGGTCCATGGGGGGATTTTTTTGAATGCGGAGAAGCGGAAGGGGTATTACAAACTGGAAATTTTGGCTCTAAAGGCGCATTACAGTTTGGTCTGATGAAAAAGAAGATTGGAAATAAGCCTTTAATGTGCATGGAGTTTTGGGTAGGCTGGTTTGACAGCTGGGGCGTATCCTGTCACCAGAAGGGGGATATTGAAGAGCATGTAAAGGATTTGGATGAAATTCTTTCAGAAGGTCATGTAAACATTTATATGTTTATTGGAGGGACCAATTTTGGCTTTACCAATGGGGCAAATTATTATGACGTGCTTACGCCGGATGTTACTTCTTATGATTACGACGCCCTTTTAACCGAGGATGGGCAGATTACCCCAAAATATGAAGCCTTCAGGAAAGTAATATCCAAATATACACAGATTCCCAAGGTTGAATTTTCCACCCGGATTACCAGGAAGTCGTATGGCAGGCTGGAAGTAAGGCGGAGCACCGGGCTCTTTCCTAATCTGGATAATCTGTCAAAAGCGGTTGAAAACCTGACGCCCCAGTCTATGGAAAAGCTTGGACAGGGATATGGATATATTTTGTATGAAAGCCTTTTAAAGTATGAAGGGGATATTGAGAGAATACGGCTTTATGGAGCAAACGACAGAGCGAATATTTATTTGGATGAAAAGCCGCTGGTTACTCTTTATGACAGAGAGCTTCTTGAAGAGCGAAGCTTTGAAGAGGCGGTGCCCAAGGGAGAGAAGATATCGATTCTTGTGGAAAACATGGGGCGGGTCAATTACGGTCCAATGCTGGAAAACCAGCGCAAAGGCATAGACCGCTGTGTACAGATTAACGGGCATCAGCACTATTACTGGAAACAGTATCCGCTTCCCATGGAAGATCTGACAGGGCTGGATTTTGAAAAGCCCCTGGCAGAAGGAACGCCGGGCTTTTATGAGTTTTCCTTTGAGGCGGAGGAAATGGGAGATACATTTCTGGACTTTGACGGCTGGGGGAAAGGCTGTGCATCTCTTAATGGCTATAATCTGGGCCGATTCTGGGAGATTGGACCCCAAAAGCGGTTATACATACCGGCACCGTTAATTAGGAAGGGAATCAATACAATTCTTCTTTTTGAGACAGAGGGAAAAGCGCCAGGGTTCATTACCCTTTGTGACGAACCGGATGTTGGCTGATGGGAGAGAAATGATAGAGGCGAATTGGATTGATTTTTGGCAGCTATACCTACAGAAGCAGATGGTAGACAGAGGGCTGCGAAAATATAAAAAAGAAGGAGAAGAAAAATGAGAATTGCAGTAACATTTGAGCAGGGGAAAATATTTCAGCATTTTGGCCATACGGAGCAGTTTAAGGTTTATGATGTTTCGGACGGACAAGTTACAAAAGAGCAGATTGTTCTGACAAATGGAAGCGGCCATGGGGCCCTTGCCGGGTTCCTGACGGATATGGAGGTGGATGCTCTGATTTGCGGCGGTATTGGAAACGGGGCAAAAGAGGCATTGTCAGAGGCCGGGATTAAGCTTTATGCAGGCGCTGTGGGAGACGCGGACCAGGCCGTAAGGGATTTTCTGAAGGATGAACTGGTGTATAATCCGGATACCTGCTGTTCCCATCATGGCATGGAGCATCATGGAGGACACTGCGGAGAAGATAAGCAGGGGTGTGCCGGGCAGTAAGCAGTCCGGTAAAGGTAATAGGGAACAGTAAATGGGATTATATTTAAGAGGACGCCAAGTTTGGAAGCATGACTTGTGATATGCGGGGTATAAATTATGAAATTAAAAATTTCAAGTGATAAGGGGAACGCAATTCCCGAAGGAATGATAGGACTGTTTTTTGAGGACATTAATTATGCCGCAGACGGCGGTTTATATGCGGAAATGATAGAAAACAGGTCTTTTGAGTCTTATGACTGTTATGGAGATAAGGGGGATTATTTTGTAAAAAAGGATTCCGGTTATGGATGGAGCGCCACAAAAGATGAGGGATGCGGGGAAATGCAGTATGTGACAGGAAGTCCGCTTTTTGGGGAAAATCCCAATTATCTGCGCTTTACTGCTTTTAAAGCAGGGCAGGGATTTCAGAATAAGGCATATGGCGGCATATATCTGGAAAAGAACAAGGAGTACAGGGTATCTTTTTATGCGAGAAAAGCTTCCTATAAGGGAAATTTTCTGGTGTCTGTGAAGAAAGGGGATAAAGTATACGGGAAGGCGGTAATTGTTTGCGCCCAGGCCCTTGAGGATGGATGGCGCTGGAACAAATGGACCCGTTATGAGGCAGTATTAAAGGCAGATGAAAGCGTGGTGGGAGCTGCTTTTGTCATTACACTGGATCAGAAAGGCACAGTGGAGTTTGACTTTATTTCCATGATGCCTGGGGATGCAGTGGCAGGGATATTCCGGAGGGATTTGTTTGAACAGTTAAAGGGGCTACACCCAGGCTTCCTCCGGTTCCCAGGGGGGTGTATTGTGGAAGGCAATACGCTGGAAAACCGTTACAGGTGGAAGGAAAGCGTTGGGATTATTGAAAGAAGAAAAGCAAATTTTAACCGCTGGGCATTGCATGAGACTAAGGAGGAAAATGGGTGGCATACACAGTATTCTCACTATAATCAGACTTTGGGAATTGGATTTTATGAGTACTTTCTGCTCTGTGAAATGATAGGGGCAAGTCCTTTGCCTGTGCTGAATGTAGGCCTTGCCTGCCAGTATCAGTCTCTGGAGCTGGTGGAGATAGGGACGCCGGAGTTTCAGGAGTTTATTCAGGATGCCATTGATTTGGTGGAGTTTGCAAACGGGGCCGCTGATACTTACTGGGGAGCTGTGCGGGCGGCAATGGGGCATCCCCTGCCCTTCGGACTTAAGATGCTTGGAATTGGAAATGAACAGTGGCAGACAGAGGAAAGTGACTTTTTTGGCAGATATTTACTGTTTGAAGAGGCAATTCATAAAAAATATCCGGAAATAAAGCTGATTGGCTCTGCAGGGCCGGACATTACTTCAAAGCGGTATGAAGACGCATGGAAGTTTTACCGGAAGCACGCTGGGGAAAAAGAAAACTTTTGTTATGCGGTAGACGAACATTATTATGTAAAACCGGAATGGTTTTATGAGCATGTGGACTTTTATGACGATTATCCCAGGGATGTAAAAGTCTTTTCCGGGGAATATGCGGCACATCCCCAAAGCGGTATGAATAATCCATGTGCCAATACATTGAATGGGGCGCTTGCCGAGGCAGCGTTTATGACGGGAGTGGAGAGAAATGCGGATGTGGTGGCGCTGGCATCTTATGCCCCTCTTTTTGCGCGGCTTGGCTATGCCCAGTGGTCGCCGGATATGATTTGGTTTGATGAATCTGCCGTTTATCCCACTGCCAGCTATTATGTACAGAAAATGTACGGAGAAAACATGGGAACAATAACTGTGCCTATGGAAGGGCAGGAAAAGACTCTTGGAAAAGAAGGGGTTTATGTAAATATTTCACTGGATGAAAAAGAGGATGAGTATATTATAAAGGCGGTAAACGCCAAACAAGAGCAGATGATTTTAGATTTAACTGACTGGAAGGATGGACGAATCAGAGGAAAAGCTTTAAGAAAAGAACTTACAAGGGCGGAGCATAAAGATGAAAAATCTAAGAGCTTATACCCGGAGACAGTTTCTTATACGGAAGGCTTTGAGGAGTTAGACGGTATGCTGCGGCTTCCGGCGGAAAGCTTTACAGTGATGAGAATTCCGGCACACGATTTAAAAGTTATTTCTTAACAGTTCCCGGAGTGTGTATAAATTTACAAAAAGGATAAAAAGATATGACATTATCGACAGAAGTGATAATAGCGGTGGTTGTGATTGGGCTGCTGGCAGTCATTGCGGCGCTGGTTTTGGGGCGGGGACTTTTAATAAAGCGCAGGGATGCAGACTTATTTGAGGATATGGAAGGCCATGAGTTTGAATACTTTTGTGCGGAGCTGCTTGAGCAAAACGGTTTTGTAGATGTGGAAGTGACCAGAGGCAGCGGAGATTATGGAATTGATATTCTGGCAGAAAAGGAAGGCGTGACCTATGCCATTCAGTGTAAACGATATACGGCCCCTGTAGGAGTAAAGGCGGTGCAGGAAGCCTACGCAGGCAGGGATTATTACGACAGAATGGTAGGGGCGGTAATGACGAACCAGTACTTTACAGCGCCTGCTGTGGAAGCGGCAGGAAAACTGAAAATATTGCTTTGGGATGGAGGATATCTGGAAGGAATGATGGAATAGGGGATACCTGGCAGCAGGAAAATGCTGGGCAATTTTAGTATGACAGGCTGTCAGTAACATGACAGCCTGTCGTTTAATCCCTGAAAATCAGAAGGCCCTGTTTCCAAAATAAACTGATGAAATTTCATTAATGAAAAATCTTCTCCCCAAAGCGTTTCCGCACTGTCTTTTAAAGAGAGAAATTCCAGAAATCCAAGATAATATTTCAGATAGTTTACCGGTTCCTCGACAATATATTCATAGATATATGTAATTGTATTTTGGTCTGTAATTCCAAGTTTTTGCAGAATATTTGCTGTCTGTGTAAGGGAAGCTCCTTCATAATGTATGGCAATGTCAAGCAGAGAATAGGTGCACAATTGTAAATTACGGTTAAGGCGGCAAGCCTCATACCATAAGGCTTCTGTAGGGGCCTCCTCCTGTACCAGCTGTTGGGCGTACTGGTAAGAAAGATTTTCAACATAGAGGGCCCAGCCTTCCGTATACCCTCCATAGTGCAGGAGATAACGGAGGCAGGAGGTATTTCTCAGGTTCATATAAAGCTGACTGTATACAGTCTGGTATAAGTGACCGGGATATCCCTCATGGGCCAGGGTAGTATACAAAGTCAGAGCGTCGGGCATGTTTTTCTGGTTAATATAGATAATGTTACTGCTCATATCGTCAATAGGGGGCGTCAAATAATATGCGGGGCTTGAGTAGCTTTCCATAGCCGGAGATACGCTTTTAATGGTGCAGGAGGGCGTAAAATCCTTTTCCAGCCGGGGAAAAGAGGGAAAATCAGCGGACATACGGCGCTGTAAATCGTTTAACATTTCCGCAGCGGTGGAATAGGGGAAGCTTTGGGCTGACTCGGAATCCATAAAAACCAATTCGGGGCAGCTTTTAAGTAAAGCAGCCAGGGCGGTATAATTTTTCTGGAAGTCTTCAAGCAGCATAGTTTTGATTCCCGGAATGCTGCGGGAAGAGCCTGTAATGGAGGCAAGCAGGTATTCGTAATAGGCACGCCCGTCTTTAAAATTACAAAGTCCCATAGCTTCGCCGCTGCCCTCAAAGACGGTAAAGGCATCTGCCACTGATTCGTAGGCAGGCCCCACCACAGTGGTAAGCAGACGGTCATTTTCAGAAATCCACTGTTCTTTTTGCTCTCGTGTAATTTGTCCTTTTTCTTCCATAACAGATACTCTTTCATTGAAGGTAGTGTGAAGAAAGTGGGCGCCGGTAGAAAGAAGCTTTTTATCCATGATTGCGCAGCACTGTTCTTTCACTTTTTTGACCCCGTTCTCAGACATAAAAAGTCCTCGTTTTTCCTTTTCTTTTTCATATTGGATAAGTCCTTGGAAGTAGGTGTCTGTCTGATCCAAAATATGCAGATAATCTTCCACATCTTTGGGGCTGCGGAAGGTATAATCGGCAAGGAGAATGGGCAGGCCGGACTGCATTCCGGAGGAGGGAGAGAGCGGGTCATCATAATAGGCATAGGAGGTTCCCTTAAGGCGCAGCTTCAGGTAACGCTCCAGCAGTTGATAGGCAAAAGCGTCGTCTTCGCTTAGACCTTGGGGGGATATACGGGAAAGCCGCAAAAGAGCGGATTCCACAGCCTCTTTGCCGTTATCAGCGCCGGAGTCATAAGTAGAAAGGACTGCCTCACCGGTAAAACCATATTTTTCCGGGTAGGCAAGAGTATAATGCAGGCTTAGGGCATTTCCGGAAAGTTCAGAATAAAACATTTCGTCTGCCAGTGCGTGAAACATACGGCTGTCGTTTGTAAAAATATAATAGAAAAGGAAAAAAACGGCAGAGAAAAGAAGCGCGGAAAATAAACCGATTTTTTGTTTCCGGGTCAGGGTTTTTTTAGATGGCAAAATTGTAACCTCACATGACTATTCGTTTGATTATATGAAGAAATTATGCTAAAATATTACAGAGTTCCGCTTAACAGGAACCACGTAAATGAAAAGGCTGCTTATATGGAAATGGAGGTTATCATGAACAATCTTGAGCTGAAAAAAATTGCCAATAAGGTAAGAAAAGGCATTGTAACGGCAGTTCACAGTGCAAAGGCGGGGCATCCGGGAGGCTCTTTGTCTGCGGCTGATATTTATACCTATTTGTATTTTGAGGAAATGAACATAGATCCGGAAAATCCAGATATGGAGGAGAGGGACCGTTTTGTTCTGTCCAAAGGGCATACGGCGCCAGGGCTTTATTCCACTCTTGCCAACAGAGGATTTTTCCCTGTGGAGGATTTAACAACCCTGCGCAAATTAGGTTCTTATCTGCAGGGGCATCCCTGCATGCAGCACATTCCGGGAGTAGACATGTCAAGCGGTTCTCTTGGGCAGGGGATTTCCGCAGCGGTGGGCATGGCCCTTTCCGGAAAAATGGACGGTAAAAGCTATCGTGTGTATACACTTCTTGGAGACGGCGAGCTGGAGGAAGGACAGGTATGGGAGGCTTCCATGTTTGCCGGACACCGTAAGCTGGACAATCTTGTAGTAATTGTGGACAATAACGGACTGCAGATAGACGGGCCGGTGACGGAGGTATGTTCACCTTATCCTATAGATAAAAAGTTTGAAGCCTTCAATTTCCATGTAATAAATATAGATGCCCATGATTTTGACGCCATCCGTGCCGCTTTTAAGGAAGCAAGGGAAACAAAAGGAATGCCTACAGCCATAATAGCCCACAGCCTGAAAGGAAAGGGCGTATCCTTTATGGAGGGGAGTGTGGACTGGCATGGCAAAGCGCCCAATGACAAGGAATATGAGGTTGCAATGGCCGATCTGGAAAAAATCAGCGAAGAACTGGAAAAATGTCAGGAATAAAAATATGTGCGGAACTGGAATGGAAAATCAGCACCAGTTAGAACAAGTGCCCAGAACAAATTCTGGATGTGAAACAGACATAATTTGTTCTGCTGACGGGGAACTTGGAAGGACTGGTGCGGAACTGGAATGGAGGTTTTTATATGGAAGAGAAAATTGTGAAGAAGATTGCCACCAGGGAAAGCTATGGCAATGCGTTGTTAGAGCTTGGCGCGGAAAATCCCAATGTGGTAGTGCTGGACGCGGACTTGGCAGCGGCTACCAAAACAGGTGTATTTAAGAAAGCCTATCCCGATCGTCATATTGACTGTGGGATTGCAGAATGTAATATGACAGGCATTGCGGCAGGTATGTCTACTACAGGAAAAATTCCTTTTGTCAGCAGTTTTGCCATGTTCGCGGCAGGAAGAGCTTTTGAGCAGGTTAGAAATTCTATCGGTTATCCTCATTTGAATGTAAAAATCGGGGCAACCCATGCAGGCATTACGGTAGGGGAAGACGGCGCCTCTCACCAGTGCAATGAAGATATTGCTCTTATGCGCACTATCCCCGGTATGGTGGTTATGTGTCCGGCTGATGATGTGGAGGCAAAAGCGGCCGTAAAAGCGGCGGCGGAATATGTAGGGCCTGTTTATATAAGGTTTGGCCGTGCAGCCTGCCCGGTAATTAACGACAGGCCGGATTATAAATTTGAAATTGGAAAGGGAACAGTTGTACGCGAAGGGACGGATGTAACTATTGTGGCAACAGGTATCTGTGTGGGCAATGCGCTGGAGGCGGCGGAAATGCTGGAAAAGGAAGGCGTAAGCGCAGAGGTTATCAACATTTGCACCATTAAGCCGCTGGATGAAGAGATTATTATTAACTCTGCCAAAAAGACGGGAAAAGTGGTAACAGCAGAAGAGCATTCTGTAATTGGCGGCCTTGGAAGCGCAGTGTGCGACGCACTTTGCGCAGCATATCCGGTACCGGTAAAGAAAATTGGAATGCAGGATGTTTTTGGAGAATCCGGATCGGCCTCCGCGCTGGTGGAAAAGTATAAGCTGGATGGGAAAGGGATCTACGGGCAGATAAAAGAGTTTCTCGCATAGAGTACATTTCCTGAAAATTTATGGCAAAAGCAGTTTTTATATTGTTTGTCATAAAAAGCAGGGGTAAATTGGAGGAGTGTCCATGAACATTTTAGCGCCGTCTCTTCTGGCAGCGGATTTTAATATTTTGGGAAAGCAGATTAAGGAAACGGAAAAAGCGGGAGCGGAGTATCTGCATATTGATGTTATGGATGGTATTTTTGTTCCCAGCATTTCCTTTGGAATGCCGCTTATTTCGTCCATCAGGGACACAAGCGGACAGTTTTTTGATGTTCACTTAATGATTGTGGAACCGGAGCGGTATATCAGGGAATTTGTGGAATGTGGCGCCGACGGCATCACATTCCACCTGGAAGCGGCCAGGGATGTCCGGCAAATCATTGAAGCAATTCATGAGGCAGGAGCAAAGGCAGGGATTTCCATTAAACCGGGAACGCCGCTGGAGGCGGTTTACCCTTACCTGCAGGAGGTGGAGCTGATTTTAATTATGAGTGTGGAGCCTGGGTTTGGAGGGCAGCCCTTTATGCCGGAAGCCTATGAACGGATTAGGCAGCTTAGAAACTATATTGACAAAAATAAACTTTCCGTTAAGATAGAAGTGGACGGCGGCGTCGGGAAGAAAAATGTCAGGGAAGTGATTGGAGCTGGGGCAGATATTTGCGTGGCAGGCTCCGCCGTATTTAAAAAGCGAAGCATAAGTGAGAATATCTCTCACTTTATGGCTGCATTTAAAGAAAATGAAAAGAAGAAAATGATAAGCGATGGAAAAATTAGGTAGAAATGACCGGTGCTGGTGCGGCAGCGGCAAAAAGTATAAAGCATGCCATATGGCTTTTGACGAGAAAATTCATCACTATGAGCTGGAGGGGCATATTGTACCTGAGCGGAGTATGATTAAGAGCAGGGAACAGATTGAAGGAATTAAAGAGAGCAGTGTTATAAACATTGCTGTGCTGGACGCTGTGGAAAAAATGATAGGTCCGGGAGTTAATACCCAGATGATTGACGATGTGGTACATGATGTAACCGTGCGGATGGGAGGAATTCCCGCCCCTTTAAATTATGAGGGATACCCCAAAAGCGTATGTACCTCAATCAATGAGGTAGTCTGTCATGGTATCCCTTCAAAGGATGTTATATTAAAAGAAGGGGATATAGTAAATGTGGATGCGTCCACATTATATAAAGGATACTTTTCAGATTCTTCCAGAATGTACTGTATCGGAAAGGTAAGCGAAGAAAAGAGAAAGCTGGTACAGGTCACAAAGGAATGTATGGAAAAAGGAATTGCCATGGTAAAGCCCTGGGGATTTCTTGGGGATATGGGACAGGCAGTCAACGACTATGCCAGGGCAAACGGGTACAGCGTTGTGGTTGACATTGGCGGTCATGGCATAGGCATGGAATTTCATGAGGAACCCTTTGTAAGTTATGTAACGAAGGCAGGCACAGAGATGCTTTTGGTACCAGGATTTGTATTTACCATAGAACCCATGGTGAATATGGGAACCAATGAGATTTACGTGGATGAGGACGACAACTGGACCGTTTATACCGCAGATGGAAAACCTTCTGCCCAGTGGGAGGTTACAGTAGCAGTTACTGAAGACGGATGCCAGGTGCTTACGTGGTAGCGGTATAAAAAAGGCCGTCAGACGCAGGCAAAGTCCGTGATATGCAGGAGTATAAGATTGAGAAAAACTGAATAATCTGTTATACTCATAGAAACGGTGGTCATACAAAAACCAAATAAGATATTTTTGTATGACCATTTATAACATTAAATGGATTGAAAGGACATATTTATGTATGATGTGATTATCATTGGCGCGGGGGTAAGCGGATGTGCCATTGCCAGGGAACTGGCCCGCCTGGAATTAAAAACGCTGGTTCTTGAGAAAGCCTCTGACTTATGTGAGGGAACTTCCAAGGCCAACAGTGGAATTGTCCATGGCGGGTTTGACGCAAAACCGGGAACCTTGAAGGCGAAGCTCAATGTGGAGGGCAGCAGGGAAATGGAGGCTCTTTCAAAGGAACTTGATTTTCCTTACCGCCAAAATGGTTCTCTGGTGCTGTGCTTTGATGAAAAGGACAAAGACAGGCTGGAGAAATTGAAAAAGAGCGGCCAGTCCAATGGCGTGGAAGGGCTAAAAGTCTTAGACCGGCAGACCCTGCGCTCCCTGGAACCAATGGTGGGGGAGAAGGCTGTAGCAGCGCTTTATGCTCCTTCGGGAGCCATTGTGTGTCCTTTTGGGCTTACCATTGCCCTGGCGGAAAACGCAGCGGAAAACGGAGTGGAATTCCATTTCCAAAGGGAAGTGAAAGCCATTCGGAGAGAGAATGACAGCTATTTGGTTAAGACACAGGCCGGCGACTATGAGGCAAAGGTTGTAATCAATGCTGCAGGCGTATACGCTGATGAAATCCATAACATGATAAGTGCATATAAAATGAAGATTACTCCCAGAAAAGGGGAGTATCTTCTTTATGATAAAAATGTGGGAGGTATGGTAAAGCATACCCTGTTTCAGCTTCCTACAGTTCTTGGAAAAGGGGTTCTGGTAACGCCTACTGTACATGGAAATCTGCTGACTGGCCCTACTGCTATGGATATAGATGATAAGGAGGGAGTGGAAACCTCCAGGGAGGGCATGGGCCAGGTAATGGAAAAAGCCGCCCTTAGTGTTTGCAGCATTCCGGGAAATGCCGTTATTACTTCTTTTGCAGGGCTTCGGGCCCATATCTCAAAAGCACCGGAAAAAGAGGGCGGGGAGACGGAATGGCGGGAAGACGACTTTATTATAGGAGAAGTATGGGACGCGCCAGGATTTATTGATGTGGCGGGAATAGAATCGCCTGGGCTTTCCTGCGCTCCTGCGACTGGCAGATATGTGGCGGATATGGTAAGAAAATTGCTTAACCCTCCGGTTAAAATAAACTTCAGGGCGGAAAGAAAAGGGATAGTAAATATGGCCCAGGCATCCAGGGAAGAGCAGCAAGAGCTGATAAAGAAAAACCCGGCCTATGGCAATGTGATTTGCCGCTGCGAAATGATTACCGAGGGAGAAATTGTGGATGCCATTCGAAGACCTTTAGGGGCAGTGACTACGGATGGCATTAAACGGCGTACCCGCGCAGGGATGGGCCGGTGCCAGTCAGGTTTTTGTAATCCAAAAGTGGTTGAGATCCTGGCAAGAGAGCTTCACAGGGATGAAAGCGAAATCAAAAAGGCGGGGGAGGACTCCTGGTATCTTCTGTCCCCGGAAGAAGGGAGAAACCTATGAGAAAAGTAGATCTGGCGATTATTGGCGGCGGTCCGGCAGGGATGGCGGCGGCTCTTTCTGCTTATGACGAAGGTGTGAAAGATATATTAATTCTGGAAAGAGATAAAGAGCTTGGAGGTATTTTAAACCAGTGTATCCATAATGGATTTGGTCTTCATACATTTAAGGAAGAGCTTACCGGGCCGGAATATGCGGTGCGCTATGTGGAGAAGGTGCAGGAAAATGGGATCCCCAGCCTGTTAAATACGATGGTAGTGGATATACAGGGGGGGAGTCCCTGTATGGTTACAGCGATGAACAGAAAGATGGGGCTTTTCCAGATAGAGGCAGGGGCGGTAATCCTTGCCATGGGGTGCAGGGAGCGTGCAAGAGGCGCTATGAATATACCGGGAGGCCGTCCGGCAGGAATTTATTCTGCAGGAACAGCTCAGCGTTATGTAAATATAGAAGGCCGGATGCCGGGCCGGGAAGTAGTTGTGCTTGGTTCAGGGGATATAGGTCTGATTATGGCAAGACGGATGACGCTTCAGGGGGCGAAGGTAAAGCTTGTGGCGGAGATTATGCCCTATTCAGGCGGGTTAAAGCGAAATATTGTACAATGTCTGGACGACTTTGGAATTCCCCTTAAACTTAGCCATACAGTTACGCAAATTCATGGAAAAGACAGAGTGGAAGGGGTAACCATCGCAAAGGTGGATGAAAACCGAGAACCTGTTCCGGGTACGGAAGAGAGGATTGATTGTGACACACTGCTATTATCCTGCGGGCTGATACCGGAAAATGAGTTAAGCCGGAAAGCCGGAGCTAAAATGGATGATATGACCATGGGACCGGTAGTAAATGCAAGGCTGGAAACTACAGTCCATGGGATTTTTGCATGTGGAAATGTGCTTCATGTCCATGATTTGGTAGATAATGTTTCAAAGGAGGCGGCTGATGCAGGCCGTTTTGCCGCTGATTATATTTTAAATGGGGAAACAGACTGGGGAGAGGCATTGCGGCCCAAAATTCCAAAGAAAACCCAATGTACCCTGCCGGAAGGCAGAGACGCAGGAAAAGAGCTGATTTGCATTGGATGTCCGGTGGGATGCCTGATAACTGCAGGAAGAAATGAGGATGGAAGCTTTGCCATTACCGGAAATACCTGTAAAAAAGGGGAGGAATACGCCATCAATGAGCTGACGGCGCCTGTACGGACAGTTACCTCATTTATCCGGGTGAAGGAAGGGCCGGAAGCAGAAAATGACGGAAAGAGGCTGACGGCAAGAACGGTTCCGGTGAAAACTGCGGCGGAAATTCCCAAAGAGAAGATTGACGAATGTATGGCACAGATTCGTGCAGCGTCTGTTTATCCGCCGGTTAAGGTGGGAGATGTGTTGATTGAAAATGCAGCGGGAACCTCCATTCCGGTAATTGCCACCGGAAATATTTTTGCAGGGCATAAGCAGGGAGGAATAGAATGAGTAAATATATCATGGCATTAGATCAGGGAACAACAAGTTCCAGATGTATCCTTTTTAATAAAAAAGGGGAAGTAATGAGCATTGCGCAAAAGGAATTCGGACAGATTTATCCCCGGCCGGGATGGGTAGAGCATAATCCTATGGAAATCTGGTCTTCCCAGCTGTCAGTCACCATGGAGGCTATGGCGATGCTGGGAGCGGTACCTGCAGATATAGCAGGAATTGGCATTACGAATCAGAGGGAGACTACCCTGGTTTGGGACAGGATTACCGGAGAACCGGTTTATAATGCGATTGTATGGCAATGTCGCAGGACGGCGGAAAAGATTGATGAGCTGGTGGCAGCCGGTCATGGGGAAATGATCCGGGAAAAAACCGGGCTTGTGCCGGACGCTTATTTTAGTGCGGCTAAAATAGCGTGGATTCTGGATTATGTGCCGGAGGCAAGGCGGCGGGCGGAAAAGGGAGAACTTCTTTTTGGGACCGTGGACAGCTGGCTGATTTGGAACCTTACCAGAGGAAAAATCCATGTTACGGACTATACCAATGCTTCCCGCACTATGATATATAATATTCATGAGCTTTGCTGGGATGAAGAACTATTACAGCTTTTTCATATACCTGCCTGTATGCTGCCGGAAGTAAAACCGTCCAGCTGTATTTATGGGTATACGGACAATGCCTGGTTTGGGGGGCAGATTCCTATTGGAGGAATTGCAGGGGACCAGCAGGCTGCGCTTTTCGGACAATGCTGTTTTTCCAGGGGGCAGGTAAAAAATACATATGGAACAGGGTGCTTTCTTTTGATGAATACGGGAACAGAAGCTATTTCATCCAGAAGCGGCCTGATAACTACTATTGCCGCAAGCTGTGGGGAACAGGTGGAATATGCACTGGAAGGAAGTGTGTTTGTTGCGGGAGCTGCGGTGCAATGGCTCCGTGACGGCATGAGAATGGTAAAGAATGCGGCACAGACGGAAGAGTATGCAGACAAAGCGGAAGATACGGAAGGGGTCTATGTGGTGCCTGCTTTTGCCGGCATGGGAGCCCCATACTGGAATCCATACGCAAGGGGAACTGTGGTGGGGATTACCAGGGGATGTAAGAAGGAACATTTTATCAGGGCAACACTGGAGTCTATTGCTTACCAGACCTATGATGTGCTAAAAGCGATGGAAGAGGATGCGGAAGTGTCCATTGCAGGTCTTAAGGTAGACGGAGGCGCCAGTGCCAATGACTTCCTGATGCAGTTCCAGGCGGATATTTTAAGCGCAAGGGTATACCGTCCCCAGTGTATTGAGACAACCGCTCTTGGCGCCGCTTATCTTGCAGGGCTTGCCTGCGGCTATTGGAAAAGCAGGGAGGAAATATGCGAAAACTGGCAGTTGGGAAAAGAGTTTGTCCATGAGATGAGCAGCGAGCACTGTGAAAGACTATTAAAAGGATGGAAAAAGGCAGTGAAATGTGCGCTTATCTGGGCCAAGGAATAACCGCCGGAAGGGATATGAGAGAGTATGACAACGAGAGAAATTCAGCAGGGGCAGGTAATATTTCAAAGTGGTCAGAAAATAAATGTTTTATATTTAATAGTAAAAGGAACGGCCAGTGTTGTCTATCCGGGCGGCTGTTATATACTGCATAGCGGTGATGTGATTGGACTGTGCTCCGCAGGCTGTAAGGTGGCATATGCAGAATACAGGGCGGAAGAAAAACTAACTGTTATTGGTTATTCCTTTGAGCCGGAGAGAATAAAGGAGATGATTGACGGCAACAGCGATGCTATCCGCTTTTTTATTTCCTCCCTGTTCAGGCAGCTGAAAGAAATATTTGGAAATTACAGACGTTTGAAAACAGAGTGCAATGAGCTGTACGACCATTTTATGATCAGCTATCAGGATTATATGAGGCTGTGTGGAAAATACAACATTGTGCCGGGAGAGCCGGACGGTTATAAGGAATTAGAGAGGCTGTCCCTTGAAAGGGATATGCCGCCCTGGATGCGGGGATATTATTCTGCATTAAGCCAGATGATATCAGCCTGGGATGTGAGAAAGGTAGAAAATGATTTTGTAAGCGGAATGCTTCTGCGGGCAAGTACAGATATTCATACTGTGGCGGTTCTGTGCGGCCAGATGGATGAGTATAAGAAGAATATCTGCCAGATTATTATGAATGAAGAAGGAACAAATTTGCTGGAGCTTTTGATTTCTCTTTATGGAAAAGCGGTACAAAAAGAAGGGCCGGAGGCAGAGGATGTTACAGCTATCAGAAGAAATATGAACGAAATCATGATGCGTTTAGAGGATCAGACCATTGAGAAGCCTGTTTATGGTGATGAAAAAGCGATATATGAGAAAAGAATAGAAGAGGCTGGAAAGCAGGGAGAGAGGACAAGAAGCACGGAAAGGATATGGGGGGAAGAGCTTCCGGATGCAGGGGTGCTGAAGGATTCTCTTACAGCTATTTTGTCTTACGCAGGGTGCAGTGAAGAGCTAAACGAAGCCTTCAGGGAAAATGTAAAGAATTATAAGCTAAGCAACAATAAAAATGGAACAGAAGACGACATGCGTCTGTTGCGCCAAAAGCTGACCAAAGAATTTTATCAGATATATATTGCTGCTTTTAAGAGAAGCATAAAAGAGGGGGAAACGCCTCAGATTGTCAAAATGCTGTTTAACTTTGGCTATGTGGATGAAGAACTGGCGGGAATTGAGAACGCCCGCTATCTGTACAGTATCGTTAACCATCTTCCAACGGCGCCGGAGAGAGGGGTTTATTCCTATTATGAATGGCTGCGGGCTGTGTACGAAGGAAAGAAAGAACCAAGCAGAAATGAGTTTGATCTGGATTACTCCGGGTATCTGATTGAACAGAGGAAGACGGGAAATATTACCAGGCAGGAGGAAAAGGAGCTGCTGGGGGATTATACTGCAAAGGTAATTTACGAACTGGAAAATGTATTTCCCCTGACAAATAAAATGACATACGGAAGGGTCAGCACTTTTTGTCCTGTATTTTCTGCACATAATGTTCTTAAGCCATTGGATAGTACTTTGGTTTCAGCGGATAAAGTGGAGCTTACATTTGACAACATCTGTCAGAAGGATTTTGGCGCTTATTGCCGAGAGATGCTTTTTACAGCCCCGGAACAGGGAATTGTAAGGGAGTTTCTAAATATTGAAGTGCGTCCAGATGTGATTCTGACTCCGAACATAGGGGTAAGGGGCGTTATGTGGCAGGAAATTGAAGGAAAGAGGCGAACAACGCCTGCAAGGATGTTAAGCTCTATTTTTCAAATGGAAGATCTTACATTGATTCTTACAAGGCTGACAGGAGAATTCCGTTGGGAGATGTGCAAGAGAGTACAGGGGGCAAGGTGGAATGACCTTTCGGAACGTTCCCTTACCAGTGAATATTTTGATTATATCCAGTTTTACCGCCGGAACAATGAACTGTCAGCAGAAACAAAAGAAAAAATTAAAAATGATATGGGGCGGGCGAGAAACAGTATTAAAGAGATGTTTGTGATGGATTATGTGTTGTGGATTTTATATGAGAGCAATGGTTCCCCCAGGTTAAATAAGGTAGCCCGGACGATTTTATTTACTTACTGTTCTTTCTCGGCGGCAGTCCGGGAAAAGTTGAAAATTAATCCACTATACCGGGATTTGGTGGAACGGTATGATATCCGTATGGGACAGAAGAGACACCGGATGGACAATTTATGCCAGAAGCTGCGGAGTATGGGAAAGGCAATTCCTGTGGAGATAGAAAGAGAAAAGCAATATTTATATAAATAATCAAGGAAAGGAATCAGGGGTTATGGAAAGGAAAGATGGCGGGAAAAAGTTTACGGCTGTAAGGAAACTTACAGATAATAAATTCCTAAACCTATATGAAATGGATGCGCTTACCAATAAGGGGGAACCGTTTCACTATTTTTTTGCAACCAGAAATAAGGAAGAGACGCTGCCTGTCCTTACAGGGAAGCTTTTATCCAATGGCATTGTAATTTACCCCATCTGGAAAGACGACCCTCAAAAAATTGTGATGATACGGCAGTACAGATATCCTCTGGATAAGTGGATTTATGAATTGCCGGCAGGTCTGATAGATGAAGGAGAAACCGCTTCCCAGGCGGCAGTTCGGGAAATGAAGGAAGAAACGGGTTTGGACTTTCTGCCTTATGAGGGAGGAAATGCTGCTTTGCGGCGTCCTTTTTACCTGGGAGCAGGGATGACTGACGAAACCAGCACTGCTGTATATGGCTTTGCAAGTGGTAAGGTATCCGGTAAATTTCGGGAGGATAGCGAAAGTATAGAGGTGATTTTGGCAGATAAAAAAGAGGCAGGGAGAATTCTGAGAGAAGAACGGGTGTCTTTACGGGCGGCTTTCCTTCTCATGGAATTTCTGCAGATGGAGAAAGATGCTCCCTTTGCATTTCTGGAGGACGTTTATGGGAGTGAAACGGAGGGAAGATGGCCAAGTCGGTAAAGCTTGCAGACATAGCTGCGAGACTAAACGTAAGTACGGTTACTGTTTCTAAGGCACTGGCAGATCAGAAAGGCGTCAGTGAAGCAATGCGGGAAAAAATAAAGACGCTTGCAAGAGAGATGGGATACCAGTCGCCTTCAGAAGTGAAATTGTCAAAGGCAGGAAAAAGTTACCATATAGGAGTCTTGATTGCGCAAAGATGTTTCGATCAGCAAAACTCTTTTTACTGGCAGGTTTACCAGGAGGTAGCTACCAGGGCGATGGCAAGAGAATCCTTTACCATGCTTGAAATTATTGAACAGAAGAATGAAAAGGGGCTGATAAAGCCAAGGCTTCTTACAGAAGATAAGGTAGATGGAATTATTATTATCGGGCTTTTGCAGGAAGAGTATTTATCTATGATTGAAAAAAGTATTAAGGTCCCGTTTGTCTGTCTGGACTTTTACGATAAAAGGATTGAGTGTGATGCGGTGATTTCCAATAATTTTTATGGAATGTATAAGGTTACTGATTACTTAATTGACATGGGTCACACCAATATTGGGTATGTTGGAACACTTCTTAGCACCTGCAGTATCACTGATCGGTATTTTGGCTTTTGCAAGGCTCTTTTAGAACATGGACTGGAAGTTAGAAATGAATGGATAATTGATGACCGGAACAGGGAGAGCGGAAAAAGGGATGATGGATTTTGCTTCAGACTGCCTGATGAACTTCCCACTGCTTTTGTCTGTAATTGCGATCTTACAGCAGGTGTGTTTATAGAAAATTTGCAGGAGAGGGGCTATTGTGTTCCGGCCGATATTTCAGTGGCCGGATTTGATAACTATATTTATCCGGGCCTTTGCGACTTGGGGATTACGACTTACGAAGTGGATATAGAGGGAATGGCATGGGAAGCTATAGATAAGCTGATCAGGAAAATAGAAGGGAAATTTTATAAAAAGGGAATTTCCATAGTGGATGGACGTCTGGTAATAAAAGATAGTGTGCGGCGGATGGTTTAAAGAACCATCCGCTCTTTGTATTCTAAGGGGGTTATACCGTAAAATTTTTTAAATAAAAAAATAAAATGATTGGTGTTTTCAATGCCAACCATGCTGCCGATTTCGTGGATTTTACAGTCAGTGGAAAGGAGCAGGGCGGCGGACTGCCGAATCCTTTGGCGGTTTAAGTACTGCAAAGGAGAAATTTTGTATGCGGCCTTAAATTCCCTGCATATCCGGTATTTGTTGACGCCAAACTGTTCTGCTAAACCATCTAAAGTATAAACATTCTGAAAATGACTGTCAAATAAGTCCCGTAAATTTTTGATATAGGAAGGAAGCCTGGGAGCGGCATTTTTTTCTCCCAGAAGCGTGGTGATACATTGGATGGCAATATGGTTAATCCTGTCAGAAACCAGCAGCCGCTGGCTGATGCCAGAGGGATTAAAGCTGGTAAGGAACGCCATTTCCAGGCCAATATCGGAACAGAAGGGTGCGTGTATAAGAGGAACTTGCCCGGAGGGAAGTAGTCCTAAATAATAGGAAAGAATATCGCCCTTTAAAAATAATATCTGGTATTCCCAGGGGCTGACTGCAATGTCAATTCGAAAGCGCTGCCGACAGTCCCAAAAAAGCAGAGAGGCTTCAGAGAGAGTATGAACCTGATTGCCTTGCAGAAGCTTCCCGCAGCCTTTCTGGGTGTACAAAATGAGATAACAGTCCAGGTCTTTGATGTCAAAAGACCAGGGAGAGAAGGCGGCTATTTTTCCCCCAGAAAGAAGACAGGGAAGAGAGATGGGAACCTGGGCGCCTTCCGGGAAAATCCGTCCAAGGAAGTCCTCCGGGGCAGCTGTGGGGGATAGTTTAGGGACGGAGATAAGGGAAGATAAAAATGCAGATTGAATGTCCATAAAAGATACCTCATTAAAACCAATAGCATATAGTTTTGTTTTTACAATTTCCAGGCAGGTTCTCCCACATATTTTAGTATGTCATCTAAAATAGCGCGATACCCTTCCTCTTTAATGTGCATACCTTCAATTGTATAGGATGCCTTCAACCTGCCCTGTTCATCTTTCAGATTGTCATTAATATCTATGTATTTTCCACAGAAACGTTGGGCAAGCTTTTTCACCTCTTTATTTGCAAGTGTGATTTTCCGGTTATTGCGGATTTCAAGACAAGGTTTCATCTCTTCTGACGCCGCATCGTAATTAACAGGATAATATGCCATCAGATAAATCTCTGCCCCAGGGAGTCTTTTTTTTATTTTGTCCAGAATTGTCCCATAGTTTTCAATCATCTGGGAAATTGAGATATTCGGATCGCTTAAATCATTTGTGCCGATGTTGATAAAAATACGTGAAGGTTCCAGTTCAAACACGCATATATCCAATACCTTTACCATATCTTCAGTTTTAAAACCGCTCATTCCACGATTATAAATTATATAAGGGTTCCCGCGTTCATCCATAAATTTTTCAATTGGAAACATTTCCATAAGGGAGGAACCTGTAAAAACAATCTTTCCCTTATGGGCCGTCAGATTTTTCTGATGGTATTTCTTCAGCTTTTCCATTGATACATTTTCTAATTCTAAGTTCATTTTAACCAGTCTTCCTTTCCGCTTGTCAATTATGCTTAATTAAAACAGAGGTTATAAGCATTTCTCTTATGACATTTACTATAAGAATTATATCACATAAGAGACATTAAATCCTATCAATAAAGCGCTAAGTGAAAATACCTGCATACACACTTATAAAATAGCCTTAAGTTCTAGAGATTTTAAAGTGAATTTTAATTAATATTAGTATATAATTAACTGAAGGTCAATAAAAAAAGCATATCAATTTTTATAATAGGCGGTTTTTTAAATGTTGGCTAATACAGGGGAAGCCGTTTCGGTTTTTTCATGAAAATAAAATAAATCAGTGCTGTAAATATAGCTGTAAAGCCTATAAAATATAGTAAAATAGATTAGAAAAGCAATTTACAAACTTTTTAAAATTAAAACAAATATAATCAATAATAATATATAAATATCAATAATAGGTGATGATTAATTTAAAGATTAAATTATAATTAAATTAGGCTAAAAACAAAGTGGGAGAAGAAGGTATGATAACAGATGAGATAAGCAGGCATTTATCGGAGCGGATAATTCCTTTTTGGAAGTCATTGCGGGATGATGTGTATGGGGGATATTATGGGTGGATGGATTTTAATCTTAAGATGGATAAAAGGGCGGTGAAGGGGTGTATTCTAAACAGCCGTATTACTTGGTTTTTTGCCAGTGCCTACACACTTTTGGGGGATAAAAGTCTTTTGGAGGAGGCAGGGCATGGCTTTGCCTTTATGAAGAAATATTGTATGGATAAGGAAAAGGGAGGAGTGTTTTGGTCGGTTGATTATGATGGCACGCCAAAGGACATGACCAAGCATACCTATAATCAGGCATTCTCCATTTATGCCCTTGCCTCTTATTATGAAGCGTCAAAGGATGAAGAGGCGCTGAACATGGCGAAAGAGCTGTTTCAATTAATTGAAACGAAGTGTACAGATGATATTGGTTATAAAGAGGCTTTTGACAGGGATTTTCATGAGATTGCCAATGACAAGCTTTCTGAAAACGGGGTAATTGCAGAAAAAACAATGAATACCCTGCTTCATGTGTTTGAGGCCTACACAGAGCTTTACCGCGTGTCTAAAATGCCGGAAGTAAAGGAAAGGCTTGAATGGATTCTGGATACCTTTGCAGACAAGGTTTATAATCCGGCGCTGGGCAGGCAGGAGGTATTTTTTGACGCCCGGATGAATTCAATAATTGATTTACATTCCTATGGTCATGATATTGAAACCGCATGGCTGATTGACAGAGGTGTGGAAGTCCTTTCAGAGAAGAAATATGAAGAGAAGATGACACCCATTACAAAGAAACTGACAGAGCAGATTTATAAAGTTGCTTTTGATGGGCATTCTCTTGCAAACGAATGCGAAAGAGGAGTTGTAAATGCACACAGAGTCTGGTGGGTACAGGCGGAAGGAGTGGTTGGCTTTTTGAATGGGTGGCAGAAAAGTCCTGATAAGCCGGAGTACCTGGAAGCGGCCGGAAGTATTTGGAATTTTATAAAAGAATTTGTAATTGACACAAGAGCAGGTTCAGAGTGGTACTGGGAAGTGGATGCTTATGGTGTGCCATATCCTGACAGGCCCATTGTGGAGCCCTGGAAGTGTCCTTACCACAATGGAAGAATGTGCCTTGAGGTTATAAGAAGAATAGGTAATTGCGAAACTTGAAGTTGTGGAAATATTCTGACAATATATTCCACTCAAATCCTGTTGCACCGGGCATTCCATCAAGCCCAGCAGGACAGAAGACAGTCGGGGAGCGTCCCTCCTGCCTTCTATGGTCTTGATTCCATGGTGCATAAGGCTTTTCGCAAAATATATTGTCAGAATATTCAGCAAGTTTACGAGTCTCGCAATTACCTAATAAGAAGAAACAGGAAAGGAGCCTTAGATGCTGCATAAAAAATATTATGAAGAGCTGCAAAAACAGGAAGCGTTGATTGTCAGGAAAAATTCGCCTGACCAGAACTTCTACAATGGTGTTTATGAGAAGTATTTATATCCGGTGCTGACAAGGGAGCACGTACCCCTTACCTGGCAGTATGATCTGAACCCGGAAACAAACCCATATTTTATGAAACGGCTGGGAATTAACGCGGTGATGAATTCGGGAGCCATCTGGCTTAATGGGAAATATTATCTGGTGGCCAGAATTGAAGGGGATGATAGGAAGTCTTTTTTTGGTGTTGCGGAGAGTGAAAACGGGGTGGATGGTTTCCGGTTTTGGGATTATCCCATCCAGCTTCCCGATACCTGCCCGGAGGAAACCAATGTGTATGATATGCGTCTGACAAAGCATGAAGATGGGTATATTTATGGGGTTTTCTGCTCGGAAAGCAAGGACGCCTCCGTAAAGGATCTTTCGGCGGCTGTAGCGGCAGCCGGAATTGTCAGGACAAAGGACTTAAAGAATTGGGAAAGACTGCCCAATCTGGTGACATTAAATTCCCCCCAGCAGAGAAATGTGGTCTTGCACCCGGAATTTGTAAACGGAAAGTACGCTTTTTATACAAGGCCCATGGATGACTTTATAGAAACCGGCTCAGGCGGCGGGATTGGCTTTGGACTGTGCGATGATATCACCCATGCGGTAATTGATGAGGAGAAAATGACCAGCATCCGCAGATACCATACGATTACGGAGGCCAAAAACGGTGCAGGTGCAGTTCCGATTAAGACGGAAAAGGGCTGGATACATATAGCGCATGGCGTCCGCAATACAGCGGCAGGGCTGCGTTATGTTATTTATGCCTTTGCCACGGATTTAGACGATCCCTCCAAAGTGATTGCGGAGCCTTCCGGACTGCTGATTGGACCAAGGGGCCCAGAAAGAGTGGGGGATGTTTCAAATGTGGTCTTTACCAACGGCGCTATCGCAAGGGAAAATGGAGATGTGTTTATTTATTATGCAGCCAGCGATACCCGTATGTATGTGGCGGTAACGACGATGGATAAGCTGATTGATTATGTATTCCATACGCCGAAAGACCCGTTGCGCAGTGTGGAATGTGTGGCCCAGAGGTGTGAGCTGATCAGAAAGAATCTGGAACTTTTGGAAAAGGACAAAGGCGCATGTGAAAGCGCGGAAATGAGGTAAAAATGAGTGAAGTAAAAATGATTGCACCAAAAGTAAACAATGTTCCCTGGCAGGAGAGGCCGGAGGGACTGAAAGGAGCCCCCATCTGGCGGTATACAGAAAACCCCATTATCGGCAGAAATCCGGTTAAGGGGGTTGCACGGATTTTTAACAGTGCGGTAATGCCTTACGGGGATGGCTTTATCGGCGTATTCCGCGGAGAGCAGACCAATGGTGTTCCATATATTTATATGGGAAGAAGCAAAGACGCCATCTGCTGGGACTTTGATGAGGAAAAGATTCCTTTTGTGGATGACGAGGGAAACCCCTTTATGCCCAAATATGCTTATGACCCAAGGCTGGTAAAGGTGGAGGATACCTATTACATTATCTGGTGCCAGGATTTCTACGGGGCATCTATCGGCATGGCAAAGACCACTGACTTTAAAACCTTTACAAGAATAGAAAATCCGTTTCTGCCATTTAACAGAAATGCGGTTCTTTTCCCAAGGAAAATAAACGGAAACTTTATGCTGCTCAGCCGTCCTTCAGACAGCGGGCATACCCCTTTTGGGGATATATTTGTCAGTGAAAGCCCGGACCTTGTCTATTGGGGAAAACACCGTCATGTGATGGGGAAGGGAAGTGAATGGTGGGAGTCATTAAAAATTGGCGGAGGCGCCGCTCCTATTGAAACTACGGAGGGATGGCTGTTATTTTACCATGGGGTAAGCGGAACCTGCAACGGCTATGTGTATTCCATAGGCGGGGCGATTTTGGATTTGGAAAATCCCTCTATTGTAAAATACAGATGTGAAAACTTCCTGATTACACCGGAAGAGTGGTATGAGGAAAGGGGATTTGTTCCCAATGTGTGCTTCCCCTGCGCCACCATTCATGATCCGGAAAGCGGGAAGATTGCAATTTACTACGGATGTGCAGACAGCTATGTGGGCCTTGCCTTTACCCGGTTTGAGGATATTATGGCTTATATTAAGGAACATAGCGTGGTGACAGAAGCGGATACGGAAATTGGGATTAGATAGGGACAGTATGAGATTGTCCTGTGACAGTTTTTAGAAATTGAGGTGTGAGGGAATGAACCTCACACCTTTTTAACAGCAGGCATTTTACCAAAGCTGTTGCGCAATGAATTTTAATTGATTTTTACATTTATCGACTGACTAATAAATGGTTTTATGGAGCATTTGTTGATAACAAAGTCCTATGTTTAGACAAAATGTTATAAACCTTTTTATTGTAAAGACAGGCGTTTTTTTGTATAATTGAAGTGTAGTAGGAGTAGGCTATATCGTTTTTTTTTGCCACCAATTTTTAGAAATTGAGGTGATAGGGTGTCGGATGATACAAAACAGACGCATAAGGTCATGGCGAAGCGTAAAGCAAAAGACAGCGTATTTCTTGACCTTTTTCAGAATAAGAGGTATCTGCTAAAACTATATAGAACACTCCACCCAGAGGATGCCACAGCAACAGAGGACTCGCTTACAGATGTAACAATTACAAATGTAATGACTGATAATCTGTATAATGACTTGGGTTTTATTGTCAATAATAAGCTGATGATACTTGTGGAGGCACAGTCAACATGGACAGTGAATATTTTGGTAAGAGTTTTGCTGTATCTGGCGCAAAGCTATCACGAATATTTTCAGCGTACTTGCCAAGACTATTACAAAAGCAGGAAAGTAAAAATGCCAAAGCCTGAGCTTTATGTGATTTTTACGGGAAATAAAGGACGGAAACCCGATAAAATATCTTTGTCTAAAGAATTTTTTGAGGATGCGGATATAGATATTGAGGTAAAAGCAAAGGTCATCTACGAAAGCGATACAGATGATATTATCAACCAGTACATTATTTTCTGCAAAGTTTTTAACGAACAGACAAAACAGCACGGAATGACACAAAAGGCAGTTACAGAAACAATCCGCATATGCAAGGACAGGAATGTTTTAAGGGAATATTTAGCGCAGAGAGAAAAGGAGGTTGTGACGATTATGATGAGTTTATTTTATGAAGAACAGATAATGAAATCATTTATCAAAAGTGAACGGTATGATGTTGCAAAAGAAAAGGCTTTACTTATGCTGCAAAATGGAAAAATCACAGTTGATGAAATTAGTAAATTTTTCCCAGAACTAATTGAAAGTGACATAAAAGAACTTGAAACCGAGGCTATGTAGTTAGAGCGTGTTTGAAAAATCATTTCCAACATCTGCACGCGGAAAAACGCGTCCCCACATTTGCTGGGAAGCATTTTTCAAACACACTTTAGCATAATCGGCAAAACAATTTAATAATAAAATAATAGCGTAAAGGCGTATGGAACAGTAAAATTATAAACCATGCGTCTTTTTGCGCTCAAAAAGGAGGAACATGAGCGGCAACATTCAGACCACTGCCACAGGGCAGACATGGAACTAACAAACTTTCATAACATTTATCAGGTAAATACCTGTTATTTCTATTATGTGGTATATCCTGAATTATTAAAAATAAAAAAGAGTTGGCATCTTATAAGTATAATTATATGTTAATACTGTAAATAAAAACTAATATATAAAGAAAGTGAGGTTGTTTTTTTGATGAGCCTTTAGCTTCGCTGGATACTATTTCAGGGGATACTTTTCTTAAAAATATAGCTGAATTATGTGATAATAAGTTAATTATCATTGCGACGCATCAGCTGGTAATGGTACACAACTTTGACTTAATTATATATATGGAAGAGGGGAAGGTTTGTGAGGCTGGAACACACGACGAACTAATGAAACAGAATGGAAGGTATGCCTTTGCCTATAGAATTCAGGCTGGTAAATATGATAAATGTATATTAAAAGGCACTGAATAAAGTATTTAGATAATTGTTACATATTGCCAATGAACATAAAAGGGAGCAACAATGAAATTATGGCTACAGGAGCTATTAAAATTTGTAAGAGGCAGGGCAATGATTCCGGTTTTCCTGTTACTGGCTCTAAACATATTTTTTGTTTTTTCAGGTAAAGCTCATCTGGAAAGCTGGAGCGGTGTGGAGGTTTCGGTGTTTCAGGAGCGAATGAAAGCCCTTTGGGGAAATTCTGTCAGGGAGTATATAAAGGGTGAAGTATCTTTGGAAGAAGTCAGGGAAGTATGTAATACCAATATAAGTACAAAACCAAAAGAAGAACGTTTTGCCTTTTATCTAAACAGGAAATCCAAAGCACAGCATTCAGGGCGCAGGAATGGGAAAAGAAAAAGATACTTTGGATGAAGGAGGCAAAAGAGCTTACATCATTTTCGCAGGCATACAGGCAGCGTTATCAGGAGGCGGTAAATAAAATAATAGAAAAGACAGGTGAAATATCCGTTTTTTACTATGCTAATTCAATAGAATATCTTATCACTGATGTGCTGGGATGGCTGGGGGCAGCTTTTTTATTTATTCCAATTATCCTTTTAGTGACAGCAAATATTTTTACAAAGGAAAGGGACGCCGGAATGGAGGAATTGATTGAGGCAGCTGTAAATGGCAGAAGCAGGAATATATTTGCCAAATATTTTGCGGCTGTTGCAGCTGTAGCAGTACTGCTTAGTATAAGCTACTGGACCGCATGTATTTTAAGTGTTGTTATTTATGAGGAATGGAGCCTGTTGGGGGCAGGCATCAGATATTTTGGCATAGGAGGCGGCAAATTTGATGCAGTTCTTTTAACAGATGATAGCGCAATTGATTTCCTTATGACAGGGTATCTGCATTGTATGGTTTGCGGGATTTTTCTGTGCAGTGTAGTCTGTCTGATATCCTCGCTGATGAAGCATGGCAGTGGAAGTCTGCTTTGTTCAGCAGCGGTTCTCTATACATGTCTGGTTTTGGGAAGCCGCATGGAGGGAGGATGGAAGTATTTACTGCCTGGTCTGGGGATGATGGTGACGGAGCTTTATACAGACCTTAATCTGGTAAATCTATTTGGCTTTCCGGTGTCGGCGCGGGCAATGACGCTTCCTTTTGGCATTGTAATGATGTTTGTCTGTCTGGGGTTGTGCTATTTTATAAATATGCGGGATTACAGGAGGGGTCATAAATGACATTGAAGGTTGCAGGTCTTACGAAAAGATATAAAGAGAAAAAGATATTGGACGGACTTACGCTGGAGGCGGATCAAGGCATCTGCGCAGTGCTTGCGCCCAATGGTGCAGGGAAAACCACATTTTTCCGCATTCTTGCAAGCGTACTGCCGCCGGACGAGGGAAGGATTTATTTCAATGGGGAAGATATTGATGAACTTGGCGGAGGATACCGCAGGATTTTGGGGTATCTTCCGCAGAATCCGGGAATGTATCCCCATTATACAGGCAGACAGTTTTGGGATTATATTGCAGTTCTCAAAGACGTGGATACAGTACAGGCAGAAAAAAACATAGAAAAATTTTCAAGCATCCTTCATTTAGAAAATGAGTTAAAAAAACCCTTGAAAAATCTCTCAGGAGGAATGTTCCGCAGGGTTAGCATCGTTGCTGCTTTGATCAATGACCCCAAAGTACTGCTTTTGGATGAACCTTCTGCCGGGCTGGATCCCAAGGAGCGCGTACGGTTTAAGAATATGCTGAATGAACTGGCGCAGGAAAGAATCATTTTTCTTTCAACTCATATTACTTCTGATATTGACTTTATTTCTAAACGGGTTATTTTTTTGAAAAACGGGAAAGCAGCGCTTAATGACACGCCGGAAAAATTATGTTCCTGTCTGGAAAATTCAGTTTTTGAGGTGGTAACTGACGCAAAAGAGGCAGATAACTATAAAAATAATTTTTTTGTTGTGATGGAACAGCAGGAAGGGGATGCGGTAAAAATCAGATTTCTGACAAATAAGGGAAATATGCCCCGGAAAGAATGGAAAAGCGTATCTCCCACGCTGGAGGATGTATATTTGTCTGTTTATGGTCTGTAAAACAGAATTTATCCGGGCAGACAGAGTCTTTTGTACTAGAGCGTGTTTGAAAAATCATTTCCAACATCTGCACGCGGAAAACCGCGTCCCCACATTTGCTGGGAAGCATTTTTCAAACACGCTTTAAACAGAAAATGGTTGATGTATTTTAAGAGGATATTCTATGAGACTTTACAGGCAGGAATTGATAAAAATTTTCAGGCTCAGGTTCTGGATTGTAATAATGGGGATTTTAGTTTTGAATGGCTTTACAATTTTTTGGTCAAAGGCGAGAGCAGAATCCTATATGGGATGCGATGTTTCTTATTTTAATGAGTGGAGGGAAGGTTATTATGGAAAGAGCGCGGCAGAGTTTGTTAAGGGAACTGTAAACTATGAAGAACTGAAAGCGTTGTTTCAGTCCGGTTTAAATAATTTATCTCTGAAAGAGAAAATGAATGCGTATCTGGAGCAGGAGGCCGGAAAGACGGTATTGCGAATGCAAATATGGGAGGAAAAGAAAGAATGGTGGAAGGCAAACTCTGAAAATCTGACAGAAATGGAACAGTCATATGATGAACGCTCCATATGCAGGATGGGGGAGATGGCGGATAAAATTGGAGATATTGATTTGCTATATCCATCTTATTCCCTGGAAATGATTTTTGGAAAGTTTCTGGACTGGATTGGTGTGCCTTTTATTCTTTGCCCGATTGTGCTTTTAATTTCCATGCCTGTTTTTTCAAATGAACATGTTTCAGGCATGAAAGAGCAGATTGATGCAAGCATAAAAGGACGTAACCCAACCGTGACGGCAAAGTATTTTGCGGCGGTAAGCAGCGTATTTTTACTGCTTAGCATTGTGTACTGGTTTACAATTCTGGCGGAAACTGCTTTGTTCAAAGACTGGGATTTAATGAAAGAAGGGGCCAAATATTTTCATATATCTGCTTCCTGGGAAAATTTTCTTCTTACTGACGAAAGCGTATTTCAGATTTTAATCCGGGGTTATTTGGAATGTGTTGTCTGCGGTGTATCTATGTGCAGCGTATTGTGTCTGCTCTCGGCCCTGATGAAAACCAATTACGGGAGTATGTTAAGCGGAATGGCCTTTGTATATTTTCCGATTCTGGCGGATCAGTATCTATATTCCAACTGGAAGTATCTGCTTCCGGGTATGGGAATGATGGTATCACGGGTTTACTCCGATTTTAATTTCGTAAACATAGCAGGCTATCCGGTCCCGGTAAGGGATTTGATCATACCGTTTAATATTTTGGTGGCAGCTGTTTGCCTGGGTATGTGCCATTTGGTTTACGGGTTTCCTTACAAAAGAAAAATAAATAATGGAAAAAGATAAAGTGGCGCGGCCTTCCTGTTTTACCATGGAAGAAGCGCCTTTTTGCTGATATGTTTTAAGTTAAAAATATTTTGAAAATTGATTTCAGGTGCAAAACGGTGCAGTTTGTTGATGAAGGGGGAAAAATATGTTATATTGTATTCAAAGCTATAAACAGGGGTGTTTACATAGCAGAGAGGATAAGGTATGGGTATGGGGAGAAAAGCAGTAAGAAAAACACAGGCGTTAACTGAAAATTCACAAAAAAGCAGCGCAAAAGGCGGCATTATGAAAACGCTTATCGGGGCATTTCTGGTGCCGGTGGCCTTAATGATTGTGCTGGGAGTTGTTTCATATAACACGGCCTCTTCCGGCATTTTGTCAAAATACAATGAGTCTGCCATGTCAACGGTAAGCGCCATGGGAGATTATTGCAGTCTTTTGTGTGATTCCATTTCAGCGAAAGCCCTGGAGGTTTCCACCAGCAACACACTAATAGATTATTATAATTTTGTGAAGCAGAACAGGCAGGATTATACTGTAATGGAGGCTCTGCGTGATTCAAGGACGGTTATTACCAATGCCAAATCCATTAATAAGTATATGTACAGCTGTTCTATTATACCGGAGTATGGTTCGTATATCACAACCTTGCAGGGAACTTTGACGGAGGATCCATTTAATGATTTCCTTTCCACAACGGAGGGAAAATATTTTACGGATAATCCTACGATAAAAAACAGATGGATGGGATATCATACATATCTGGATGAAAATTTAAACAGTTCTCCGGATAAATATGCCCTTGCATTTTACCAGAAGGTACTTCAAAGCAACACGACAATTGTAATGGATATTAGTATGCCGGTGATTATGGATATGCTTTCTAAAATGGATTTGGGGGAAGGCAGTATCCGTGCGCTTATAACCAGCGATGGCAGAGAAATTGTGTCTATACAGGGAAACGGTGAAGAAGAAACAGAGGCAGAGGGCGTTTACTTTGTAGGAACCAGTTTTTTTGAAGAAACCAGGGCTGCGGAGGAAGCCGGCAGTATGGAGGTTATGTCAGGGCAGGAAAAATATGTGTATGTTTATACGCCTGTGGGAAAAACCGGTATTATGATTTGTGCGCTGATTCCTAAAAACAGTCTTTTAAAACAGGTAGAGAGTATCAAGCATATTACTATATTTATGGTAATACTGGCCTCCTTTGCAGCTTTGGCAATTGGAGCTGTAATTTCTGCAGGAATCAGTAAAACAGTTAAGATGGTGACAAAGGAACTTTCGGCGGTAGCGGAAGGCGATTTGTCCAGACATTTTAAAACAGGGAGAAAAGATGAATTCAGGATTCTTGTTATGGCCCTTAATTCTACGATTGAGAGTATGCGTCTTTTAATGAAAGATATGAAAGGGTTCGGGGCAAAGGTAAATGAACTGGCAGAAAGTGTTTCCGGCAAAGCGCAGACAACCAATGAATCCATGCACGCCATAGCAAGAACTATGGATGAGATGGCAAAAGGAGCACAGGGGCAGGCGAAGGATGTGGAAAGCAGTAATCTTGGAATGGAGTCTTTTGCCGAGAACATTTTTATGGTCACAGTCAGCACCCAGGAAATGACCAGGACAGCCGATGAAGCCATAGGCGCTGTGGAGCAGGGAACCGTAATTGTACAGGATTTGAGCGAAAAGTCGGATGCAGCGGTTGCACTGACAAAGGTATTGGTAAGCGACATTGACGATGTTTCACAAAATTCTGAGGAAATTAAGCATGTGGTGGATATTATCAGCAGCATTGCGGAACAGACCAACCTTCTGTCCTTAAATGCGTCCATTGAAGCAGCAAGGGCAGGGGAAGCCGGACGGGGATTTGCAGTGGTTGCACAGGAAATCAGAGCGCTGGCGGACCAGTCTAAGGAGTCTGGGAGCAAAATCAGAAGTATTGTGGAAAACATCGGGGAAACCACCAGTAAAACAACAGAATCCGCCAGAAAGACAGAAGATATGATAAACAGTCAGGCACAGGCGCTTACCGAGACAGTAAAGGTGTTTGAAATGATAAGAACCTGCGTAAGCAGCCTTGTGGACGGAATACGGGAAGTGACAGAAAAGCTGGATCTGGCAATACAGGAAGGGGATATGGTACAGAGCGCCATACAGAATATCTCCGAGGTATCAGAGCAGGTAGCCGCTTCTTCCGGGGAAGTTTCCGAAACGCTGGGAGAACAGGTTTCTACAATTGACCAATTGCTAAAAGAGGCAGAAATATTAAGGGAGGATGCAGAAGAACTAGGCAGCTCCATTGATAAATTTAAAATATAAAGAGTAGGAGAAAGAAAAATGGAAAATGAAAAAGCAGCACAGATTTTGTTCTTAAATCCTGTATTTAAGCAGATGATTTGGGGAGGCAGCCAGCTGCGGACCAGATTTGGTTATGAGATTCCGGGGGATGATACCGGAGAGTGCTGGGCGGTCAGCGCACATCCTGAGGGGGACTGTACGGTTCGGGAAGGAACTTATGAGGGAGAAACCTTATCCGGTTTATGGGAAAAGCACCCGGAGCTGTTCGGGAACCCAGGCTTAGACAGATTCCCTCTTCTGATTAAAATTATTGATGCGAAAGATGATTTAAGTATTCAGGTACACCCGGATGATACTTATGCAAAAGCCCACGAAAACGGCTCCTTAGGAAAAACAGAATGCTGGTACATTCTTGACTGCCCGGAGGACGCCGCGCTGGTAGTTGGGCACAATGCAGGTTCAAGGGAAGAACTGACAGATATGATTCATCAGGGAAAATGGTCAGAGCTTATACGTCAGGTGCCAGTAAAAAAGGGAGACTTTATCCAAATTAATCCTGGAACAGTGCATGCCATTAAAGGCGGGCTTATGATTCTGGAAACCCAGCAGAACAGTGCAATTACTTACCGGGTATATGATTATGACAGACTGACCAATGGCAAGCCCCGTCAGCTGCATGTGGAGCAGAGCATTGATGTGATCACAGTGCCTGCCCCTTCGGTGTCTGACAGCGTAAAGTCAGCGGCGGATCTACCGAAAAATACCATGAACGAGCTGATATCCTGTGACTATTACAGAGTATGGAAGCTTGATATTGACGAACCGATATCTTTTGGTCAGGATTATCCTTTCCTTATTATGAGTGTCATTGAAGGAGAAGGAAAGGTTAACGGCAGAGATATTAAAAAGGGAGATCATTTTATCCTGCCTTATGGCTTTGGAAAGGTGGAACTGCAGGGAAAGATGCAGCTTATAGCATCTTCCACAAATTAAATAAGAAGGACAGACATGGAAATGTGTTGGAACGCGGCGGGAGGTTGTTATGATTAATGAGCAGTATAAGAAAATGCTGGAAGGAAAATCTGTGATAAGGCAGCTGTCGGAATTTGCCACAGCAAGAGGGAAAGAAATTGGTTATGAAAATGTATTTGATTATAGCCTGGGCAACCCTTCCGTTCCGGTTCCTGAAAGATTTACCAACACTTTAATTGAGCTGTTGAAAAATAAAGATTCTATGGAACTGCATGGTTACAGCCCCAGCCTTGGCATTGCTTCGGTGAAGGAAAAAATTGCAAAGTCCTTAAATAAGAGATTTGGGATGGACTATACGGGAAATCATATTTTTCCGGCAACAGGCGCTGCCGGGGCCATTGCCCATGCGGTAAGGTGTGTCACAAAGCCAGGGGATGAAGTGTTGGGGATTGCTCCATACTTTCCGGAGTATCAGCTTTATATTAATCTGACAGGCGCACACCTTGCGATTGTACCAGCCAATACCGCGGACTTCCAGATAAATTTTGAAAAGCTTGAGGAAATGCTGACGGAAAAGACGGCGGCAGTGCTGATTAACACGCCAAATAACCCTTCCGGGGCGGTATATAGCGCCGGAACACTTAAAAAGCTCTCAGAGCTGCTTTCAGATAAACAAAAGAAATATGGACATGATATATTCCTTATTTCGGATGAACCTTACAGGGAAATTATATTTGATGGTGTGGATGCGCCTTATGTGTCCGGGTTTTATGATAATACATTAAGCTGTTACTCTTTTTCAAAATCACTTTCCCTTCCAGGGGAGAGAATTGGTTACGTGGCGGTTAATCCCAGATGTCGTGACGGAGAGCTGATTTGCGCCATATGCGGTCAGATTTCCAGAGGGATCGGACATAACTGTCCTCCATCTCTTATGCAGCTGGGGGTTGCGGAGGTACTGGATGAAACGGCGGATATGTCGGTTTATGAGACAAACAGAAATATTCTTTACAAGGAACTGACAGCCCTTGGATTTTCCTGTGTGAAGCCGGGGGGAACTTTTTATATTTTCCCTAAGGCTCTGGAAGAGGATGCGGTGGTTTTTTGTAAAAAAGCGCTTGATTATGATTTGGTGCTGGTGCCTTCGGACAGCTTTGGCGTGCCGGGGTATTTCAGAATGGCATATTGCATTGATACGGAAAAGGTGGAACGATCCTTGGAGGCGCTCCAAAGGTTCGTAAAAGAAAAATATTAATTAAGGAAGTGATTTAACTATGTATCATGCCGGACTGGTGTTAGAAGGGGGAGGCATGAAGGGGGTTTATACTGCGGGGGTGTTGGATTTTTTTCTGGATAAAGGGATATCATTCCAATCCTGCTACGGCGTTTCAGCAGGCGCCTGTGCTTTATGCAGTTTTCTTTCAGGACAGCGGGGCAGGGCTTATCATGTGACAGTGGACTACCTGGAGGATAAAAATTACTGTGGAATTTACAGTCTGTTAAAAACAGGCGATTTATTTGGCGCAGATATGTGTTATCACAGGATACCTGACGAACTGTATCCATACGATTATCGGACATTCAACAAGTATCAGGGGACTTTTTACAGTGTGGTTACAAACATAGAAACGGGAAAGCCGGAATATATTCCTATAAAAGATATGAAAAGGGATATTGATGCAGTAAGAGCCTCGGCCTCTCTGCCTCTGGTGTCACGCAATGTCAGGTGGAAGGATGGACTGTATCTGGACGGAGGCATTTCGGATGCCATTCCGGTAAAAAGATCAGTAAAAGATGGCAACAGGAAAAATGTAGTAGTGATGACAAAAGAGGCTGGCTACCGCAGACAGCCTTCTTCTATGCTGCCAGTGTTTAAACTGCGGTATAAAAAGTACCCAAAGGTTTATGAATTAATGAAAAACCGGCATAATTCCTATAATAAAACATTAGATTTTATCGCAAAGCAGGTGGATGCAGGTAATATATTTCTTATACAGCCTAAAATAAAAAGCGATGTTGGGCGGATTGAAAAAAATAAAGGAAAACTTAAAGCTCTTTATGAGGAAGGATATCAGGACGCGTTTGACTGTTATAAGGATTTGATAACTTTTTTGGGGAAAGAACAAGTATAAGGCTGACCTGCCCCACAGATGGGCAGATGCCTGGAGCAAACAGGAAAATGCCGGCAAAGCGACAAATGGAGGATTGGTATGATTGAATTTTTAAAGGCACTTTTGTTTGGAATTGTGGAGGGTATTACAGAATGGCTTCCCATCAGCAGTACAGGGCATATGATATTACTGAACGAATTTGTGACATTGGATGTTTCGCCGGAATTTTGGGAAATGTTCCTTGTAGTGGTCCAGCTGGGGGCAATACTGGCTGTTGTACTTTTGTTCTGGAAAAAAATCTGGCCTTTCGGAAAAAGAAATAACCGCCATCCGGTAAAGAGGACAGGATTTCTTTCATATTGTAAAAAAGATATATGGATAATGTGGTTTAAGATTGTGGCAGCCTGTATTCCTGCGGCAGTGGTGGGACTGTTTTTTGATGAATTTTTTGAAAGCCTTTTTTATAACGGCGTATGTGTGGCGATTGCGCTTATTGTGTTTGGTATTGGATTTCTCCTGATTGAAAACAAGAATAAGGGGAAGAGAGCGCGCGTCAATACTCTGTCAGGAATTACCTTTCAGACGGCGTTTATTATAGGTATGTTCCAGCTGATTGCCGCCATTTTTCCGGGAACCTCCCGTTCCGGGGCCACAATTTTGGGGGCGCTGCTTATTGGTGTGTCAAGAACGGTTGCCGCTGAATTTACCTTTTTCCTTGCCATTCCGGTTATGCTGGGAGCCAGCCTTTTAAAGATGGTTAAGTTTGGATTTTCCTTTGAGGGAAATGAACTGATGATCCTTTTAACAGGAATGGTCACGGCCTTTATAGTGTCTGTGATAGTAATCCGTTTCCTGATGGGGTATATTAAAAAGCATGATTTTAAAGTGTTTGGCTGGTACCGCATAATATTGGGAATTGTAGTGCTGGTTTATTTTGGAATTGCAGGGTAAAATTTTTCGAAATATAGCATATTTTCGAAAAATTTGTTAATTAGTTGACAAGATGAAAGATATGGAGTACACTGTTTGCTAGTAAAACAGGGCGTTTCAGGGGAGGATGTTCTGAATTAACAGTTAATTTTGTTTACGTCAGAGATAAGTTCTCTGTGTGTGAAAGGAGTTTATTATGGCAGAAGTAAAGAAAACAACAAAGGCAGCAGCGAAAAAGGCATCTGCTGCAGAAGAGACTAAAACAACAAAAGCAGCAGCGGCAAAGAAGACATCTGTGAAAAAGACAACTACAGCGGCAAAGAAGGAAACAATAAAAGAAGAACCTGTAAAAGAAGTGGAAAAGGTGGAAGCAGCAGTGACAGAGAAGAATGAAATTAAGGCAACCGTTAATTTCCAGTTTAATGGTAAGTCATATTCACCGGAAGATTTAATGAAGATTTGCAAGGATGTTTGGAAATTTGATTTAAACGGAAAAGAAGAAGATTTAAAGAGCGTAGAGCTGTACGTAAAGCCGGAGGAAAACATTACATATTATGTAATTAATGGTGATGTTAACGGTAGTTTCTTTATTTAAGGTAAGAACTGGAAGAACCGTTTTCTGACAGGGAGTGATTCCTGCCGGGAGGCGGTTATTTTTATATTATGGAAGGATCATGGCTTTGCAGCTTTTATATAGAAAAAGCATTGTGACAGGATGTATTTTTTGAAATGTATGTTTGGAGAAATGATAGGCAGTGATGGTTTAGAATTTTTTAATAATTATTTTGCATGATATGTGTTGACAATAAATAGGGTAAGTGCTATTTTAGGTAAAGAAGATGTTAGCACTCCAGCAAGACGAGTGCTAACAATGAAAAATTAAGACAGCGGAAGAGGGAAAAAGATTTTAAAATTTTTGTCCCAGGCTGTGGAAAGCAGATAGGAAGGATGCTAAAGAAAAGATAACAGAAAGGATGGCAGGAATGCAGTTAAGTGAAAGAAAAATTAAAATATTGCAGGCCATCATCCGGAATTATCTGGAAACAGGCGAGCCGGTGGGAAGCAGAACGATTTCCAAGTATACGGATTTGAATTTAAGTTCAGCTACTATCCGCAATGAAATGTCAGATTTGGAGGAGATGGGTTATATTGTACAGCCTCATACCTCAGCAGGCAGAATTCCTTCTGATAAGGGGTATCGTTTATATGTAGATACCATGATGGAGGAAAAGGACAGGGAACTGGAAGAGCTCAAAGAGATGATGCTTGAAAAAGAAGGTAAAATGGATCACCTTCTTAAACAGGTGGCAAAGCTCCTTGCTGTAAATACGAATTATGCTTCCATGATTTCCGCTCCCGCCATTCACACAAATAAGATAAAGTTTTTACAACTTTCCAGGGTGGATGTCAATCAGCTTCTTGCAGTGGTAGTGGTGGAAGGAAATGTGATTAAAAATAATATTATTCCTGTATCGGAGGCGCTGGACGATGAAACTCTTCTTAAACTAAACATTTTAATCAACACCCATTTAAACGGCCTTGCGCTGGAAGAAATTAATTTAAGCATGATATCAGCCATGAAACAGCAGGCAGGCATACACAGCGCAATTGTTGCGGATGTGATAGACGCCATTGCAGAGTCCATTAAAGCGGAAGAGGATTTGGAAATTTATACCAGCGGCGCAAACAATATTTTCAGGTATCCGGAGCTGGCGGATAACCAGAGGGCCAGTGAGATTATCAATACTTTTGAGGAAAAACAAATGCTGACAGAGCTGGTACAAAACACTCTTTCAGATGAAAATAATACAGGTATCCAGGTTTATATTGGAAATGAGACACCAATCAAGGCTATGAAGGACTGCAGTGTGGTAACTGCTACCTATGAGTTAGGAGAGGGAATGCGGGGTACAATAGGGATTATCGGTCCCAAGCGCATGGACTACGATAAAGTGGTAGGGGCGCTGAAAACAATTACCCATCAGTTGGATGAATTATATAAAAATAAGACATAAAGATGGAAAGGATGAAGCCCATGAGCGAGGAATTAAAAAAAGACAGGCAGGATAATCCGGATACGGAAGAGGTAAAACAGGAAACAGAGGCAACCAGCGAGGAAGCAGAGGAGACTGTGCAGGATACCCTCGAACCGGATGCAGAAGATAGTACGGAAGACAAGGAAGAAGATGAGGCATCAGGCGCGCCGGAAGGAAGCTGGGCGGAAAGAAAAGCCGCAAAGAAAAAACTAAAGGCGGAGAAAAAACAGGATGCCTATAAAGAAAAAATTAACGAGCTGGAAGATCGGGTAAAACGTCAGATGGCGGAGTTTGAAAACTTCAGAAAGCGCACGGACAGAGAAAAAACGGCGATGTTTGAAACCGGTGCAAAAAGCGTAATAGAAAAAATTTTGCCGGTGGTGGATAATTTCGAAAGAGGTCTTGGCAGCATTCCTGAAGGAGAAAAGGGTTCCGCTTTTGCCGAGGGAATGGAAATGATATATAAACAGCTGATTACAGAGCTTGAAAAAATTGAGGTAAAACCAATTCCGGCAGTTGGGGAGGAGTTTAATCCCGATTTCCATAACGCGGTGATGCAGGTGGAAAGTGAAGAATATGAGTCAGGTATAATCGCCCAGGAACTGCAAAAGGGTTATACCTACAGGGACAGTGTGGTAAGGCATAGTATGGTAGCAGTGGTAAGTTAGTCTTAAAGGAAAACAACAAACCATTTTATCAGTATAAAAACAAACAAATCATTTAGGAGGAGATAATTATGAGTAAGATCATTGGTATTGACTTAGGTACTACAAACAGCTGTGTGGCAGTTATGGAAGGTGGAAAGCCTACTGTTATTGCAAATGCGGAAGGCGCAAGAACCACACCTTCAGTAGTTGCATTTACCAAAACAGGTGAAAGATTGATTGGTGAGCCGGCCAAGCGTCAGGCAGTTACCAATGCAGAGAAGACAATTTCTTCAATAAAAAGAGATATGGGGACAGACAGGGGACGTACCATTGACGAAAAGAAATACTCCCCTCAGCAGATTTCAGCTATGATCCTTCAGAAATTAAAGGCTGATGCGGAGAGTTATCTGGGAGAGAAGGTAACGGAAGCGGTTATTACGGTGCCTGCTTATTTTAATGACGCACAGCGTCAAGCCACCAAGGATGCAGGTAAGATTGCGGGGCTTGATGTTAAACGTATTATCAATGAGCCTACAGCCGCTGCGCTTGCATATGGCCTTGACAATGAAAAGGAACAGAAAATCATGGTATACGACTTAGGCGGCGGTACCTTTGATGTTTCCATTATTGAAATCGGGGATGGGGTTATTGAAGTTTTGGCTACTAACGGAGATACCCACCTTGGCGGCGATGACTTTGACAATAAGTTGACCCAGTGGATGATTGACGAATTTAAGAAAACAGAAGGGGCTGATCTCTCCAAAGACAAAATGGCATTGCAGAGATTAAAAGAGGCGGCAGAAAAGGCGAAAAAAGAGCTGTCTTCAGCCACAACAACAAACATTAACCTGCCTTTCATTACCGCTACGGCAGACGGCCCGAAACACTTTGATATGAACTTAAGCAGGGCCAAGTTTGATGAATTGACTCATGACTTGGTTGAAAAGACCGCGATTCCCGTACAGAATGCAATGAAGGATGCAGGCCTTACCAATGCCGATTTGGGCCAGGTATTGCTGGTGGGCGGTTCCACACGTATTCCAGCAGTGCAGGATAAGGTAAAACAGTTAACAGGACATGAGCCAAGCAAGAGCCTTAACCCTGATGAATGTGTGGCACTTGGAGCTTCCATTCAGGGCGGTAAATTAGCAGGGGATGCCGGCGCAGGGGAAATTCTTCTTCTGGATGTTACGCCTCTTTCACTGTCAATTGAGACTATGGGAGGGATTGCCACCAGACTTATTGAAAGAAATACTACAATTCCCACAAAGAAGAGCCAGATTTTCTCTACGGCGGCAGATAACCAGACAGCGGTTGATATCAACGTACTGCAGGGTGAACGTCAGTTTGCAAGAGATAATAAGTCTCTTGGACAGTTCCGTCTGGACGGTATTCCTCCGGCAATGCGCGGGGTGCCTCAGATTGAAGTTACTTTTGACATTGACGCCAACGGCATAGTGAATGTTTCCGCCAAGGACCTTGGCACAGGCAAAGAGCAGCATATTACTATTACAGCAAGCTCCAATATGTCAGATGACGAAATTGACAAGGCTGTAAAGGAAGCGGCTGAATTTGAGGCGCAGGATAAGAAGAGAAAAGAAGCGATTGATACAAGAAATGAAGCCGACTCTTTTGTATTCCAGACTGAAAAAGCGTTAAGTGAGGTTGGAGACAAGATTGACGCTTCTGAGAAGGCAACAGTGGAAGCGGATGTTCAGGCTGTAAAGGATATTCTGGAAAGAACCAAAGACCAGGAAATGTCGGATTCCGATCTGGATGCGCTTAAGGCGGCAAGGGAAAAACTTACCACAAGCGCACAGGCATTGTTTACCAAGATGTATGAGAACATGCAGCAGGCAGGCGGAGCGGCAGGCCCCGATATGGGAGCAGGTCCGGGCCCGGACATGGGAGCAGGTGCAGGACCTGCAGATGATGTAGTTGACGGAGACTACAGAGAGGTATAAAATAAGGAAAGATTGACTTGGGCGGCTTATATATGCCGCCTAAGGTAAGTAATGGATTATTTCAATGGGAATGACTCCTTTGGGTCATTCTTATTGTGCCGTATTTTTACTTATTCAAAAATAGTTATGCTGCTTTGGGCGGTATGTTACGCGCCGGAGGGCATGGGAGGAAATAGACAATGGCAGAACAGAAACGTGACTATTATGAGGTTCTTGGAGTTGATAAGAACGCGGATGAGGCCGCCATCAAAAAAGCATACAGAGCTCTTGCCAAGAAGTATCATCCTGATATGAACCCCGGAGATGCGGAGGCAGAGAGACTGTTTAAAGAGGCTTCAGAAGCATATGCTATTTTAAGCGATCCGGAAAAGAAGAGACAGTATGATCAGTTTGGCCATGCCGCTTTTGAAGGAGGAGCCGGTGGATTTGGCGGGTTTGACTTTAACAGCGCGGATTTCAGTGATATTTTTGGTGATATCTTTGGCGATTTCTTTGGCGGCGGACGAAAGGGACGGGGCAGCAATGGTCCCATGAAGGGGGCAAACATCAGAACCAGTGTGAGAATCACCTTTGAAGAAGCGGTCTCCGGCGTTGAAAAAGAAATTGAACTGACATTGAAAGATGAGTGCAGAAACTGTCATGGGACAGGAGCCAAGCCCGGCACAAGCCCCGAAACATGTCAGAAGTGCGGAGGCAAAGGGCAGGTGGTGTTTACCCAGCAGTCTTTCTTCGGCACCGTAAGAAACGTGCAGACCTGTCCGGAATGTAATGGAACCGGTAAGGTCATTAAAGAAAAATGTACAGACTGTCATGGCTCCGGTTACATTGCAAGCCGCAAAAAAATACAGGTGTCCATTCCGGCCGGGATTGATAACGGACAGAGTGTACGTATCAGGGATAAAGGGGAACCGGGCGTAAACGGAGGACCAAGAGGCGACCTTCTGGTGGAAGTAATTGTTGGTCGTCATCCGATTTTCCAACGACAGGATTATAATATTTATTCTACAGTGCCAATCTCTTTTGCGGTAGCAGCTCTTGGCGGAGATGTGGTGGTGGATACGGTAGACGGTAAAGTAATTTATGAAGTGAAGGCGGGAACCCAGACAGATACAAAAGTACGCTTAAAAGGAAAAGGTGTGCCTACTTTGCGGAATAAGGATGTCCGTGGGGATCATTATGTAACGCTGGTAGTACAGACGCCGGAAAAATTATCTCATGAAGCAAAGGAGCTGTTAAGGCAATTTGATGCGGCAACAGGCGACAGCCTGAATGTGGCCAAAAATATGCAGGCAGAAAAAAGTGAAACAAAAGAAACGAAGAAAAAGAAATTCTGGAAATAACATAAAAAGAAGAACAGGCAGCTGTTCTTCTTTTTTGATAAATTAATTTGTGATTTTAATTTGTTATATCTGTCAGATAAAAGGCATAAGATAGTATAAGGCTTCTAAGACGAGCTTTGCAGTTCTTCCAGTATATTGACTATATGTTTTGAAAGGCTGGTATTGAGGCTTTTGGCAACAGGAATCAGAGCGGATATTTTGTCAGTCTGTCCCTTTTCTCTGTAGATTGTACCAAGGAGCTTATAAGACGCGCTTATGTCAGTATGGGTTTTTACCGAAAATTCCAGTACCTGGCATGCTTCCTCCGGGTATCCTTTTTCATACAGGGTTTCAGCCATTTTCTGCAGGGTGCGTACAAGGCTGGTATAGCTTTGGTCGTAACGTGATAAAATATCTATGTTGGGAGCGCCGTACATAAGCTTTAAGTCCGTGTTGCTTATGCCGGTAAAATTTACAATAGGTGACTCCGAAAGAATATGCAGAGTTTCATGGCACTCTGCAATAACAGGATCATCTGCAAGGATATCCATGGGCAGCGCTTCAAAGGGAATCTGGATATAGTCAAGCCCGTCTAAAGATTTGCGCCTGGTTCGGTTGGCGGCAGACTCCTTTTCCCAGAAACTTTGTTCTGATTTTGTTTCCTTGTTGCGCAGCCTGTGAAGATCAAATCCCAGCCAAAGGCAAAATACGATAAAACTTGCAAAAAAGGGTAATTTCATATATAATATCCTTTCAAAGATAAGTATTTTGGGAGGACAAAATGTTTAATTTTTACAGCAAAAAAAGCAAAAAAATCGTTTCATCCATTATTATTGTTCTGCTTGTGCTTGCTATGATAATTCCAACTATAGCATCTTTTCTATATTAAAGCAAATAATATATACAGTTTTTATGAGGTAATCCCCAACTGGGGTGATACCGCAGGCTAAACCTGCGGTATGCGGAGGGTATAAGTGATGAAGAAAGTAGTGAAGGGAATCAGTTGTCTTTTTTTAACCCTGTTTTTGACGGGGATTGTGGGAATGAAGGTAAGCGCCCAGGAGGAAAACAGGATATTGCCCGGCATTTATGTGGAGGATATGTGCCTGGAAGGAAAGACAGTGAAGGAAGCCATGGACATGGTGGAGTATTATGTGGACGGCGTGTGCGGAAAAGAGATTACTTTGATGGCTGTAGATGGGAATGCAGTGGTAATCACGCCGGCCGATGTAGGGCTTTCCTGGTCCAATCAGGAGATTTTGGAGGAGGCAGCCAAAATTGGGCAGACGGGCAACGTTGTACAGCGTTATAAGGCGGCCAAGGATCTGCAGCATGAAAATAAAGTGTATAATCTGGAATTTACTGTTGATAAGGAACGGATAAAACAAATTTTAACCGAGCAGTGCTCCGTTTATAATCAGGAAGCGGCGGACGCCACACTTTCAAGGGAAAATGGCGCTTTTGTGGTTATTCCGGGACAGACAGGCAAGGTGGTGGATGAGGAGCTTTCCGCAAATCAGATTTATGATTTCCTTACAGGGGACTGGGACCGGGAGAGAGCATCTCTTGAGCTTGCAATTACGGTGGACGAGCCAAGGGGAACGGAGGAGGAACTGGCAAAGGTGAAGGATGTGCTTGGCACTTTTACCACCAGCTTCCGGACATCCAATACATCCAGAAGTGCAAATGTGCGAAACGGATGCGCCCTGATTAATGGCTCAACGATTTATCCGGGAGATGAATTTTCCACTTATGAGGCGGTTTCGCCTTTTTCTCAGGACAACGGATACTATATGGCAGCTTCTTATCTGAATGGTAAAGTGGTGGACAGCTTAGGGGGAGGAATCTGCCAGGTTTCCACAACTTTGTATAATGCCGTGCTTTTGTCAGAGCTTGATGTTACGGAAAGGCATAACCATTCTATGATAGTTACCTATGTTGATCCATCGGCTGACGCGGCCATTGCAGAATCTTCCGGGAAGGATTTCCGGTTTATAAATAATACAGGCGCGCCTATTTATATTGAAGGGGTAACAACAGATGATAAACATATTACGTTTACCATTTATGGACAGGAAAGCAGAGACAGCGGCCATAAGGTAAGGTATGAGAGTGAGGTAGTCAGCAAGACGGTTCCTGATACGGAAGTGATATATACCAGCGCTTCTATGCCGGTTGGGTCTGTCTCCGTACAGTCGGCACATATCGGCTATACGGCAAACCTCTGGAAGGTGGTAACGGAAGACGGGGTGGAAGTGAGCCGGGAGAAAATTAATTCCAGTTCTTATAAGGTGACTCCCAGGACTGCGACAGTAGGAGTTGCCACAGAAGATCCGGCTATTTATGAACAGATTATGGCGGCAATTGCCACCAACAATATTGACCATGTGAAAAATGTTTCAGCGGCTCTTGCAGCAGGGACGGCGCTGCCTCCGGCAGAAGCGCCTGCAGAGGGCGCTCCATTGCCGGCCGATGGCACGGTTCCGCCCGTCGATGGTACGGTGCCTGCAGCGCCGCTGCCACCAGAGGGGACTGCGCCTGCAGAACCGGTGCCTCCGGCAGGGGAAGTTCCGGCACAGTAGGAAGGAATAGCTTACATGGCAATTTAAGATTTACCTATGGCGCCTGGAGAAGCGGCGGCATTTGCTGTAAAGCGTCTGTCAGGCTGCTGGCAGGAAAAGGACAGCTATGAAAACAGGAAAGATATCTGAAAGCATTTTAAAGCGTTCAGTACTAAGACAGATACAAACCCATAGGGATGAAGTACTTAAAGGTGCAGGCGTAGGTGAGGACTGCGCCTTTTTGTCATGGAAGCCGGAGCTGAAAGAAAAGCAAAGGATACTTGCCTTTTCAACGGAAACTGTGGCGCTGCCTGTTAAGGAGGCGTCTTATCTGGCGGTTATGGCAGCTGCCAATAATTTAGCTGCATCCGGGGCGTGTCCTGTTGCTGTGTCCTTGGCGTTAACACTGCCTGCGCAGGCGGAGGAATCACTTTTAAAAGAGTTGATGAGGCAGGCCCAGACCTGCTGTAAAGAACTGGATATACAAATTGCAGGAGGCCATACCGAGGTAAGCAATGGTGTAGGAACGCCGGTGGTTACGGCAACGGTGTTGGGCAATGGCATTCCTGAAGGGGCGTATGGCAGCAGGCCGGAGAATTTGGAGATTGTAGTTAGCAAATGGGCTGGTATGGAAGGGACATTTCTTATTGCGGGAGAGAGGGAAGAGGAACTTTTGAAGCGCTATCCTTCTGAACTGATTCTAAAGGCAAGGGAGCAGGGAAAATTTCTGTCTGTGGCGCCGGAGGCGGCCATAGCCATTAAGTCCGGTGTTTATGCAATGCACGATGTCAGATGCGGAGGGATTTTTGGTGCATTGTGGGAAATTTCCCAAAAACTGGGCACCGGACTTTGTGCGGATATAAAAAAAATTCCAATAAAACAGGAAACCATTGAGGTCTGTGAATTTTATAATTTAAATCCTTATGAGATTTTATCAGGCGGTATGCTTCTAATGGTTACAAGGGAGGGCGGGAAGCTGGTAAGGACGCTTGCCGAAAAGGGCATACCGGCGGCAGTTATTGGAAACATGAACGACAGTAACGATAAAATAGTAGTTAACAGGGATGAAGTAAGGTATCTGGGACCTCCGGTATCAGATGAAATACATAAATTATTTTTATAAGAAGGAGGCTTTTTATATGAGAGAGCAGATTTTGGCGATTATAGAAAAAAACAGCAGAATTAATATTAAAGATCTGGCTGTTATACTGGGTGTAGAGGAGATTACAGTTGCCAACGAGCTGAAGGCAATGGAGGAAGAAGGAGTTATTTGCGGATATCACACGATGATAGATTGGGAAAAGACATCTATTGAAAAGGTAACTGCCCTGATTGAAGTTCGCATAACGCCTCAGAGAGGGCAGGGATATGACAACATTGCAGAGAGAATTTATAAATACCCTGAGGTAAATAGTGTATATCTGATTTCAGGGGGATATGATCTTCTGGTGACGCTGGAAGGAAAATCTTTAAAGGCTGTTTCAAGTTTTGTTTCAGATAAGCTTTCCACGCTGGAGGGCGTTTTAAGTACAGCCACCCACTTCATTTTAAAGAAATATAAGGATCATGGAACCATACTTGCCAGGAAACCTGAGGATACAAGGGAGAAGGTGACGCCATGAGAAATCCTTTAGCGGACAAGATAGTTAATATAAAGCCCTCTGGTATACGGAAATTTTTTGATATTGTAAGCGAGATGAAGGATGCAATTTCCCTTGGCGTCGGGGAACCGGATTTTGACACGCCCTGGCATATCAGGGACGAGGGGATTTATTCTCTTGAAAAAGGGCGGACTTTTTATACTTCAAATGCAGGGCTGAAAGAATTAAAGGTGGAGATTGCAGGATACATAAAAAGAACTCAGGGAATATCGTATGATGGGGATAAGGAAGTAATTGTAACGGTTGGCGGTTCGGAGGCAATTGATATTGCCCTTCGCGCCATGATTAATCCGGGAGAACAGGTCTTGATTCCCCAGCCAAGTTATGTATCTTATGAACCATGTGCGATTCTTGCCGGGGCAGAACCTGTTATTATTGAGCTGAAAGAGGAAAATGAGTTTCGGCTGACTGCAAAGGAACTTCTGGATGCCGTCACGGACAAGACAAAAGTTCTTATTCTGCCTTTCCCTAATAACCCGACAGGGGCGATTATGGAGCGGAAGGATCTGGAGGCGATAGCAAAAGTTATTATTGAAAAGGACATATTTGTTATATCTGATGAGATTTATGCCGAGCTTACCTACAAGGAAAAGCATATATCTATTGCAAGTCTTCCGGGAATGCAGGAGAGATGCGTCCTTATCAATGGCTTTTCCAAAGCTTATGCTATGACGGGATGGCGTCTTGGCTATGCCTGCGCACCTGCTGCAATTATGGAGCAAATGTTAAAAATCCATCAGTTTGCCATTATGTGTGCCCCCACCACCAGCCAGTATGCGGCGGTGGAAGCGCTGCGCAATGGGGATGAGGATGTGGCAAGGATGCGGGAAGCTTATAACCAGAGAAGAAGATTTTTAATTCATTCATTTAAAGAAATGGGGCTTTCGTGCTTTGAGCCATATGGGGCATTCTATGTTTTTCCCTGTATCAAAGAGTTTGGGATGACCAGTGAGGAATTTGCAAACAGGCTGCTGGCAGAGGAAAAGGTGGCGGTGGTGCCGGGGACGGCGTTTGGCGACTGTGGGGAAGGATTTTTAAGAATTTCGTATGCGTATTCTCTGGAAGACCTGAAAACTGCTTTGGAGAAAATTCGTGCGTTTATTACCAGACTTAGAGGCTAAAGGACAGTAGCAAAAGACTTATGAAATGGTGGAAAGATTCTGATGGGAAAGGTTACAATTCAGGACATTGCAAGGGAACTGGGATTTTCAAGAAATACGGTATCCATGGCGCTTAAAGGAAACGAAATGGTTGCGCCAAAGACAAGGGAGATGATTTTGCGGTATGCAGACAAAGCAGGATATCCCGGAATCAGTCTGGAAAGCAGGGAGAGTGTAATTCTGGAAAATCCGGTTTATCATATTATGATTTTGCGTAAGCCTGATGTGGCGGTTTACTGGGACCGGGTAATTAACGGAATATCAGAGGAAGCCAGCAGGAACCATTGTCAGACTCAGGTGGCTGTGGTAACAGACGAGGCAGAGCAGAAATTGCAGTTTCCTCCTGGGCTGGATGATAAAATACAGGCAGTCTTTTGCGTAAAGATGCTTAACAGTAATTATATAAAAAAAATCAGACAGCAGGGAATTCAGATTTATACGCTGGATAATTATAAGGAAGGGGAGGAAGAGCTTCTTGGGGATGTTGTGATGGCGGAAGGCTTTCAACCTGTTGCGCAGCTAACCCGCCACCTGCTTAATCAGGGGATGAAGAGGATTGGATTTCTAAGTGATTCCAGCAGTATGTATGAAACTATGTATAATCGGTTTCATGGATATTTATATGCAATGGCGCAGGCAGGAGCAGATCCGGACCCGTCAATTACGCTTCCTGATGTAAGGAGCAGTAATTTTTATGCTCCTCATACGTTTGAGGAAATAGTGGATAGCTATGCAAGGCTGCCGGAAGCGATTGTATGCGGGAATGATGAAATTGCAAGATTTCTTACCCAGGCGCTTAGGAAAAAAAATATCCGGGTACCGGAAGACATAGCAGTTACCGGGTTTGATGATGATGAAGAGGGGATGCTGGATCCTTTTTTTACCACAGTGAACGTAGACGCAAAATGGCTGGGCAGGCGGATGGTCCAGTGCTTTTTGTCCAGAAGTCAGTACCCGGATTCGCCTTTTGAAAAAATTGCGGTTTCGGGTAAAGTAGTTATACGCAAGTCATCGTGTCGGTGAGGACTATAGCAGAGGATAGTATTCTGCACAGAAAGAAATAAAAATGGATAGAGGGTAAGTCTGGAGACATTAGTGTCCAGACTTTTTTTGTGCGAAAATATATTGTTCAATTTGCACAATAATAGTGCAAAATAGTGCAAAAATAAATTATAAATTTATTTAAAACATAAAAATGTATCATTTTGACTAAAATCAATTGACCAAACACCAAAAAAGTGCTTTAATATATATAATCAACTTAGAGAATGCACGAATAAATGCACGTATATAACGAGTGCGAAACGTGCAAATTAGTGCATATATAAGCTCTGAGAAACTAACCGCAGCAGGCAGGCGGGAGAGCAAATGGTAATGCAGCTTAAGCTGTGGGGGAATTTGAAACTTGCAACAGCCACCGTATCAGGTAAAGCTGGCGGAGTCATAAAAGCGGAATTTTCGTTTGCGGGCTGCAAAAATAAACAAGGAGAGGAGAGAGTGAAGATGGCGGAAATTAAAAAGGCGGCGCCTGTGGATTTTAAATCAAGATGCCTGCATACGTGGAGGGAGATGGTGAAATACCGATGGCTGTATTTCCTGCTGATTCCTGGAATTCTGTTTTTTGCAGTATTCAAGTATGCGCCGATGTTTGGTTTACGGATTGCCTTTATGGATTACAATCAGTATGATCCGTCCAAAAGTACCTGGGTGGGGCTGGAACAGTTTGTAAAATTATTTTCCCGGAATTCCTTTGTTCCGGTTCTGAGAAATACAATTGTTATCAGTCTGCTAAAACTGATTATCGGTTTTCCGATTCCGGTTATACTGGCGCTTATGATGAATGAAATGCGAAGTCTGAAGTTTAAAAAGGTTTCCCAGACATTATTGTATCTTCCGCATTTTATTTCGTGGGTTATTCTTGCAGGTATTATTATGACATTGCTGGATCCTGACAACGGAATGATTACACAGTTTATCTATCGGCTGACAGGGGAAAAGGTTATGGTGCTGACAAATCCCAAATGGTTTGTTCCAATGCTGATAGTAACAGATATTTATAAGGGAATGGGATGGGGCACGATTTTGTACTTTGCAGCAATCAGCGGCATTGATCCCCAGCTGTATGAGGCAGCCTCCATTGATGGGGCAGGAAAATGGAAACAGGCGCTTCACATTACATTGCCGTCAATTATCCCAACAATTGTCGTTTGCTTTATTATGAACTGCGGGAATATCTTAAATGCAGGGTTTGACCAGATATTTATGCTGTATTCCTCCCATGTGTATGATGTGGCGGATATTATTGACACTTATGTGTACCGTATAGGTATTGTAAATGCGGATTATTCCTTCAGTACCGCTGCCGGTATGTTTAAATCCGTTGTGGCGTTTGTGCTTATTGTCGTTGTAAATCAGATTGCGAAAAAGACCGGAAATGAAGGTCTGTACTAAGGGGAGGGATGAAAAATGGCAGGCAGTAAACATTACACAATTAAACGCAGTAAAGGAGAAGTTACTTTCAGCGTATTTAATTACATATTTTTTATTCTGCTGAGTATTATTATGGTTTATCCCTTCTGGCATGTAATCATGATGTCTTTAAGCTCTGTGGAAGCAACTGCAAAGGGGGGGATTTTTTTATGGCCTAAGGGTTTTAATTTGGACACTTATGTAAAGGTATTTAACGATCCGTCTATATGGAGCGGTTATTTTACCACAATTGTAGTAACTGTTTCAGGGGCATTTTTTGGCACGCTGTTTACAGCAACTACCGCATATCCTCTTTCTAAAAAGGATTTGCCTTTTGCAAAAACAATGCTTATATTGGTGCTTTTTACCATGCTGTTTTCCGGCGGTATGATACCTGGATATTTGCTGATGAAAAATTTAAAGCTGATTGACAATCGACTTGCGCTTATTTTGCCGGGACTGATAAGCGCTTACAATGTAATTATTATGAAGAGCTTCTTTATGTCACTTCCGGAAAGTCTGGAGGAATCGGCCAAAATTGACGGAGCGACAGAAGTGACAATTTTCTGGAAAATTGTACTTCCTCTGTCCAAAGCCACAGTTGCAACAATTGCGTTGTTTACGGCAGTAGGATACTGGAATGACTACTTTTCGACAGTTTTGTATGTGAATACAAAGGAAAAATGGGCGTTGCAGGCGGTGCTCCGTTATATGTTAACCAACACCAATCAGGCTATGCAGTCAGCCGGAGTAACAGTTGCGGCAGCCACCAATGTAACGGCAGCCACAATTAAGTCAGCATCCGTGGTTATCGCGACAGTGCCGATTTTGTGTGTATATCCTTTTGTACAGAAGTATTTTGTAAAAGGCGTTATGATTGGCGGCGTAAAGGGATGATGAAAAAGAGGTAAACATGGTTTTTTGTATGGACAGGAAATGTTTGTACTCAAAATAAGATAATTTTATGTAAGGGAGGATAACAACCAAATGAAAAAAAGAGTAGTAGCACTTTTATTATCAGCTGTATTGGTAATGGGAACGCTGGTCGGATGCGGCGGAAAGTCTGACAAAGAGGCAGGTTCTTCAGATACCGGAACAACACAGGAACAGTCTGCGGGCAGCACAGGAGCAGAAACGCCGGTATCGGATGGTCCGATTGATGTGCTGAATCAGTCGGAGACAATGAAACTGGCAATTGTATGTCTGCAGGGGTATACACAGCCTGACAGCCAGATTCAAAAGTGGATGGAAGAACGTTACAATCTGGATGTGGAAATTGTAGCGCTTCCGGGCTGGTCTGATGCCACAGCCAAAATAACCCTTTTGATGACAGACGAGACACAAAGACCTGACATTATCTGGTGGTGGAATATGGAAAAGGACTTTGCACAATGGGTAGACGCAGGACTTTTGGTGGATGTTGCTCCTTATATGGAGAAATATACAACCATGCGCGATTATTACAACAGCATTGACCCTGGCATTCTTTTCTATGCTTCCAATGATGACGGGTCCATCTACAGAATTCCTGGTGATGTGGCAGAACCGGCATGTGAAACCCTTTGGATCAGGCAGGACTGGCTGGATAATTTAAACCTTGAGGTTCCGAAAACCCTTGACGAGTTGGAAGAGGTAATGTATGCTTTTACCAATGACGATCCTGACGGAAATGGTGTGAAAGATACATATGGCTATGGCGGTGACGGCTATGATATCAGAACCTTCTGGCCCTGGGTACAGGGAACCGGTGACGGACTTGGACGTTTTGAATTTATTAAAATGGACGATGGCTCTTATGTTTACGGCGCAACCACAGAAGACTGCAAGAATTGGCTTGCAAGGGTATCCAAGCTTTATGCAGACGGCGTGTTTACACCTAACATTATCACAGATACAGACAGGGACGAAGAAATGGCAAACGGAGGTTTTGGTGTAACATACAGCTGGGTTATTTACAATAATCCTTCCAGCGGTCCAATGAAGTCGTTTTATTCCTCCAACCCTGACGCTAAATGGGTTCCTATCGACATGGTGGCAGGGGACAATGGCAACCCGCAGGATAACCCGGCGTCCACAGCTGCGTGGTGTTATTTTGGAATTACCAATGTCTGCTCCGATCCTGAAAGAGCATATGCAATCTGGGACGACATGGCAAAGCCTGAAAATTATATTCACAGAAGATTTGGCGTGGAAGGTGAGCATTATAAAGACAACGGCGACGGCACTTATGAAATTCTGATTTCAGGTGACGGCGATGAGAATACTTCACAGAATATCGGCCTTAAGCTGTTCCAGGATTTATTCTCAAGAAAAGATGAATGCAACATTGAAAACACGGAAAGCACTTCTGAGCTGTTTGACAAAGTATTTAAGAACAGCCGTGATGCTTATTCCCATACAATTGAAAAGAAGGACCCTTCTATTTATGTTGTAAATAATGAAATTGGAACAGATATCGGAGATACAGCCAAGGAGTATATCTGGAGTGTAATTGGCGGAAGCAAGTCTTTGGATGACTGGGATGCCTATGTGCAGGAGATTAAGGATCTGGGCGAGCAGAGAATTATTGATGAGCTTACAGAATTACATGGAGCACAGATTAAGCAGTACGAAGAATACTTAAAGAACGTGCAACAGTAGAAAAGCGGAGAATAGAAACTATATTTTTGCAGTTACAAGATAAGTAAAAGCGCCCTGCGGCGGACAATATAATTGTTTGCCAAGGGGCGTTTTCTCTGAAGAAAAAGGAACTTGAGTGGAAGTGGACTGCAGCGGAACTTAAAATAGGAGAAGTTAAGAATGGGAATTGTTTATTTTGATCAGGACAGGGTTTTTAAACTGGACACTCCTCATACCAGTTATCTGATAGGGATAGTGGATGAGGATAATTTTGTAGGCCATATTTATTATGGCAGGCGGCTAACAGATTATGGATTGACAAATTTTTTGCGGACAAATGAGCCTCCTTTTGTGCCGTCAGTAAATAACAGGGAGCGAATTTCGTTTCTTGATGCGTTTCCGATGGAATATCCTACGCATGGGATTGGCGATTATCGGGAGAGCGCCTTCCGGGTAAGGAGCAAAGGGGGACATAGGGCATGTGTGCTTTCTTATGTGTCTCATGAAATTTTTGCCGGAAAGAAGAAAATTCCCGGACTCCCCACATCTTTTGCAAAAGAGGGGGAATGCAGCACTTTAAGATTAACATGTCAGGATAAATGTCTTGGACTTTCTGTTGTGCTGAATTACTCGGTTTTTGAGGATGTGGATGTAATTGCAAGAAGTGTGGAAGTACATAATATGGGAACAGATGGGATAATGCTGCAAAAGGTTGCGTCCATGAGCCTTGATATGGATAATCGGGACTTTGAGATGATTACCCTTCATGGCGCCTGGGCAAGAGAGCGTCATGTGGAGAAAAGGCGGCTGGGAACCGGATTTCAGGGCGTTGCTTCCCGCAGGGGGGAGCCTGGGCATCAGGATCATCCCTTTATGGCGTTGGCAACAGCAGGAACCACACAGGAGCATGGGGAAGTCTATGGAGTGCAGCTTATGTATTCCGGCAATTTTGAAATTCGCGCGGAGGTTAGCCAGTATACGTCCGTCAGATGGCAGGCAGGGATTGAAAGTGAGGATTTTGGCTGGATGTTGGCGCCGGGAGAGTATTTTTATGCACCGGAAGCTTTACTGACGTATTCCTTTGCCGGAATTGATGGGATGACTGCCTGTTATCACGATTTTATCAGAAAACATGTAATCAGAGGAAAATATAAAAATAGTAAAAGGCCAATTCTAATCAACAACTGGGAAGCAACTTATTTTGATTTTAACACAGAAAAGCTTTTATCTATTGCAAAGGAAGCTTCCGGGCTTGGAATTGAGATGTTGGTGATGGATGACGGATGGTTTGGAAAACGTAATAGTGATAACAGCTCTCTGGGAGACTGGCAGGTGAACGAGGAAAAGCTTTCGGGTGGGCTGGCGCATCTTGTGAATGAAGTAAATAAGCTTGGAATGAAGTTTGGCATCTGGTTTGAGCCAGAAATGATTTCTCCGGATTCGGAATTATACCGGAAGCATCCGGACTGGGCAATTGCCGTGCCTGGAAGAGAGCCATCCCAGGCCCGTGAACAGCTGGTACTGGACTTTTCTCGCGAGGAAGTGGTGGAAGGCATCTGGGAACAAATGGAGGCAATTTTAAGAGGGGCAAATATTGAATATGTGAAATGGGATATGAACCGGCCCTTGTGTGATCTGGGAAGCGCATTACTTACTCCGGAAAAACAGGGGGAACTGCCGCATCGGTATATGCTGGGGGTTTACGAATTACAGGAACGGCTGGTAACGCAGTTTCCGGATATTTTGCTTGAAAATTGTTCAGGCGGCGGAGCAAGGTTTGATGCAGGGATGATGTATTACAGTCCTCAGATTTGGTGTTCCGATGACACAGACGCCATAGAGCGGCTTGCAATACAGGAGGGAACGGCCATGATTTATCCTCTTTCCACGATGGGCGCCCATGTCAGTGACTGTCCAAATCATGCAGTAGGAAGAACGACACCTTTTGAGACAAGAGGATATGTGGCACTGGCGGGAACTTTTGGGTATGAGCTGGATGTAACCCGGATTCCGGAAAAGGACAGGGAAGAAATTCCCAGGCAGACGGCCCTTTATCATAAATATAATGATTTGATACGGGAAGGGGATTATTACCGGATTGCATCTGCGTCAGAAAATCATGCTTTTGATTGCTGGCAGGTTGTATCAAAGGATAAAAAGGAAAGCCTTGTGACCTGTGTGCAGGTGCTGGCAAGTCCCAGCAGGCGCAGCAGAATTATCCGGCTGAAAGGACTGGACGAGACAAAGAGATACCGGGTGGAAGGAGAAGAAACAGTTCTTTATGGGGACAGCCTGATGTATGGAGGGATACAGATTCATAACTTGAAAGGCGATTTTGCAGGAAAATTGATCCACCTGATAAGCGAATAGAGCAGCAGCGCGTATTCCCGCCCTGTGAAAAGTAACCCTTTTTGCCATGAAAATGAATATAGGTGTCCGACTTTGGAAGCAACAGCGGAGTTTAAGTTTTGATTTGTGTGGGTGGGGACCGATGTGCTTTTGCAAAATAAAAATCTCCGTGCCGGATAGAGCGCTATAGCGTGTTAAAAAAATAAGCTAAGGGTTCCGGCACAGAGTAATGTTATGATAGTGTTTTTTAATAAAGCTGGTATTGGACTACAATGGAGGCCTCCACCTGGATTTCTCCCGGCATGATGCCGGCGGTATCTGAGGCCATTTCCTGTTTTATGGAGGAACGGTAAGTATTGGCAAGTGCATTGTCAGAATACCGGGCTTGTGTATAGCCGCTGGTCTCCTGAATACTGATGACAGCGCCTATGCTGCATCCGGCTGCCTGGGCAAGTGTCTGTGCCTTCTGGTGAGCGGATTCTATGGCGGCGGTTAAAGCAGCCTGATAGCTTTCGTCATATTTACTTGCCTGGTAAGTAATGGACTGGATCGTATTGACACCGTTTGACACAGACTGTGAGAGAATATTGTCAAGCTCATCAATGGGTATGTCTGATACGGTAAGCGTAGTCACAGCCTCATAACCTGTAAGACGAGGGGTATTTCCGCTGTAATTGTAAACCGGATTCATGTAATAATCGGAAGTCTGAATAGAATTTTGGGCAATATTCAGGCTGGTTAAAAGGGCGGTTACCTGTCCTACAGATTCTGTGTTTTGCTGCTGGCAGGCAGCGGCTGTGCTGGCCTGGGTGCGGACTGCATAGGTAATTTCAGCAATATCGGGAACAGCAGCGACTTTTTCACTGCTGTTTACTGTAATAGAATTTGTGCCTGCAGGCATAGATGAACCAGTCTGAAGGGGGCTGGTAGGAAGGGCCTGCCCGTCAGAGGAGACGGAAGAGGGTTCTACTGCCTTCATATTGTCGGGGGTAAGATTCCCGCATCCGGCAAGACCTAAAGTAAAGATTCCCATAGTTAGCAACGCATAAATTTTTTTCATAGATTCATCCTCCTGTTATCTGGTTTTTTATTTCCGCGGGCAGTGAGCCAAGTGGCGGCCTACGGTATATGATTTTTTAAGGCTGGATTTTTACTGCCTTATTATAGATACGGAGGAGAATTGGTTATTTTTGGGGTTAATTTATATTTTTGTTAAGAGGAACTGTCGCTGCTCCAGTTTAATCGGTGTAGTTCGCCTTCTAGCTGCATTTGGGAAAAATTCTGCTGGCGGAGCGCTTCATAGAGAACAATGGCAGCAGAATTTGACAAATTTAAGGAGCGGATTTGGGGAAGCATGGGAATGCGGATACAGGTTTCTTCATAGTCTACCAGTATTTCTTCGGGGATTCCGGCGCTTTCTTTTCCGAACATAAGAAAATCATTGGGGCCAAAGGAGGCATCTGTGTATGTACGGTGCGCCTTGGTGGTTGCCATCCAGATTTTTGCGTCAGGGTGCATGGCTTTAAATTCTTCAAAATTTATATATCTGGTTACATCCAGTTTGTCCCAGTAATCCATTCCGGCGCGCCTGATGTCCTTTTCTGTAAGCCGGAATCCCAGAGGCTCTATTAAGTGAAGACTTGTGCCGGTAGCGGCGCAGGTTCTGCCTATGTTGCCTGTGTTGGCCGGAATTTCGGGCTGATGCAAGATAATGTTCATAATATTAAAGCTCCTTATATTAAATAAAATTTAGTAAATTAAAAACAGTGGATTTCGCAGGTAAAAACATTTTAATCTTCATTTTCATCTTCGGCTACGGGCAGGGAAAAAATAAACTCAGATCCCACGCCTTCTGTGCTGATAACGTTGATGTGCTCTCCATGGGCGTGAATAATTTCTTTTGTGATGGAAAGGCCAAGTCCGGTGCCCCGCTTATCTTTACCCCTTGAGGAATCAGATTTATAAAAACGGTCCCAAATCAGCTTCAAGTCGTCTTTGGGAATACCAATCCCGCTGTCTTTGACAGATACAAATACTTTATTGTGTTTTTCAGTAGTTTCAATTTTAATAATAGAATCTGGACTGCTGAATTTAATTGCGTTGTCCAAAAGGTTATATAAAACCTGCTGGATTTTTTCAACATCAGCATTTACATATAATTCATCGCCAGTAAGTATCAGTTCAATAGCAATTGTCTTATTTTTGCATGTGCCTTCAAAGGAAGCGGCGGTGTTGCGGATAACCATGTTGATATTGAAAGCGCTTTTATCAAGGAGGATACCTTTCGTGTTTAGGTTGTTCAGGGTCAGAAGGCCGTTGGTGAGTTTGGTCAGTCGTTCTGTTTCATTTAGTACAATGGTCAGATATTTTTCGTAAAATTCAGGAGGTATGGTGCCATCCAGCATAGCCTCCAGGTAGCCTTTGATAGATGTAAGGGGAGAGCGGAAATCGTGGGAGACGTTGGCTACAAATTTTTTCTGGTCATCTTCAGAGCGCGCGATTTCATTTGCCATATAGGACAGGGTAGCGCCCAGATAGCCGATTTCATCTTCACTGTCTATCTGAAATTCGTAGTGCATGTTTCCCGCTGCATACTGTTCTGTTGCCTCAGTTATCCTGCGGAGGGGAAGGTATACCATTTCTGTAAAGAAAATCAGAATAATCAGGGAGAGGAGAAACAAAATTACAAGCATTAGGTAGGAAATATTCAAAAGTCCGTTACAGGAGATGCTTATATTGACCATTGGGTAATGGATTACCACGTATCCACGCACTTTATAGTTGGAAGTGATGGGAGCAAATACGCTGAGCTGTTCTTCCGTAAAGCTGCCAAAAAAGTATCCCACCGTATAATAGGAGGTTTCTGTGACTGTTGGGTCAAAGTCGGAAATGACGGTTTCATTTTCCACATCAATAGGCGATTGTGAGTCCAGAATCAGCCGCCCGGAAGGGTTGATAATCCACAGCCGGGCGGAAAGGTAAGTATCCAGTGCATCCAGTTGCTTTTTTACGGATTCCAGAGAGGTTTCCACATTATATAAGTCGGAAGCGTAGGTGTTGGCAATTAAGGTAGCTTCCCTGTACAGGGCGTCCGCTTTTTCACGTTTTAAATGCTCCATGGTCATGCTGCTTACAAAGGTGGCGACTACAACAAAGCCAAAAAAGCCAAAAATAAGGTAAGCAAGCAGAAATTTCAGGTAGAGGGTTTTTCTCATTGCCTCACCTCAAATTTGTAGCCAATGCCCCAGATGGTGGCAATCCGCCATCCTGCATGGTCGTTTATTTTTTCACGTAGCCGTTTGATATGTACGTCAACGGTTCGCGTATCACCGATATATTCATAACCCCATATCTGGTCAAGAAGCTGTTCTCTTGTAAAAACGTGATTGGGGGAAGATGCCAGAAAGTATAATAATTCCAGTTCCTTGGGCGGCATTTCCACGGTTTTGCCCATATAAATTACAGAGTAGTTGGTCTGGTTGATAATAAGATCCGGGTATTCCACACACTTAATGTCCGAAGAGGCGGCAGCAGGGGGCGCAGGCTTATACCTTCGAAGCACAGCCTTTACCCGCGCCACCAGTTCTTTGGAATCAAAGGGCTTTTCCATATAATCATCTGCTCCCAATTCCAGTCCCAGTACTTTGTCAAAGATTTCCCCTTTGGCGGAAAGCATAATAATGGGAATGGCGGATTTGGCCCGTATTTCCCGGCATACCTGATAGCCGTCAATGCCTGGAAGCATTAAATCAAGCAGGATCAGGTTCGGCTCAAAGGAGTCTGCAAGAAGCAGAGCGCTTTCCCCATCCCCGGCTATCATTGTCTCAAAGCATTCTTTGGTGAGGTAAAGGGAAATCAGATCTGCAATGTTGCTGTCATCATCCACAATTAATATTTTTTGTTTGTTTACCATAAAATCACACCTTCCATTTATTCTTTAAAGGTTACAATTGTAACGCCTGCATCGCCCTCGCCATACTCTCCCAGCCGGTAGGACTTCACATACTTAATTTTTTTCAGGTGGCTGTGCACCGCGTTTCTGAGGGCGCCTGTGCCTTTGCCATGTACGACCCTTACCGTGGAGAGACGTGAGAGATAGGCATCGTCTAAATATTTATCCAGTTCAGCAAGGGCTTCGTCCACTGTTTTTCCAAGCAGATTTATTTCAGGGGAAATATTTAGGGCTTTGGACATTTTAGCCCTGCTGGTATGGCTTTTTGGCTGGGGCGGCGTACTGGAAGAAGACTGTCCGGCAAGGACTGTAAGGTCTTTAATATTTGCCTGTGAGCGCATAATGCCACATTGCACAAAAAGGTTTCCCTTATGGTCTGGAAGCGTGCTTACAGTTCCCTGAAGACCCATGGAAATTATTTTTACACTGTCTCCTATTTTCAGCTGATCAGGTTTTAGCTGTTTTTCCCGTGGAGTATCTTTGGATTTTAAGGAAATTTTTTCATTCTTTTTGCCGATTTCTCCCCGGAGACGTTCTCTTGTTTTTTCCAGATCTTTTAAGGAAGCGCCAGGGCCTGCTTTTTGGAATATGCGGATGGTTTCGTCGGCAACGTTTTTGGCATCCTGGAGAATATCCCTTGCCTGTTCATTGGCTTCCCTTAAAATACGGGCTTTGGCGTTGTCTATTTTTTCATTTTTTTCATGCAGCTTTTCCTTCAGGGCTTTAATCTCTTCTTTATAAGAGGCAATTTCCAGCCGTTCTTTTTCTATAGTGACCCGGCTGCTTTCCAAATCGGCAAGGAGATCTTCAAAACTCTTTTCCTCTGTGGTAATCTGCGCTTTGGCGGCGTCTATGATATAATCCGGCAGTCCTAGCTTGGAAGAGATGGCAAAAGCGTTGCTCTTTCCTGGAATTCCAACCAAGAGCCTGTAAGTGGGGGCTAAAGTTTCAATGTTAAACTCACAGCAGGCATTTTCCACAAAGCTGGTGGTCAGGGCATAAACCTTAAGCTCGCTGTAGTGGGTGGTAGCCATGGTGCGGATGCCCCGTGTGTGGAGATGGTCCAAAACCGCAACAGCAAGGGCAGCGCCTTCTGTGGGGTCAGTTCCGGCCCCTAATTCATCAAAGAGGCAAAGGGAATTTTCGTCTGCGTTTTTTAAAATGGAGACGATACTGGTCATGTGGGAGGAAAAGGTACTAAGGTTTTGCTCAATACTCTGTTCGTCACCGATGTCTGCAAAAACTTCTGTAAAAATGGAAAGCTCCGAGCGGTCCAGCGCCGGAATGTGGAGTCCTGCCTGACCCATCAAAGTAAACAGCCCCACCGTTTTTAAAGATACCGTTTTTCCGCCGGTGTTGGGTCCGGTTACTACCAGTAAATCGAAATCCCTGCCCAGATAAATGTCAATGGGAACCACTTTTTTGGCAGGGAGCAGAGGATGGCGTCCCTTTCGGATGTTGATATACCGTTGGGTGTTAAAAAGAGGCATGGTGGCATTTTCATCTATGGCAAGAGAGGCCTTGGCAAACACAAAGTCAAGGAATGTCATGATACGCTGGTTTTCTTTAATTTCCTGTGTGTGTCCGGCAGTCTGTGCACTTAAAGAGGCAAGAACGGCTTCAATTTCCTCTTTTTCTTTTATGGCAAGCTCCCGCAGCTGGTTATTTAAGTTTACAATGGCAGCCGGTTCAATAAAAAAGGTAGATCCGGTTGAGGACTGGTCGTGGACCATGCCCTGTACCTGACTTTTATATTCAGATTTTACAGGAATGCAATACCGGTTATCCCGCATTGTGATGACAGCATCCTGCAGATAGCTTCTGTAAGAGCCGTTTACCATAGAAGCAAGCTGGGAGTGGATTTTGTCATTGGTAAGCTGGATAGAGCGGCGTACATGCTTAAGGCCCGGACTGGCGTCGTCAGCAATTTCCTCTTCGGAAAGGATGCAGCGGTTTATTTCACCGGAAAGGACAGTTAAAGGTTCCAATGCACGGAAATATTCCGTCAAAGTGGTTTCTTTTTCTTCCTCCTCATTCCTGGCGCTTCGGCCGTAGGCTTTGATGCGGTTAACATTATCAAGAAGCCGGGCAATTTTTAAAAGCTCAGGGGCGGAAAGCGTACTTCCCACCTCAAGACTTTGCATTGCCATGGCAACATCATGGTTGCCGCCAAAGGAGGAGGAGCCTTTCGCAAATAGCATGGAAAGGGCGTCAGAGGTTTGCTGCTGGGCAAGGCGGATGGCAGACAGGTCTGTCAGGGGCTTTAATTCCGCACACATGGCCCGGCCGGGGGCTGAAGACGCCTTTTGTACTAATAAGCTGATAATTTTATTGTATTCTAATGTGGTTAATACTTTTTCGTTCATAATAATCTCCATTCTTGCTCAGCCCGCGAATTTGGGTGCAAGCACAAATTTGGGCGCAGGTAAATGTCTGATAGTAAACGACAAATAAATTGCCCTTTACTGTAAACTCGCCGGGGAATGCCGATGTAAGCTGTGGTTTGCACCGGATAAAAGGTGTTTTTATACTTTTCGCTATAGTATAACATATTTTAGACGGAGACACTATACGAAAGAAAATAAAAGAGGAAAGCCTGAATGATTTCTGTGAAAAGAGGGTTCGTAACATTGCATTCCGTAATCAGTTTTGTTAAAATATTTTAATATGGTAATGAAAGGAAAAGATAAGATAAGTGACAGATTTTGTGGAAAAACATAGAAAACATATTTTTTATCTGATAGTTGCAGCTGCGTTTCTGACAATTTATGCCTATAATCTGCTGACGCCATATTTGTCAGACGATTATTTTTATGCGGTTGAAGTGGGGCAGGCATCCTCTTTATGGGATCTGGTAAGGCAGCAGTATGGGGAATATCTTTCAAACAGCGGAAGGGTAATCGGACAGTTTAATGTGCGTCTTTCCCTGGCCATGGGCAAGCAGGCCTTTAATGTAATAAACAGCGGGATGTTTGTTGGACTTGTGCTTCTAATGTATGCAAATATCCGTCGGAAAAAGAAACACGACTTGTTTGTGCTTTTACTTATTTTGACTTTTCTGTGGAAATATGCAGTGGATTTTGGGCAGACAATGCTGTGGATTTGCGGTTCCTGCAATTATTTGTGGGGAAGTGTTTTTATTTTGGGATTTATTACCTTTTACCGGCATTTTCTGGACCAGGGGGAGAAGATAAAACATGAGGGTGTATTAGCGGCAGGAGCTTTTCTGTTTGGCCTTCTGGCAGGGTGGTGCAATGAGAACACTTCCGGCGGCGGGCTTTTGCTTGTGCTTATGTTTGGAATAAACTTCTGGTGGAATCAGAGAACATCAGTAAAAAGAAGGATTCACCCTTTTATGCTTTCGGGCGTTCTTGGAATGTGCTGTGGAATACTGGGAATGATAAGCGCACCGGGAGTGCGAAGCAGAAGCTCGGTTATGGCGGAAGATGGATATACTGGTATTGTGGGGCTTCTTTCAAGAATCTATAAGATTACCATCAGCATAAGAGAACTGTTTTTTCCTGTGATAATTTTTCTGGTTATGGCGCTGGTATTTCTGGTACTTCAAAGGAAGCTGGTTATGTGGAAACAGATACGCTGTAATGAAACGGTGTTGTTTCTGGCTGCCGCTTTAGCTACCAGCTATGCCCTGGCTTTGGCGCCGACTCCTATGAACAGGGCATTCTTTGGGGCAGGGATTTTTCTTTTGACTGCCTGCCTGCAGGCAATTGTTGATGTGGCAGATAAAGAACAGACAGTAAAAGCGGTAAAGTATAGCTTGGTTTGCGGTTTATGTGTATGGCTGTTCTTTGCTTATTTGGACAATCTGGTAAATCTTGCCAGAATTTACCGGGAAGAAAAGGAGCGGATTACGTTGATTCTGGAAGAAAAGGCAGATCCGGACGGCGATGGAATTGTGGTAGTGCCAAAGTTCCGGGAAGCCTTTAAGAATCCCTACAGCAATGCCCATCATTCTGATATGGAGGATGACAGGGATTACTGGATTAATCTTTTTTATGAAACCTATTATGGGGTGGAGGAAATTACAGCCATTCCCCGTGAAGAATGGGATGAGCTTTATGGGGATAAAGAGTAACAATGAATCAGCAGTTAAAGGGGCGGGATAGGAAGAGATGGAATGGAGAGGGCTAAGAGACAGTCCCTGTAACTTATGTCCAAGGGAATGTTTGGCAAACCGGAGGGACGGGCAAATTGGGTTTTGCCGGATGGATGACCGGATTTTTCTTGCAAGGGCGGCCCTTCATATGTGGGAAGAGCCTTGCATATCGGGACAACAAGGATCCGGAGCCGTATTTTTTTCAGGATGTAATTTAAGGTGTATTTATTGCCAGAATTCTGAAATCTCATCAGGCAAAAGAGGAAAGCCGGTGTCAGTGGAACGGCTGTCAGAAATTTTTCTGGAACTGCAGGAAAAGGGAGCGGCCAACATTAATCTGGTTACGCCGGATCATTATGTGGAGAAGGCGGCCAAAGCCGTCCTTATGGCCCGCAGAGACGGACTTGTAGTTCCGGTGGTATATAATGGAAGTGGTTATGAAAAAGGGGAGGTGATTAAGAATCTGCAGGGAATTGTGGATATTTTTCTCACAGATTTTAAATATATGGATGAGCAAGTGTCCCGAAAGTATTCAGGGGCGGCGGATTATCCGGAGGTTGCAAAAGAGGCGCTTGGAGAGATGGTAAAGATTACAGGGGAACCGGTTTTTGATGGGGACGGCATGATGCAAAAGGGAGTGATAGTCAGGCATTTGCTTCTGCCCGGACATAAAAAGAACGCAAAGGATGTAATACGGTATGTATATGAGACATATGGGGACAAGATATATATCAGTCTGATGAACCAGTATACGCCCTTGGAGCAATTAAAAGGAAATGGGACATTTGGGGAGCTTGGCAGAAGGGTAACGAAAAGAGAGTATGAGGCAGTGGTGGATTTTGCCATTTCGCTGGGGGTGGCAAATGCCTTTATCCAGGAGGGAGACACGGCAAAGGAGTGTTTCATCCCCGAATTTGATTGTGAAGGGATTTAAGGGCAGGAGCGGAACTTAAAAACAGCGAAAGCCCATCCAAGGGCCCAGAGGAAATACTGGAAGAGAAGCAGACAGGATTTGCTCTGAAGAGTAAGGCCGTTGGAGGGGCAGGAGCGGAACTTAAAAACAGCGAAAGCCCATCCAAGGGCCCAGAGGAAATACTGGAAGAGAAGCAGACAGGATTTGCTCTGAAGAGTAAGGCTTTTGGAGGGGCAGGAGCGGAACTTAAAATAGGAGGTATCTGGAGTGGAAGCAGAAAAATTAAAGGAACTGATTGGAAAGATGACGCTGGAGGAAAAAGCAGCTTTTTGCTCCGGGGCAGATTTTTGGCATACGGAAGGGCTGGAAAGGCTGGGTATCCCGGCATCCATGGTTTCTGACGGCCCTCATGGGCTTAGAAAACAGGACGAAAAAGCAGACCATCTTGGGGTGAATGAGAGCATTAAGGCAGTCTGTTTTCCGGCAGGGTGCGGAACCGCGGCTTCTTTTAACAGGGAGTTGCTTGTGGAAATGGGAAGGGTACTTGGAAAAGAGTGTCAGGCAGAGGGGGTCAGTGTGATTTTAGGGCCTGCAGTGAATATTAAACGTTCTCCCCTATGCGGACGAAATTTTGAATATTATTCAGAAGATCCTCTGGTAGCATCTGAAATGGCAGGTGCTCTGGTTGAGGGGATACAAAGTCAGAATGTGGGAACCAGTATCAAACATTTTCTTGCCAATAATCAGGAAACCAGAAGAATGACTGCAAGCTCACAGATAGATGAAAGAACCCTGCGGGAAATTTATCTGGCAGCTTTTGAGGGTGCGGTTACTAAAAAGAAACCCTGGACAGTGATGTGTTCCTATAACAAAATAAATGGCGTTTATGCGGCGGAAAATAAGAAATATCTGACAGATGTCCTTAGGGGCGAGTGGGGATTTGACGGATATGTAATGAGTGACTGGGGCGCAGTAAATGATCGTGTGGCCGATTTAAAAGCCGGACTGGATTTAGAAATGCCATCTTCCATGGGGTTAAATGACAAGCTGATTGTGGAAGCAGTGAAAAACGGGACCTTAGAGGAAGGAGTGGTGGACAGGGCGGTAGAGAGAATCTTAAATATCGTATATCGCTTTGAGGAAAACAGGGATAAAAATGCTATTTTTGACCGGGATAAGGATCACGAGGCAGCCAGAAGGGTGGCAGAGGAATCAATGGTTCTTTTAAAGAATGAAGATAATCTGCTTCCTCTTTCGGAAGAGCGGAAAGTGGCGTTTATTGGCAGATTTGCCGAAAAGCCCCGTTATCAGGGAGGCGGAAGCTCCCATATCAACAGCCATAAAGTGACCAGTGCGCTTGACGCATCAGCAGGCAATGACAACATTATTTATGCGCAAGGATACGGCGTGGAAAAAGATGAGACGGATGAAGCGCTTCTGGCCGAGGCAGTAAAGGCAGCGGCGGAGGCCGAAGCCGCCGTGATTTTTGCCGGACTGCCAGACAGCTTCGAATCAGAAGGGTTTGACAGAAGCCATATGGCTTTGCCAGCCTGTCAGAACAGGCTGATTGAAGAAGTGGCTAAGGTACAGCCAAATGTGGTGGTGGTGCTCCACAATGGTTCTCCTGTGGAAATGCCATGGATTTCTAAAGTAAAAGGCGTGCTGGAAAGCTATTTGGGCGGACAGGCAGTGGGAAGCGCCCAATATGACATTTTGTTTGGAAAGGTGAACCCCAGCGGAAAGCTGCCTGAGACATTTCCTGTGAAGCTGGAAGACAACCCCTCTTACCTGAACTTTCCGGGGGAAAAAGATCTGGTGGAGTACCGGGAGGGAGTTTTTGTAGGATACCGCTATTACGACAAGAAAAAAATGGAAGTATTGTTTCCCTTTGGATATGGACTTTCTTACACAACCTTTTCCTATACCAATTTAAAGCTGGATAGCCGCAGAATAAAAGATACGGAAGGGCTGACTGTTTCGGTGGAAGTGACTAACACAGGAAGCCGTGCCGGAAAAGAAGTGGTGCAGCTTTATGTGGCGGATAAAGAAAGTACGGTAATGCGCCCGGTAAAGGAGTTACGTGACTTTGCAAAAGTGGAGTTACAGCCGGGAGAAACTAAGACGGTAACTTTTACTTTGGGAAAAAGGGCATTTGCTTATTACAGTACCCAGATTCATGACTGGCATGTGGAAAGCGGGGAGTTTACGGTTATGATTGGTAAATCTTCACGGAATGTTGTATTGCAGGAGGATGTGTATGTGGAATCAACCGTAACGATTCCTGTACATTACACCACAGATTCCACCTTTGGTGATGTGATGGAAAATCCCAAGGCTGCCCAAATTGTAAAGGGACTGATGTCGCAAAATATGCTGGGAGGAAGCGACGAAGGCGGTAGTGTGACTTCAGAAGCGATTTCCGGGGAAATGATAGAAGCAATGATGCGTTACATGCCTTTAAGAGGTGTGCTTAGTTTTGCAGGAGGTTCCGGCGTAGGGGCGAAAGAACTGCAGGCGCTGATTGATAAACTTAATGAAGCATAAAGTTTTTTAAAGATATTTTTTGACAATAGTTAAGAATAATTCTCCATTTTTTACAGATAATAACTCCATGACCAATGCGAAAATATACCGGTTGATTTGAGAGGATGGCAGGCTTTTTTCTGATGAAAAAGTCCAAATGGCGACAGCATCCGGATTTTTGGGATGACAGATGAAGCCGGATACCGGAAGAAGCATGGATATGCCGGTGGAAATGGAGGAAGTGATAAATGAAAGCAACAGGCATTGTAAGACGGATAGATGATTTAGGCCGTATTGTAATACCCAAGGAAATCAGGCGCACACTCCGCATAAGGGAGAGTGACCCGCTGGAAATATTTACCGACAGGGAAGGCGAGATTATTTTAAAAAAATATTCTCCCATAGGTGAGATGAATACCTTTGCAAAGCAGTATGCGGAAAGCCTTGCGCAGGTGTCCGGGAGGACGGCGCTTATAGCGGACCGGGATCAGTTTATTGCAGTATCAGGCGGATTTAAGAGTATTCTTGGAAAGTCAATCAGTAAGGAACTGGAGGAAAAGCTGAATAAGCGGGAAATGGTGATTGCCTCAAAGGAGGACACGAATTTTATTCCCATTACCCAGGATGTTACGGATGAATTTCATCAGGAAGCCATTTTCCCAATTATCTGTGAAGGAGATATGATTGGCGGCGTGGTGCTGATTGACAACGACGAAAAGGGAAAAATGGGAGAAGTGGAACAAAAGCTGATCCAGTCGGCGGCAGGGTTTCTTGGAAGACAGATGGAACAGTAGGGACTATCAAAAATCATGGCAAAATGGAAGGCCCGGAATTGTAAAATGAAATTTTTGCAGTTCCGGGTTTGTTTATGAATTTCCAGGAGGATTTATGATTAGAAAGGCAACGGTACTGTAACAGGCTATAATTTTGTAACGTTTGTATTGTACATAACCAACGCTTCCCGACAGCAGAAGCTTCCCATTTCGTAGTATCCCTTTGTTATCCGGTTCAGACGGCTGATGGAAACGGAGCGGTTTGCCCGTTTGGGCTGATCCATAATAAAGCGGATTTCATCTGTGTGATATTCTTCATCCAGCTCCGGATCATCTGTCTCCTCATAAAAGGGGTCAAAGAGCAAAATTCTGTCATTCTCTATTCCTGTAAGGAGCACATAATGACCTACGTCCAGAAAAAGGTGCAGCAATACCACACCGCCTTTTGCAAGGGCAGCTGTGACGGGGCTTTCCGGTGTAAGCGTAACATCCTCCCCGGAGTAATGCTCACAGTGAATAGGGAAATTTTTGACCTTTCCAAAGTGGTTCAGCCAGCATGTGACATAATTCATGGCAGCTGCTGAAGTGCCGTGTTTACATGGCTCGCCTGCTTCATTGTAGGTATCCATACAAAAAGACATAATAAATTTTATAATTTCGGGATAAATTTCTTCCCTTTCAAAAAGATAGCGAATGCCGTTTAAAATGGTAACTGGTCCGCAGTCATATTCTGAAGTCTGGTAATTTAATAAATTTTTCATTATGTACTCCGTGACAAAACTGTCAAAAAATTGTATGATGCAAAGTGATAGTAATATACTGCTGTTTTGGCGATTTGTCAAGAAGCCGCAGCGAGAATTTAAAGGCAGTATTTGTCAGGCAGATATTATAAAAGGCTATTAAAAAAGTGTGACACGAGGAGGATAAAAAGATGGCAGAGAGAAACCTTGATTTTGACAGGGTGATAGACAGAAGAAATACAGATTCAGTGAAATACAATTTCGCAATAAATAAGGAGCTTCCAAAGGACGCCCTGTCTATGTGGGTTGCGGATATGGACTTTCAGATTTCTTCTTATATTCAGGAAGCGCTGGAAGAGCAGGTAAAGCATGGGATTTATGGATACTGTGAAGTGGGTGAAGACTACTTTGAAGCGTTGCGGTCATGGTTTATCAGGCATCATGATTTTGAAATAAATCCGGGATGGGTGGTAAAGACTCCGGGAGTAGTTTTTGCCTTATCCATGGCAGTGAAAGCTTTTACCAATGTAGGGGATGCGGTTTTGATTCAGCAGCCGGTTTACCATCCATTTAGCAATGTGGTTACAAATAACAAACGAACAGTAGTGAGCAATACCCTGATTTGTGACGAACAGGGAAATTACCACATGGATATACAGGATTTTGAGGATAAAGTAGTCAGAAACAATATTAAGCTGTTCCTCCTTTGCAGCCCTCATAATCCGGTGGGAAGAGTCTGGACAAAGGAGGAATTGACGGCTGTAGGGGATATCTGCCTGAAACATCATGTAATTGTAGTCAGTGACGAGATTCATGCAGATTTTGTTCATCAGGGCAGACATCATGTTTTTGCGGGAGTCAAAGAAGAATATAAGGATATTTCCGTTGTCTGTACGGCACCCAGCAAAACCTTTAATATTGCAGGGCTTCAGGCGTCCAATATTCTGATACCATCGGCGGCCCTTCGGCATCCTTTTAAAAAACAGGTGGAGGCTTCCGGGTACAGTGAGTTAAATGCTGCCGGAGCCATTGCATGCAGGGCAGCCTATGGGCATGGGGAAGAATGGTATCAGGCGGTTCTTAAATATATTGAAGGAAATATAGATTATATGAAGGAATACATTGATTCCCATATTCCCAAGGTAAAAATGAATAAACCGGAAGGCACATATCTTGTATGGCTGGATTTCCGCGGACTTGAGCTTACTAACAGTAGGCTGGAAGAACTGATTGTGAAAAAGGCAGGATTATGGCTGGATGAGGGTTCTATTTTTGGAGATGCCGGGGCCGGGTTCCAGAGAGTAAATACTGCCTGTCCCAGGGCTGTTTTGGAACAGGCGTTAAGAAGGCTGGAAGAAGCGGTAAATAATTATTAGATAAGGCGGGTAAGCTTAAAGCCGCAATTACGGAATTTAAATGAAGGAGTATATGATGGAAAAAATTAAAGAAAGTGCGCTGGAATTAATTGGCGGCACGCCAATTTTGAAAATGAATCGTTATGGAGCACAGGCGGGAGCCGGAAATGCCTGCCTGCTGGCAAAGCTGGAATATTTAAATCCGGCTGGTTCTGTAAAGGACCGTGCAGCGCTTGCCATGGTGGAGGACGCTGAAAGTAAGGGAATTTTAAGGCCGGGGGCTACGATTATTGAGCCTACTTCCGGCAATACGGGCATTGGGCTTGCGCTTGTGGCGGCGGCTAAGGGATACAAGGCTGTCTTTACGCTGCCAGATACAATGAGCGTGGAGCGGAGAAATCTTCTGGGCGCATATGGCGCGCAGCTGGTGCTTACAGAAGGTGCAAAGGGGATGAAGGGGGCTATTGAAAAGGCGGATGAGCTGAAGGACTCTATTCCCGGCGCTGTGATACTGGGACAGTTTGTCAATCCGGCCAACGCCAAAGCCCACAAGGATACGACTGGTCCTGAAATCTGGGAACAGACAGATGGAAAGGTGGATATTTTTGTAGCAGGCGTAGGCACTGGTGGAACAGTAACTGGCGTGGGGGAATATTTAAAATCCCAAAATCCGCAGGTCAGGGTGGTGGCAGTAGAGCCAGCGTCCAGTCCTGTTTTATCTAAGAAAACAGCAGGCCCCCATAAGATTCAGGGAATTGGCGCAGGATTTGTGCCGGAGGTGCTGAACACGGAAATATATGATGAAGTTATTGTGATTGAAGATGAGGATGCGTTTGCGGAAGGAAGACGGTTTGCCCACAGCGAGGGGATTTTAGTGGGAATTTCTTCAGGGGCGGCATTAAAAGCGGCAGTGCTTTTATCCCAAAGGCCGGAAAACGAAGGAAAAACAATTGTGGCTCTGCTTCCGGATTCCGGCGACAGGTACCTGTCCACTCCTCTGTTTGCAGAAAGCTAAGCTTCCGGTTTGGCCTAAGACCGTTATCTTTTACAATTTTTACGTTATATGAATAAATTTATTTTGGAGAATATTGACATTTGAATTTGGTAACAGTATAATGAACCAACTATTAAAATTCAGCATCGGATGATGAGTCATCTGGTGCTGTAATCGGGTAAGGAAGTTTAGGTTCCTGCCCATTGCGCCGGCGCATTTTGTATAACATATATGTAATTTTGTGGGCCGGGCAGAAAGGGAGGTTGATTATGAAGAAATTTGTAAGAAGGATGCTTGGTCTTGCGCTGGTTTTGGCAGTTATGGTTACCATGGCAGGATGTTCCTCTTCCGGTAATCAGGATAAAGGAACAGACAAAGCGGATAATGGAACAGCAGCCGGAGGCGGGACGGAGAACACAGCCGGAAATGAAGGGTTGGAAGGAGAAAATGCACCGGAGGGTGCAGCGGCGGGAGAAAAAATTGTGAATGTAGGGGTGACAGATTCCCTTGGCGGGATCAATCCTTTTGTGATTGACCAGACGGAAATCAATAAATATGCTGTGGGGCTTATGTTTCTTCCTCTGGTGGAGCTTGACAAGGATTTGAACTTCCAGTATATGCTTGCGGATTCCATCACTACAGAGGATAATGTGAATTTTGTGGTCCATATTGACGATAAGGCAGTGTGGTCGGACGGAACGCCGGTGACGGCAGCGGATTTGGAATATACAGTGCGCCGTCTTGCAAGTCCTGTGGTAAATAATACAACATTGATGCTGTATGCTTTTGAGGGCGTAGGAGATGACGGCTTTGTGGAAGCAGATGCAAAAAGCGTTGCAGGCATACAGGTGATTGACGAAAAGACGGTACAGTTTACTTCCAAATACCCTATGGCGCTTACCACCTTTGAAAACACATATGCAAGGTATCTTCATACCATGCCAAAGCATATAATTGAAAAATACAGTGAAGAAGAGCTTTTGACAGCAGACTGGTTTAATCAGCCGGATGTAATCAGCGGCCCGTTTTTCCTGACAGATTATGATAATAACCATTATATTTCTTATAAGGCAAATGGGGACTATTGGAAAGGGGCGCCTAAAATTGACAAACTGAATATAAGGATTGTAGATGCCAGTCAGATTTATGCGGGCCTGCAGTCAGGGGAAATTGATATAACCCATCACACAATGACGGCGGTTCCACAGGAAGACTTTGACAGCATTGAAGCCCTTGAAAATGTGGAGACTGTGTACGGTTCCCCTATAACCAACCAGTCAGCATTTATCCAGACTGTTAATCTACCCGATGCAAGGGTTCGTCAGGCGCTTCTTTATGCCATTGACAGACAGCAGCTGGTAGACCAGCTTTTAAAGGGACATGGAGAGGTGGTAGATGGCTTCCTTTCTTCTGCAAGTCCATTCTTTGATGAAAGCATTACTCCGGTTCCTTATGATCCTGAAAAGGCAAAGGCACTTTTGGAAGAAGCGGGATGGGATGGCTCCCAGACACTTCGTTTTTATGTAAACTCCGGCGACAGTACATTTGTGAACGGCGCTCAGGTACTGGTGGCACAGTGGGCGGCTGTGGGGATCAAAGTGGAAGTGCAGACAGTGGACTTAGCGACCCTTATGTCCATTGCGGGAACAACGGATTATGATATTATGGCGGTACAGTATACCTATGCCCCGGTGGACCCTTATCCGGATGCAGGATGGCTTTTGGGCGGAGAAGGAAGCTGGACAGGATATGCCAGTGAGGAGATTAACGAAGCCCTGGCGGGAACGCAGATGACCAGCGACATTGAGGAGATTAGAGGGTTGTATGCCATTGTTGATAAAAAGGTACAAGAGGATGTTCCCATGTTTTCCGTATATATTATCAGTGCACAGGGGGCAGTGAGCAAGCGCTTAAGCGGTGCGCAGCCCAGCGCTTACGGTTTCTTTAATGATGTCCAGAACTGGGATGTTGTAGAATAAAGGTTGTATGAAGACACAGTAAGTTTATGAATTTCGCAATTGGTTGTGTTGTATAATAGATTGTGAGGAAAAAGGTATGTCACATTTGCTGGAAGTTCAGGGACTGACAACTGCTTTTACCAGTGATTATGGAGAAAGCGTCAGTGTGGATCATATTCACTTTCATGTAGACGCGGGAGAAGTTGTCTGCATTGTAGGTGAGTCCGGATGCGGAAAAAGTGTGACCTCATTGTCAATTATGGGATTATTAAGAAGGGGCGGAGCTGTCATTGACGGCTCTGTCCTGTTTGATGGTAAGAATCTTCTTGCCATGCCGGAAAAAGAGCTGGACAAATTAAGGGGCGATCAGATTACCATGATTTTCCAGGATCCTCTTACGTCCTTAAATCCTGTATTTACAGTGGGGAATCAGATTACGGAAAGCATCAGGACGCATATGCACCTGCCTAAAGAAGAAGCGGTAAAGCGGGCGGAGAGCCTTCTTCAAAAGGTAGGAATGCCGGATCCGAAAGGGACTATGAAAAAGTTTCCCCATACTTTGTCAGGAGGAATGCGTCAAAGAGTGATGATTGCAATGGCGCTGTCCTGTAATCCCAGGCTTTTGATTGCGGACGAGCCAACCACAGCGCTGGATGTCACCATTCAGGCCCAGATTATGGAGCTGCTTGGCGGCCTGCAGAAAGAGACGGGAATGTCCATGATACTGATTACCCATGACATTGGCCTGGTTGCTAATATGGCGGACCGGGTTCTTGTTATGTACGCAGGCCAGATTATTGAAGAGGCGCCGGTAAAGGAATTATTTGAAAATCCCTGCCATCCATATACCAGAGCGCTTCTTGATACGGTTCCTACCATAAAAGATGGGGCGGAGAGAGAACTGTTTGCCATACCCGGTATTGTGCCGGAAAGCTACGATGACATCAGAGGATGTCGTTTTGCAGACCGATGCAGGTACCGGAGAGGAGCGTGTGACAATCCTCAGGAAGATTATGTATTTGGTCCCTGTCACAGGGCAAAATGTATTGTCATGAAGGAAGGGGGGATACCGGTACATGAGCATGGATAAGAAGCTTCCATTGGTGCAGGTGGAAGATTTAAAGGTGTATTATCCCGTAAAAGGAGGAATTATTAACCATACAACCGGATATGTAAAGGCGGTGGATGGGGTCAGTTTTTCTATTATGGAAGGGGAAACCTTAGGGCTGGTGGGAGAATCCGGCTGTGGGAAATCCACCATTGGAAGGCAGCTGGTGGGGCTTGAGCATCCTACGGAAGGAAAGATTTTTTACCAGGGAAGGGATCTGGCTTTGCTGCAAAAAGGGGAGATGCGGGAAATCAGAACACAGCTTCAAATGGTGTTTCAGGACCCGTATTCTTCTTTAAATCCCAGAAAACATATATTTGAAATTCTGTCACAGCCCATGCTTTATCACAAGATATCTTCCAAAAAAACGGTGGAGAAGGATATAATAAAAATTTTGGATATGGTGGGGCTTCCCAGAAGTGTTCTTGGCAGGTATCCTCATGAATTTTCAGGCGGACAGCGTCAGAGAATCGGTATAGCAAAAGCCCTTTCCTTAAATCCTAAGTTTATTGTCTGCGATGAGCCGGTAAGCGCCCTAGACGTCTCTATACAGGCTCAAATTTTAAATCTGCTCAAAAACCTGCAAAAGGAGCTGGGACTTACTCTGCTTTTTGTAGGGCACGGGCTGGGAGCGGTAAATTATGTCAGCGACAAAGTGGCGGTTATGTATTTGGGAAAAATTGTGGAGACGGGTGATGCAAAAGAGATTTTTAACAATCCGGTCCATCCATATACAAAGGCGCTGCTGGAGGCGGTACCTGTGCCGGAGCCAGGGGAAAGGGAAAAGAGAAGAAAACTTCTGCAAGGGGAAATAGGCAATAGTTCCAATCCTCCGGAAGGCTGTCCCTTTCACCCCAGATGTCTCCATGCCACAGAGATTTGCGGGCAAAGAGCGCCAAAACTTCTGGAAACTGCTGATGGTTCCGGGCATGATGCCGCCTGTCCCATTGTGATGGGCGGCGGGAAGGATTTTGCTAATATGCTTTAGCGCTTTACATTGAAAGCTTCAGGGAACTTTTATGCAGGGCATAGAATGTCTGGTAAGGAGGAACAGGGGATTGGGAAAATACATTGTTAAAAGAATTTTGATTGCCATTCCGGTTTTAATAGGCATTACAATTATAGATTACGCAATTATGTGTATGGCGGGCAGTCCGCTGGAAATGCTGCAGGGACCCAGAGTTTCGCAGGCGGCGGTGGAAGCCAAAAAAATAGCCCTTGGATTGGACAAGCCTGTCTATGTCCAGTATTTTGTCTGGCTGGGACAGCTTCTTAGGGGAAATATGGGATATTCCATTAAGTCCTATCAGCCGGTTGCTGAAATGATCAGCAGTCATTTGGGTCCCACGTTGCTGCTAATGGGCGTGTCCCTTCTGGCAAGTCTTCTTCTGGCGGTTCCGGCAGGAATTTATAGTGCCATTCACCAATATTCCAAGGGGGACTATGCGGTAGTAACCTTTTCCTTTCTGGGAAGCAGTATACCAGGGTTTTTTTTGTCATTGCTGCTTATTTATATTTTTACCGTTAAGCTGGGATGGCTGCCCTCCAGCGGAATGATAACCCTTGGCACTGAAGGCGGGGCTGGGGATGTGGCAAAGCATATGATTATGCCGGTGGTGGTGCTTGCAGCTTCTATGGCAGGCAGCAATATCCGGTATATAAGAAGCGCTGTGCTGGAAATTTTACAGCAGGATTATCTGCGCACAGCAAAGGCAAAAGGAATTGGACGCTTTAAGGTGATTAATAAACATGCCCTGCGCAATGCCCTGGTACCCATTGTGACAGTCATTGGCATGGAAATCCCGGTCCTTTTTGGCGGTGCTGTTATTATAGAGCAGGTGTTTTCATGGCCGGGGCTGGGACTTATGACAATGAGCGCCATTACAAGCAGGGATTATCCGGTAATTATGGGCGTATGTCTGTTGTCGGCGGTTGTTGTACTTTTGGCAAATCTGGTAACAGATATTTTGTATGCTCTGGTGGACCCTACCATCCAGCTTGATTAGGAGGGGATGATGAAAAATAATAATTACCATGAGACAAAGGAATATACCGAGAAGAGAACTTACGGGGCCAGGGAAGAGATGGCCTCTGTGAAAAAGGACATTGCAAATGAAAGTTATGGGCAGACTGTTTTCCGCCGTTTCCGGCGGCATCATCTGGCGGTGATAAGCCTTGCGGTGGTGGCTCTTTTAGGAGGGGCAGCGCTTCTTGCTCCGGTGATAGCTCCTTATGAGCCGGATGCCATTGTGGGTCCTTTTGGAGGGGCGCCCAGCAAAGATTTCTGGCTGGGAACAGACCAGATTGGAAGGGATGTACTTAGCAGACTTTTGTATGCCATGCGGATTTCCCTGCTGGTGGGGGTTATGGCAACTTTAATCTCCACAGGGATTGGCGTAGTGCTGGGACTGATTGCCGGCTATTTTGGCGGCGTGGCGGATATGATTATTATGCGGTTTACAGATATGGTAATGTCTTTTCCCTATATTCTGCTTGTGCTGGTGGCAGCGGCCATTTTTAAACCCGGATTGTGGAACATTATTTTGATCCTTGGATTTGTAGACTGGCCGGGGATTGCAAGACTGGTCCGTGGGAATGTGCTCAGCCTGAGGGAAACCAATTTTATAAAGGGAAATCTTGTGGCGGGCATGTCCACACGGCATATTTTATTTTCAGAAATACTGCCTAATACGGTGGCTCCTATTTTGGTATATGCAACTTCCGTGCTTGCGCTTTCCATGCTGGACGAAGCGGCTTTGAGCTTTTTGGGACAGGGGGTTCAGCCGCCAACCCCAAGCCTTGGAAATATGCTAAACGGTGCGCAGTCCCTTACAGTGCTGACGAAACAGCCCTGGTTGTGGATACCGGCCGGTTTTTTGATTGTGGTGCTGGTGATGGCAATTAACTTTATCGGGGATGCGCTTCGGGACGCGCTTGATCCGAATAGCAGAAGATAGCTCTTTTTGCAGAAGCAAAGTATTAGAGATATAGAAAGGCGGTAATGGTGCAGTATCGCAGGTGTATAAAATGAAAAAGCAATATAATAAAACGATTACGGCCTGCTTTGTGGGCTATATTGTCCAGGCCATTGTGAACAATTTTGCTCCTTTGTTGTTTCTGTTTTTTCAAAGGAGCTATCAGATTCCACTTTCACAGATTACTCTGCTGGTGACTTTTAATTTTGGAATACAGCTTTTGGTGGATCTTCTTTCGGTGGGGGGTTGTGGATAAGATAGGGTATCGGACATCAATGATAGCGGCCCATGTGATGGCGGCAGCGGGGCTGGTTCTTCTTACAATTTTGCCAGAGATATTACCGTCTCCGTTTATGGGAATTTTGACTGCGGTAATGGTATATGCCATTGGCGGAGGTCTTTTGGAAGTGCTGGTCAGCCCTGTGGTGGAGGCGTGTCCTTCTGACAATAAGGAGAAGGCCATGAGTATGCTACATTCTTTTTACTGTTGGGGCCATGCAGGAGTGGTTCTGCTGTCAACTGTGTTTTTTTACTTTGCAGGAATTGCTAACTGGAAAATACTGGCCCTTATCTGGGCGATGGTTCCCATTTGCAATGCTTTTGTATTTACAAAGGTTCCTATTGCGTCTCTGATAGAGGACGGAGAGAAGGGGATGAGGCTTAAGGACCTGTTTGGCATGAAGGTATTCTGGATACTGCTGGTGATGATGATTTGCGCAGGGGCAAGCGAACAGGCAGTGAGCCAGTGGGCCTCTACTTTTGCAGAAAAGGGACTGGGAATTACCAAGACAGCAGGGGATTTGGCGGGACCAATGACATTTGCGATTCTGATGGGGGCATCCAGGGCGTTTTATGGTAAATATGGAGACAGGATTCATTTGGAACGTTTTATGGTTTACAGCTGCATCCTGTGCATCCTTTCCTACCTGGGAATTGCTCTTTTGCCATTGCCCCAGCTTAGCCTGATTGCCTGTGGAGTATGCGGTCTGTCAGTTGGCATTATGTGGCCGGGGACCTTCAGTAAAGCATCGGCAACGCTGCCCAAAGGAGGAACCGCCATGTTTGCACTGCTGGCTTTAGGCGGAGATATTGGCTGCTCCGGAGGGCCTACGGTGGTTGGAATGGTATCCGGTGCAGTGGGAGACGACTTGAAAATGGGGGTTCTGGCAGGCGTTGTGTTTCCGGTATTACTGCTGACCGGGATTGGAATGCTGGCGACGGGCACAGGGAAAATAAAAGATAAGGTTGACTTTATGTAATGGAGCCGCCGACAGGCTTAAAATAAAGGCAGCTTAATAAAAAAGTATAAAGGCGCATGGAACAGTAATGTGAACCATGCGCCTTTTTGGTGTCTGAAAAACGGAAAATGAGTGTGAGATAAATTTTATATAATTTACAAATTATGTATTGACCATACTGCGACTGTACGGTTTATGCTAATGACATAAAATTAAAAAAGGAGAAGATGAATATGAAGAAGACAGGTATTATTATTGCAGGTATTGGAGCTGCAGGCGGGACGCTGTGGCTGTTATTTGGAAAAAAGATAAAGATGCTGCTTACATCTTTGAATAGTTTTAAGGACGAAAATTTAGCGCATACTTTTCAGCATACTCCTGAAATACAGCCCACGAAAAAAATCAGCAAAGGAAATAATGTTTTCCGGTTTTTAAAGGAGGAAGACTCTCCATTGGCGGAGGGCTTTACTTTCAAAGATGATTTTTATGCTTCCGGAAAATTTATGGAGGATACAAAAACTTCTGCCATGATAGTAATTAAAGATGATGTAATAAAGTATGAAAAATACTTTTTTGGAGGAAATAAAGATACTTTATTCTCTTCTAATTCAATGGGAAAATCTTTTGTGTCCGCTTTGATGGGGATTGCTGTGTCGGAAGGATACATTGAAAGCATAGAGGAGCCGCTTGGAAAATATATTCCTGAGTTTGTCGGTACAGCGCTGGAAAACATACCAATCCGGGCGTGCCTGAAAATGGCGTCGGGTATTGACTTTGATGAGGAAAAGGATATGAGCGGATTTTCCATGCGCACTTTATTGGGTATTCCGGCGGTAAAGATAATAGCGAAATATGGCGTAAAGGAACCTCCGTTTACATATCGCAGGTATTTGAGTATCAACACGGAAATTTTGGGTCAGGTCATTACAAATGCTGTGGGATGCGGCCTTGCGGAATATATGGAGAGAACATTGTGGAAACGTATTGGCGCAGGGCATGACGCTTACTGGACGCTTAGCAATGGCAGAGAACTGGCAATGGGAGGGCTAAGCGTTACGCTTAGAGATTATGCGCGTTTTGCAAGACTGTATCTTAATGAAGGGAATTATAATGGGGAACAGATTTTGCCAAAGGAGTGGGTGAGAGACAGCATGGATATCAGTGAAGGGTATTCAAAACCTGGGGCAAATTATGATGCTTATAATGCAATTGGGTATGGATATCAATGGTGGGTTCCGGAAGGCGATAAAGGAGAGTTTATGGCAATCGGAGTTTATGGGCAATGGATTTATGTGAATCCGCCCAAAAGAATAATCATTGTCAAGACCAGTGCAGATCCGGATTTTATGGAAAAAGGATATGAACTGAAGCATGTAGAATTTTTCCGTGCAATCGCAAATGCAATAGAGTGAGAATTAGGGAGGAAAAGAAAATGGAAAACCAAAATGTTTATTTGAAACCAGTAACATTAAAAAATATTTTAAAATTTGCAGTTCCAACCATTGCCATGACTGTATTTATGTCTTTTTATACAATGGTTGACGGTTTGTTTGTGTCAAATTTGATTGGAACGAACGCGCTTTCGGCAATTAATCTGACGGCGCCCATTATCCAGCTTGTCACTGCCATTTCCACTATGCTTGCTACTGGAGGAAGTGCGGTGATTATGAAAAAAATGGGCGAGCAGAAAAGGGAAGAGGCAAAGGAGGACTTTACGTTCCTGATTCTTGTTAATGTATTGGCAGGTATTGTTATGTGCACGCTGGGGTACCTGGTAATGGAACGTATTTTTGCGGGAATGAACCTTTCCCCGGCTGTGGAAGGATATTGTGTGGAATATTTAAGCCGGTACCTTGTATTTACCGTACCTATCCTTCTGATGAATAACTTTACGCTTTATATGATTGCCAGTGAGAAGGCGACACTTTCCTTAGTATGTTCTGTGACGGGAGGCGTCCTTAACATGGCGCTTGATTATTTGTTTATTGCAGGCTTTCATATGGGAATCAGTGGGGCGGCAATTGCAACAGGTTTGGGATATTCAGTAACGGCGGTTGTTGGATTATTTATTTTCAGTCAGAAAAAGAATCTTCTGCATTTTAAGAAACCGGCCTTTCGGTTCAGGGTTCTTGTAAGTGCGGCTACAAATGGCTGTTCGGAAATGGCAACAGCCCTTGTGACCGGAATTATAACAATGATGTTTAACTGGACGATGCTTCATTATGTGGGGGAAGACGGCGTTGCAGCCGTTACGATTATTATGTATGTACTGATGTTTGCAAGCTCCCTCTACACAGGCTATTCTTATGGTGTGGCGCCTATGCTGAGCTTTTATTATGGAGAGCAAAATCATGAAAAGCTAAAGAAGCTTGTGACAGTCAGTCTGAAAGTAATTGTGTTTATTTCCGTAATAACGGTTGCGGCGTCTTTTATATTGACGAAGCCTCTGGTATCAGTATTTGCCCGCCCGGATAATCCGGTATATGCTCTGGCAGTAACCGGAAACAGAATATGTACCATAGCGTTATTTTTTATTGGGTTTAATATTTTTGCCAGCGGGATGTTCACCGCATTATCCAACGGATTGGTTTCAGCAGTTCTTGCATTTTCAAGATCCTTTGTATTTATGCTGATTACAATGATAATGCTTCCAATGATTTTTGGAGTGAATGGAATTTGGTTTGCCACGCCTGCGGCGGAGCTTATGGCGCTAACCCTGTCTGCATTTATGTTCCTGAAATACAAAAAGAAATACGGCTATTAAAAAGCTTATAAGTAAATGACGGTACGGCTCCCATTAATGATGGGAGCTTTTCGTTATATTCACGGCATGGGCAGCCAGTGGGCATTCCTGACCCGTGAAAAGTAACAGCTTTTCCATTTAATGAAGTCATACTGTGAAAATAAATTTTTCACAGGCAACTTTGTGCCTGCGGCTCAAAGTTTGCAGGCTATGGAAAGGGCATGGTTAATAGTATGAATACCTTCTTGCCTATAATTTTATGAAAGTTTATAATAACATGAAAGAGCGCATAATGTAAAATAACAGGCAATTGTTTTTCCTAAATTGTTAAATACGCTTTATTGTTTATCAGAATATGCGCCGCAAAAAGTTTTATTATACGGAAAGGAAACAGAAATGATGGAAAGAGAATTGGAGGTATATCGTAAGAAGCTAAGCGGGTATTATAACTCTGCAGGAGAGCTGGTACAGTATCCGTCAAAGCGGCCAATGAGAATTTTTGCGCTTATAGAAATTGCCAGAAAATTTGATTTGGAGAAAAGATACACAGAAAAAGAAGTGAATGAAATTATCAGGGAATCGATTGCTTTTGGGGATATTGAACTGGTGAGAAGGGAAATGTTTCAATACAAGCTGATTGGAAGACTGCGGGACGGCTCCCAGTATTGGGCGGAGCCGGACTGGGAAAGTAAGTATGAAGAATATCTTTAAGCAGTATGGGAAAAGTTGGCGGAAGGGGAATAGATAATCTGACAGGTGTGCGATAAGGAATGGAGGAAAGGAGAGGGAGATAATGAGACAATGGGAAGAAAAACTTATAAATTATTTTGAATGGTTTCACAGGCACCCGGAGCTGTCTTATAAAGAATATGACACAACAGAAAAAATAAAGGAAATCCTGACAGAGGCAGGCGTGGAAATCCTTCCGCTGCATTTGGAAACAGGACTTGTGGCAGTAGTAAGAGGGAAAAAGGAAGGAACAGTGCAGGCGCTGCGCTGTGATATTGACGCATTGCCGGTTCAGGAAGAGACGGGGCTTTCTTATGCCTCAGAATATCCGGGAAAAATGCACGCCTGCGGGCATGATTTTCATATAACTGCGGGAATCGGATGCGCAGTTTTGCTGAATGAAAGAAAAGAAGCGCTTGAGGGAATAGTAAAAATCATATTCCAGCCGGCAGAGGAGACGTCTCTGGGCGCCCTGAAAATACTGGAAACCGATGTGATGGATGATGTGGAGGCAATCTGGGGGATTCATGCAGATCCTACCAATGAGGTGGGAACCATTGGAATCAGAGAAGGGTATGTGACCGCAGCGGTAGACCGTTTTGTGATTACCGTAAGGGGGATGGGATGCCACGGCGCCCACCCGGATGACGGAACTGACCCAATTCCGGCGGCAGCGGCAGTAGTTCAGGCTTTTCAGACCATTGTAACAAGAAATGTAAATGCCTTTCATCCCTCCCTGATTAGCGTTACAAGAATACAGGCGGGAAATACATGGAATGTGATACCGGAAACGGCAGTGTTGGAGGGCACTGTGCGCACTATGGACAGAGAAGACCGGGTTTTATTTGAAAAGAGAGTGAAGGAAATTGCAAGAAACACAGCGGCGGCTTATGGGGCGGAGGCAGAAACAGAGTGGACAGCAGGGTCGCCGGCCACCTTTAACGATGGGAAAATGGTGGAAAAAGCCATCAAAGTGGCAAAAACATGGGGTTTTGCAACAGTTCCGGAAGAAAGCTCTATGGGTGGGGACGATTTCTCTTTTCTGGAAGAAAAGATTCCAGGATGCTATATCAAAGTGGGGACTGGCAGGGGACAGCTGATTCACCAGCCGGGGTTTTGTGTAGATAAGAGGGTGATACTTCCGACTGCAGAGTATCTGACGGCGTTATTGGGGGGACCAGATGGCTTTAGAGAAAGCGAATGATTGGGTAGGTTACGATAGAAAACGGCAGAAATGGGAAACAAGTCTGTCTGGAAAACAAGGGAGGGCAGGAGATGGAAAGGTGTGCGTGGTGTCTGTGTAATGAAAAAATGATAAAGTATCATGATGAGGAATGGGGCGTGCCGCTGCATGACGATCAGAAACAGTTTGAATTCCTGATGATGGAGGCTATGCAGTGCGGCTTAAACTGGAACATGATGATTCAAAAAAGAGAGATATTCCGTGCCTGTTTTGACAATTTTGATTATCGGAAGGTGGCAGCGTATACACAGGACGACATCCAGCGGATTTTGGAGACAGAAGGAATGATTAAATCTCCAGGGAAGGTTGCGGCAATTATACATAATGCAAAATGCTTTTTGGAAGTACAGAAAGAATTTGGTACTTTTAGCAGTTACCTGTGGGGATTTTCAAAGGGAAAGATCATCATGTATATGGGGCATCAAAAAGGAGGAATTCCGGCCAGAAACGGACTTTCGGATATAATCAGTAAAGATTTGAAAAAAAGAGGGTTCAAATATCTTGGTTCTGTTACTGTGTACTCCCACTTACAGGCATGCGGCATCATTAATGACCATATGGAAGAGTGCTTCAGGTACCAGAAGGTTATGGGGGAACACCCGGTAGTGCGTAAACGGAGAGATAAGGAAACTTAAAAGGAAAAAATACATTTATTTAGTGGATATAAGAGAAGATGATTACAATTGGAATATGTGACGATCAAAATTATATTGTAGATATTTTAAAAGAGAAAATTGGGGTATGTATTAGTGAACATTTTATTCAGGTGGAATTTTTAAAGTTTTATTCGGGAAAGGAATTATTGGATTGTGGACAGCAAATTGATTTGCTTTTTCTTGATATTGACATGCCTGGAACCGATGGAATTGAAACTGGTATACGTTTTCGTAATAAAAACAAAGATTGTAAAATTGTTATGGCGACTGTAAGAAGCGACCGGATGAAGGAAGCTTTCTTTCTGGAAGCATACAGGTTTATCACAAAACCATTTGATGATGAAGAGATTAGGGAAGCAATAGATTCATTTATAAAAGGGCGGGTGGGGTGGCAGAAGATTTTATTATATGACAGACGTAAAATGGTTGAGATATATCAGCATCAGATTATGTACATACAGACTTTTGACAGTTATACAGAATTTATTATGGCTACAAATATTCTAAGAAGTGAAAAGTCACTGAAAGAACTGGAGATGGAGCTGGATGGACGTCTGTTTGCCAGAGCTGATAAAAAATACATAATCAATTTTAAAAATATTGACAGGTTTGAGAACGGAATGGTATTTATTTTAGGAAAACAGATTAAGGTATCGCGCAGAAGACTTCGTGGGTTTGAAGAACGCTATAGAGAGTTTGACTTAAGATATCGCTAGGAGATGATTATGAATTTTACAATAATTGGTAGTATATATATCATGGAAACTGTCAAATATCACATGGCGTTTGAGATGGTTTACAGGGAAAAGCTGCAAAAAAAGTGGAATTATTGCGTGGGTGGACTGGTAGTTTTGGTTTATATGCTTTATGCAGGTGGAGATGATTTAAGGGATTATATATTAACATATGCGAGTGTTGTTTTGGCAACAGCCTTTGCGATAACTGGAAAGTGTAAGGATAAAATCTTAAAATCATTTTTAATATGTATTCTGATTACAAGTATTGATGAGGTCCCTTCATCCTTTCTTTCGCAGATAGAATTGTTATTGCAGCATATACAGGATATTCATTATTGGATAAATTTTTTTACCAGTTTATGGGGACTGGTAGTTTTAAAAACTGCTTTTTATTTTTATAAAAAAGGAAAAGAACATTTCTTTTTAAGTAGAAATAAGATTATATTTATTGTTATAATTAGCGGATTATCGCTTGCACTTACAATCGCTAGTTTGAATGTTGCAAAGGAGTCAGTGGATAAGGGGTTTAAGTATTTTACCGACTTTGTAGTATCAATTGCATATATTAGCTTGTGCATGCTGTGTTGGTTATTGGTTTATTTTAGAAATCAGCATGAGCAGAAAACAAGAGAAATTGAACTGAAAAGAATGCTGATGGAAGAACAGAAAAGCTATTATCAGACGTTATTGAAAAAAGAAGATGATACACGCAGATTCCGCCATGATATTGAAAATCATCTTTTATGTCTTGACGAACTGGCAGGGCAGGGAGACATAGCCAGACTAAAGCAGTATTTACATAATATGTCAGGACAAATAAAAAAGATCCGGAATATGTTGTACACAACAGGGAATACATTTGTTGACGTAATTTTAAATGATAAAATCGAACAGTTGGAAAAAGAAGCAACGATAACAGTGAGAGGAATTTTCCCACCGAAACTAAATCTTTTAGAAATGGATATCTGCACCATTTTTTCGAATCTTTTTCAAAATGCTGTAGAAGAAATCAATCAGCAGGAGGAAGGATGGCTGAAGGTAGTGGTGCAGTCTGGAAAGCAGTATACAGAAATTGTGATACAAAATAGTGCGAGAGGGGAAATAACACTGGACAAAAATGGATTGCCATATACGGTAAAGGATAATAAAAAAAATCATGGTTTGGGATTACAAAATGTAAAAGCTGCTGTGGAGAAAAACAATGGAAGACTTATAATTTATAGTAAACGGGACAGCTTTGAGGTAAAAATACAATTTCATAATTGACCAGTAAGGAAGTTAAAGAACCGATAAGGGAGTTTAAGTTGAAGGCATAGGTTTATTCTGCTATATATGATTTAAGGATTAAAATATAGGAGGTTAAATCTATGCTTATTTATTTTATATCAGGCGTATCAGCAAGGGGAATATGGGAGGACATAATTCGTTTTTTTTTGGAATCAATTAAGTAGCATTTAAATCGTATGGGTGGATATGACCTTAGATAGGTGCAAATCAATATAGCATAAAGTGATTTTTGCGAAGCAGAAAACAAATGAAGAACAATATTTGAGAATTAGCGCTGAAGAAGTTTATTTGTAGCATGATAAGATGAGTAATGATTTACAAGGAAGGAAATACAATGTTTAAGTTTAAACATCATGTAAGGTATTTCGATGGATGCTAAATACTTTAAAAATAGTTATTGTAGAGAAATTGTACATGGTAATTATACGCTTATTATAGCCCACGATTCCGGGACATACATAAATTTACGTAGCTCAATTTGGAATAATATTCAGTATTATATGGAGAATAATATAAAAATAGATAAAAAGTATGAGGATATAATACGGGTATTATTAGAATATGGAATTATTTACCAGACCTGTAAGGGGAACTTAGTTTATAAATCTATTATGTTACAACTGACAAGTGCATGTAATTTACATTGTATACATTGTTGTGCCCAAATGATTAGCTCTAAAGGAATAGTAACGATGGAAATTATTAATAAAGTTATCAACTTAAATCCTCAATTACTTATTTTAACTGGTGGGGAACCAATGATGCATCCTCAATTTTGGAGTATAGCGAAATATATAAGAAAGCATTTTCGCAATGAACTTAGGCTAATGACGAATGCAACATTAATTACAGAGAAAAATATTGGCGATTTATGTAGTTACTTTGATTCGGTTGATATAAGTATGGATGGGAAAAATAATGAGGATACTAGTCGTATCCGTGGGGGAGGAGTATATGAACATGCAATAAATGCTATACACTTATTAAAAAAATATGATAAGAAAGTTACCGTTTCAGCGGTGGTAGAATGTTTTACAGAAGATTTTGCAAATCAATTTGATGAACTGGCCTTTTCACTGGGTGTAGATACAATATTAAGAGAACTTGATATCGTAGATGAGGTTATGAAAAATTTTGATGATATTGTTGTGGGAGGAAAAAACATTATATTGAGAATAAAATAAGGACAATACAAGAAACTGTTCCTAACAATATAGAATTCCATAAATGCCCTATGGCACGTTATTCTTTATTTTTTGATGTTAAAGGGAACATCTATCCTTGTGGTGGATTGGCAAAGGATAAGTTCTGTATTGGAAACATTGACGATTTATCTAATATATCTGATTATAATTATTTAGAACAAATACTGTTAAAAGAAGATAAGTATGCCGAATGCCGTAACTGTATATACAGAGCAGGATGCTGGGACTGTCTGAATGAACTTGAAAATTGTTCTAAGATTCCAGAAGTATTTTGGGCATATTGTCAGAATCATAAAAAAAAGTGGAAGAATATTTTGGAGGATAAGGTGTAGGTATGTTTTTTACTATCTGGCTTACAACAGAATGTAATTTGCAATGTACATATTGCTATGAAGGAAGTGAAAAGAAGCAAGGAATAATGTCTATGGAGACAGCACAAGCGGTAATTGATTTTATTTATTTGCAAATTATAACACAAAAAACAATTTATAGCTATTTGTCAATTGATTTTTTAGGTGGAGAGCCATTACTAAATTATGAAGTCATGTGTTACATAATAGAAAAAGTAAGGTCCTGGCAGTTGGCAGTGCCCGTATACATAAGCATGACAACTAACGCTACACTATTAACAAAAGAAAAGATTGCTTATCTAATTAATTCGTTAGATGAAATTTCGGTGAGTATTGATGGTGATAAGCAAACGCACGATATGTATCGAAAATTTTCTGATGGTAGCGGAAGCTATAAAATAGTTATCGAAAATATAAGGGAACTTTTAAAATATCAAAAATCATTTTGTAATTTTCGAGCGCGTATGACAATTAGACCGGAAACAGCAAAGCTTCTTTATGAAAATGTAAATTATATGATTGACTTAGGATTTAAAACAATTGTTCCAGTTATGGATAGATTTATTGACTGGACCCAGGAAGAAGCTGATTGTCTTTATACAGAAATGATAAAAATTTATGAAAAATTTATTGTAAACAGAAAGGACTTATTTATAGGATTGGTTGATGATATAACTTTAAGGCGGGAGTCGCTTTGCTTGGGGGGTGAAATAACTTTGCAGATTAGTCCAAACGGTGTTATTTTTCCATGTTCTTATGTAATGGGACAAGATAATTTTGCTTTTGGTGATGTTCAAAACGGAGTTCAAAATGAAAAAAAGGAGTGGATAAAAAAAATTAATAATATGCCGATGACAGAGTCCTGTAATTTTTGTGCATGGCAATGCTTTTGTAATGGCAACAGGTGTCGTTTATTAAATTATGCTACAACGGGAGACTTTACTATCCCTTCTGCAGCAACATGCCTTAATGAACGTTTACAACTAAAATTATGCAGAGAGTACTATAGATCAGAGAAACGTAGTCAATGACCTTCTTCAAAAAAATCATGGAAAGCATAAAGATGATATATGATTGCCTTTACTTAGAGGAGGGATAAATTTTGAAGAGATGTAATATATATGAAAAATAAATTTTTTACAGGAAAATAGATGCCTACACTAAAATACACAGACAGGACAGAGTTAGAGGATGATTATACTGATAAAGAATGAAGTACATAAATTGTTTAAAATAAAAGTATTGCCATTTTCATTACTTGTTGTAATTCTAGGATTAATATATTTAATGATGATTTATGGAGAGTTTGGTTATGATATAAGCAGGCTGTTAACAACACATTCTGATAAAGGATTAATTGCATATTCCGAGAAAGATGGCAGGCTACTGACTGGACAGGAAGGATATGAACAAAATAAAAAAGTTGCAAGCATGTATTCTGAGGAAATAAATGATGTATTTCTCGCGCAGCTTCATGCAGATTATAAATCTTCTTCTTATGTGTCATTTGAAAACGGTGAAAGATTTTATAATGCTACTTATAGTTTTTTTCAAGATGTATTTAATATAGGGGCAGAAAATTATGGAAAGAGGAATGATGTTTGGGGAAAAGTAAAGGGATCTATACAGTATGGTTTTACTGGAGACTGGGAGGCTTTGGAAAATATTTTACATAGTTTTTTCTTATTGTTTTCTATTTTTATTATTATTTTTGCAGCGCCTCTCTTTACTTTTGACAGAGAGTGTGGTATGAACGCTTATCTTAACACAGCAAAGAACGGAGGAAGTAATTTATTAAAATATAAAATAGTAGCAATGTTTGGTGCAATAAATATTCTGATGTTTGTAGTACTTATAGTAATTAGTACTATACATTTTGTACAATATGGATTTGCTAATGCGAATGTAAATATTCAATGCAGTTATGACCAAAGATATATTGGTGCAACGATTAATTGTACTATGGGTCAGCTTACTATCTGGACATTGATTTCAGGCATAATTGGATGTAATATGATTCTTCTCCTGACGGTATTAATATCTATGATAAATAACACTACCCTGGCATCATTTTCAATATCTTTAGCAATAATCTGGCTTCCAGGATATCCTTTTATGCAAATGTTGGAGAATGACTGTATATTAAGGTTGCTTTTATCTGTAGTACCTGTTAATGCTTTATATGTAAATGCTTTAATTCGGGATATTTCTACATGGAACGCTTTGTGGGGGATATTTTTGATGCGCCTCATACTATTTGGAATACTATTTTTTATAACAACAATGGTTTGGAGGAAAAAGTATATGCAATTTAATGGATAAGGAGAGAGAATATGGTTTTGGAATTAAAAGACGTTGTAAAGAATTACAATAAAAGGGTATTAGACCATGTAAACTGTACATTTAAAAGTGGTGTATATGGTCTGCTTGGCCCAAACGGGTCGGGAAAATCCACGTTAATACGTTTAATATGCCATCTTGAAGTGCCGACAGAAGGAAAGATTTCCCTAGATGGAGTATCCATTGATCAATTGGACAAACAGTATCGTAGTATATTAGGATATGTTCCTCAAAAAGCAGGCTATTATCCTGATTTTACAGCAAGTGATTATTTAAACTACCTATGTATAATGAAAGGAATTCCATACAGAGAAGCAAAGAAACGTATTGAGAATGTGCTTATGCAGGTTAATCTTTCTGATACTGGTTTAATGAAAATAAAAGACTTTTCAGGAGGAATGAAGCAGCGGCTTAGTATTGCGCAGGCGATTTTAAATAATCCAGAAATTTTACTTTTGGATGAGCCAACAGTGGGATTAGATTTGGAAGAAAGAATGAAGTTTAAACAATTTATCAGCGAGTATTCTGGCAATAAAATTGTAATATTAGTAACTCATATTATTAGTGATATTGAAGATATTGGCAATGAAATAATTATTTTGGGTAATGGAAAGATAAAGGCGCATTCGACACCAGAAGAGTTGCTTTCTGGCTTAAAAGGAAAAGTATGGGAATGTATTTGTACAAAAGAAGAGGCAATTGAGCTGAGAAAAATATATAGTTCTTCTAATGTTAAAGTAAAAGGAAATTGTGTAGAATTACGTTTGATCGCAGATAGCAAACCAATGGAAAATTCCTTTATGGTAGAAGGAGATCTACAGGATTTATATTTGTCCATACTCGACAATGTCAAGGCATACAGATAAAATAAAGGAGAAGACTGCTTTATGCTGTATTACGAACTGAAAAAATTATTTGGGAAAAAGAGATGTATAGTGTTGTTATTTATACTTTCCTCCATCACATGTTTTATGATTATTATGTTGTACCAGATGAAAAGTAATTATTATAATAAAATTTCGCCTTTTGAAGAGTTTTTGTCATATTACTGGCTTTATGGTTTGTCATATTTATATATTATCATATTTTTTAATATATCTGTTTTTCCGTTAGAAGAAAAAAATGCTATGTCACAGATACTTTTGATTTCACAGTGCGGAAGGGAGAAACTTGCAAAAACAAAATTAACGATATCTTTAATAGTTACTAATATTCTTCTCATATGGTTTATAGTATCTTCTTTCTTTGGGTATTTAGCAGTTTTTTCATCAGATTTTCATATACCAATAACAGAAAATTACGATACAATCTATAATATAAATTCCATTGTGGCTACTTCGGGAGATGTATTTTTAATTTGTATTATTTCCTTTATTGTTACTGCAAATTTTACGGCAATATTAAGTATATATTTATCTGTAAAAATAAAGAATACATATTTTGTCTGTATATTATTATTTACCGGATGCTTTATGACTATTTTTAGCCTGAATCCAGAATTTGGAATATTTTTTTCACTTATGCCCTTAGGGAATTATATTGTTACAGCAGATAGCTTGAAAGTACGATTTGTGTTAGCAAACATTCCGCTTACTATACATAGTATAAGCCTTGTTGTTGATTTTATACTTATATGTATTTTAACTATAAAGATAAAAAATGTGTATCGAATATAAGATAATTTTAATACTTTATATTTAGGGAGTAAATATAAAGTACGAGATGATATGTTGTGAAAAGTAAGTTTTATACAAAAAATTTGTGCTTGTGCCCTAATTGGCAGTTGAGCAAGAATGAGGGATTATAATGAGAAAAGTACCTTTCGTGCCACAGTTAAATTCAACGGAATGTGGAGTTTGTGTATTAACAATGATACTTCGCTATTATGGCGCATATTATTCTATAAATGAAATACGTAATCATTTACCTTCAGGTAGAGATGGAGTTACTATACGAAGGCTCATTAACGGCTTTCTAAATTATGGTATTGACGCTACTGCATACCGTGGAGATGTAGATAGTAAATCTGTTTTACCACTTCCGGCGATTGTTACGTGGGAAGAAGGTCATTATGTTATTATTGAACGTATAAATCGCAAATATATGTATATTGTAGACCCTAATTTAGGACGGCTAAAGATAACTTCTGATGAATTTGTTAAAGGATATTCAGGTATAATAATTTTACTAAAAAAAACAATGCATTTTAAAAAGAGACAAAAGCATACACATTTTAAAAATTCATTTTTCCCCATAATGAAATATTATAGAAATGAATTTATTTTATTAATGAACTTATCTTTATTTACACAATTATCTGCACTTTCTGTGCCTATTTCTATAAAATACTTAATTGATGATTTGGTTAGTATGAATGTTAAGTCTTATCATATATATTTTTTTATTGGTTCTATGTTAGCGAATTCAATTTTTTTATACTTAAAAAAATATTATTTGACAGTACTTGGGGTTAATATTGATCGTGAAGTAAACAAAAAACTTTTAGCAAAACTCTTGACAGTCAAATACAGTTTTTACGATAACAAAAATAATGCAGATATAATTTACGCATTGGATAATGTGGGGTGTATAAAAAATATTTATCTTGATAATATTTTAGGCAGTATATTTGATTTGGCTTTAATGTTTTTTATTATAGCATATTTATTTTATACTAATCCTATTTTGGGCATAATCGCTTTAATTGCTTTACTGCCCAATATTAGTCTTTTAATTTTTACTGATAAGCCTATTCAAAGAGACATTCGGTTAATGATTCATGAGTATGAAAATGTTTATGAGCAACAAATTGCAATAATCTATTCTATTTTAGGAATAAAAATATCCGCTATAGAAAATCCCATTTTGGATAAATGGGTGAAAATCTATAATCTTTACTATAAAAAAGAAAAAGACTATCAAACTAAAGTTAATACATTTAAAGTTGCATTGACTGCAATAATTAACTTGTCGCCTATTGTAGTATTAATGCTTGTGCTTCAATTTACCTCAAAAGGGTTTATGACTATTGGAAGTGTGATGGCGTTTTATACTATGACCAATATGTTATTTGGCTCTGTCAATATTATTATAAACAATATACGTAATTTACGAGATAATTTGACTCTGTTTAAAAGAATTGAGGAAATTATGCAGTATGATGAAGAAATTCTATTAGAGCAGGAATCTGATGAATTAGATATTAATGGAGATATAAAGATTAATAATATTAGCTTTAAGTATTCAGAGGATGGAGAATACATATTAAAAAATATTTCCTGTACTATTAAGAAAGGAAGTAAGGCTGCAATTACAGGTGATTCGGGGTCTGGAAAAAGTACTTTTTTAAAGGTTTTATCAGGGCTATATGAGTTAGAAAGTGGTAACGTCCTGTATAATAATAATGAAATGAACTATTGCAATAAAGCGTCTATAAGGAAACAGATTGGTTTTATTGCACAAAATGTTTGGCCCTTAACTCAAAGCATTAAGGAATATATGCTATTAGGTTTGAACAATATAACAATGGATGATATTGAAAACGCATGTAAAATTGTTAATATACATGATGAAATAATGCACATGCCAATGAAATATCATACAATTATTTCAGAAACAGGTAAAAATATATCTGGTGGACAGTGTCAGCGTATTATGTTAGCACGAATGGTATTGTTAAAGCCTCGAATTTTGTTTTTAGATGAGGCGACAAACGCACTGGACACTATAAATGAAAATAAAATTTTAGATTATTTTTTTAAAAATAAATGTACTATAGTTATGGTCACACATAAGTTAGACTATATAAAAAAATGTGACGAGATATTTATTATGAAGGATGGAAGGTTATTTACTAGTGGAAAATATGATGAATTAGTACAGCAAGGGTATAGAAATATATTAATTTAATACTTCTCTTACTATATATAGTAATTATAATTATGGTAAATTACAGTATGTATAAATTTTAATGCTTTTGTTTTATCATAAAGTTTTCATAATATTAAAAGGTTAGTTATTATTCTTGCAAATCGTTAAAAATTATTTGTAATCAGTTAGAAAGGAGGTGAAAAATATGAAAAATATAAGTAGAGTGTTAGTTCCTGTATCTGAGGAGGAAATGGATACAGCTTACGGGAAAAGGTGTGGTGTTTGCCAAAACTGCAAGGAAGTAAATCAAATAGGGCTTGGTCCCACATGTTGCAGACATGATTGCCTTTTGGGGTTAGCAAAATCATTTATTTCTAAAGACAAATAGGAAGTAAAACTTGTGGTCTACTAGTTCTACAGCGTACACTTGATACTATACTCACTTTCTGCAAAGAAATTTGCGTGAAATTAACAGCAATAACAGCCGAATGTCGTAGTTTCACATATGCTAATTTTGAAATGTGCGCTGTAGTACTAAAGAACGAATGACACTCTCCATATAAATAAATGCTTAAGGTTTGATGGAATGTGTATGGCTTCTGGTAGATAATGCTGGAAGCCTTTACGTTTAAAATGGGTAGGAAGTGGAGCTTTTCTGCTCTATTAACAATCCAGAAGGTTTAGGTTATAATATATTTAAAACTTACACAGATTTCATAATAGAGGTGCTGGTATGTGTGATGTGAAAAAGAACGAAAAAATCTATGAAGATATAAAAATGCTTCAACCGGAAGACACTTTACAGCTTGTGTTGGAAGCTTGATATAGTATGTTTGGATAATTATATCATGGAATATGCTCAAGATGAAGATATGTTTTTCCATTCAGCAAATATGTTATACCAGATTAGTTTAAATTTTAATACCTTAAACAAAAAAGCAGAGCTAATAACCATGAGTAAACAACTCATGTGTTATCGGTTCTTGAAGATTGCTGTCTTTGTCCCCTTTTTTTCCTATATTCCTTGATAGCCTTGTTTCTAAGCGGTATTCCAACACCAATTAAAAGTCCCACGATTATAACTGTAAAATCCATGTTCTTACCTCACATTTCTTTATTTTTCAATATCTTAATAGACACCAATATAGAAATAACATACATGATGACAACAAGCATAATAACTAATAACATTAGCAGGACAGGAGAATTGATTACTGTAATAAGCAGCTTTCTTTTACCAGCTGGAATTTTTGTAATAAGCAGCAAGGTTATCAAAAATCCTGCAACCGGGATATACATAAATACCCTGCCTTTGATAGAGCCAAGTTTATAATATCCGGGCAGTTGAAAAACTGTATAAAGAGCAAAAAGGAATATTCCTATGGCAGCAGCGCTTATAAAATCAAATATGCTAATGGTTTCTCCCAAAATAGTTAATATAACAGGGTGAGCAACTAAAGAAAATATCAGTGCAGTGATACCCATGATAATAATAAAAATATATCGCCCAATAACCATGTCTCTTTTTTGAATTGGTAAAAAACCGTAAAGCCGTTCCATAGCATTCTTTTCTGTAATAGAAAAGGTATATCCCGTTGTCATGGCAATAAAGCACATAGCAAATGAAATTCCTGTCAGTAAAGAACGGTTGATAGCGGCAAATACAACAGGCAATACCATTGTGAAACATATTGTTTTCACATAGGGCTTTACTAAAGAAAAATCCAGTTTTGCTGATTTCCAAATATTACTCATACTGTTCACCTCTCTTGCTGGTAAATACCACAATATCGTCAATGGTTGCCGGTTCCACATTTAAGTGTGCAAACTGTTTCAAATCCTCGGTTTTGACAAGAGCTTCAAATCCAGTTGAAAAATTTCTGATACCAAGCATTTTTTTACCCAAATCCGCAGACAGTTCTTCACACCCGCCTTTGACTATCCTAAAACTATCTATAAATTCATCTTTACCGCCACTGAAAAACAATTCCCCATAACTGATATAGGTAATGTAGTCAGCAGCACGTTCCAAATCCCCGGTAATATGGGTAGAGAACAAAACACTATGCTCACCATCCTCAATGTATTCAGACAAAATATGAAGAAGTTCATCTCTTGAAACAGGGTCAAGCCCGCTGGTAGGTTCATCTAATATCAATAACTTTGCGTCATACGAAAAAGCGCAGGCAAGCATAAGTTTCATCTGCATACCTTTGGAAAGCTCCTTTACCTTTTTAGAGGGCTGGATATGAAATCTTTTCAATATTTCTGAAAATTTTTGTGTATTCCAGTTTTCATAAAAAGCGGATATAGACTTTTCAACCTGTGAAACTTTCCATTCATCGCTAAAATAATTGGAGTCAAAAACAACGCCTAATTTTCTTTTTGCTTCCTGTTCGCCTGTAATATTGTCAAAACCTAAAATTTTTATTTCTCCACTTGTGCGTTTTAACATATTCAGTATGAGTTTGATCGTGGTGGTTTTTCCAGAGCCATTGGGACCGATCAGTCCCATAATATATCCTTTGGGCAAAGTAAAGGTAATGTTGTGTAACTGGAAACCCTCAAAAGACTTTGACAGATTTTTTACTTCTAAATAATTATTCATCTGTTTTTTCCTCCATTAAGATACTCAAAAGATGATGTAATTCTTCTTCGGAAAGATTAGCAACACGCGCTGCGCTTATTGCTTCCGATAAGTTGTTTTCAATTTTGCAGATTAGCTGTTCTCTCAAAAGTTCAGAACCCTGTCCTAAGACAAAACAACCCCGTCCTTGAATATTCTTTACAAATCCCTCCTGTTCTAATTCCGTATATGCTCTCGTTACAGTCAAAACACTAATTTTTAATTCCTTAGCAAGTGTCCGCAATGAGGGAAGCGTTTCGTCCTTCTGTAAATCACCGGACATAATGGCAGATTTAACTTGCTGTTTAATTTGCTCGTATATTGGTATACCCGATATATTTGAAATAATGAGTTTCACAATCCACCTCTTAACTGATTATTCTGTTATGTTATTATGTATAACAGTATAACACACAAAACAGTAAAAAACAAGAAATTTTCAAAAAATTTACCTTTACTTCATCTTTTCAAAATACGGTATAACACTAAATGTATTCTATTTTGAGTAACTAATAGAATTGTGTATACATATTCAAAAGAAAAGGTAAACAACGAAATGTTTATATCGCCACGCTGCCTTGCGAATATTGAGAACAAGGGGGAGTACCCAAGTTTACAGTATATGACTACTCTGCAAAAGGTGTAAAATGTGTATTCGATATGCACCTTGTATGCTTCTGTGCAAATCCGTTCACAAAAACCGGACTTAAAAACGTATCTGCCGAATATGATAAGCTTTTCAAGATATTAAAGGACAAGCATGAAAGCAATTCATCACATAATACTACGAATTCAAACAATACATTCGTAATCCTTACTTGTCGAAAGTGTTTATGTACGTAAAGGACAGAAATCAAAAACAATAATTGAGGTAGAGAAAATAAATCTGTGATATACTTTATTTAGAATTGCAGTAGGGAGATGACAGGCTATAATGGAATATAATAGGTAATTGCGAAACTTGAAGTTGTGGAAATATTCTGACAATAAATTCCGCTCAAATCCTGTTGCACCGTGCATTCCATCAAGCCCAGCAGGACAGAAGACAGTCGGGGAGCGTCCCTCCTGCCTTCTATGGTCTTGATTCCATGGTGCATAAGGCTTTTCGCAGAATAGATTGTCAGAATATTCAGCAAGTTTACGAGTTTCTCAATTACCTAATGGAATATAAGTATATGAGGATTCAGGGCAGAGAAAACTCCTATATTACAAAGTGTCCCAAAGGGGTATTCAGTCTTTGCTGGAACCTGAAAGCCTGCTATAGCGCTTTTAGACAAGTATGAAAAACCTTATGATGTGGTTTATACAAATTTTGTGGGAACTGTCATTTATGAAGATGATTGGCAGATTGCTGTTCAGGTTGAGAATGGAGAGATGGTATAAGCAATATTGACAACAAAGTAAAATTTAAATGATGGAGGAATAACAATGCGATATGGTTCAATCTATTTGATTGTTAAGGACTTTGAGTTATCTGTTTCTTTTTATGAAAAGATATTAGACATGAAAGTAAGTGCTGAAAATGGAAAACGGTTTGCAATTTTTAATTGTGAAGGACTAAACCTCTGTTTGATGAACGGTTATTATGATGATGAAAATAAGAGTCAGGTAATAACAAAAGGAGAGTATTGGGATATATATGATAATCAAAGTGAAATTGCAAATAACATAAATACGCGTAAGGTGTTCATCAATTTAAGTGTTGAAGATTTAAAAGCAGAATATAACAGGATAAAAAATTTAGGAATTGCAACACAATTAACCGCAATTCGTTTCATTAATGTTTTTTCACCCTATTGGTATTTTACCTTTATGGACCCTGATGGAAATCCTGTTGAAATTACGGGCGGTTATATAGAAGAAATAGGTAATTGCGAAGTTTAAAGTTGTGGAAATATTCTGACAATATATTTCTCTCAAATCCTGTTGCACAGGGCTTCCATCAAGCCCAGCAGGACAGAAGGCAGTCGGGCAGCGTCCCTCCTGCCTTCTACGGTTTTGTTTTCAGGGTGCATAAGGCTTTTTGCAGAATATATGGTCAGAATATTTAGCAAGTTTACGAGTTTCGCAATTACCTAATAGAAGAATATTTGACAGGAGCGTTATATGAATAAAATAGTCAGAGAAGCGATTAGCAAAATAGAGGAAATGGAAAAAAATACACCTTGTGGGAAACACATGATTACGGCAGATATACGAAAGCTATCAGCTAAATTATTTAGACAGATTAAAGATAAAAGTATTGATAATGTTTTTCTTTTGTGTGAAGAACTATTAGAAGAACATACATGGGCATTAGGCGTCATTGCTTTTGATTTTGCATATCGGATGCAAGGCCAATATAATGAATCAACATATAATATTTTCTATCAATGGCTTAAAGAGTATGTGAGAGGGTGGGGCGATTGTGATGACTTTTGCACCCATGCGTTCGGCGAGTTGCTCAGGCAAAATAAATCTTTGTTTGAAAAAGTGGTATTCTGGACAGAGGATAATGATTTTTGGGTACGTAGAGCTTCAGCAGTTATATTAATTCCTTCTATATTAAAAAATGACTATGATGGAATTAATCCACTTGTAATATCAGACTGTCTGATGAACGATGAGCACGATTTAGTATTAAAAGGGTATGGCTGGATGTTAAAATCCTATTCACAAGTTAATCAAAGCTGTGTAAAGGAATATTTAATACAAAACCATAAAAAAATGCCGCGAATTGCATATCGTTATGCTCTTGAAAAATTTGATAAGGAGACAAGGACTATGCTGATGCAAATGTAATATATTTAAATTTGCGTAAAATAAATGATTTCCAAATGAATATGGGAATCATTCTATGTATAATTATCTCATAAAAACTTAAAATATATATTTGAATAAAACTGCAAACAGAAAAATTAGGCAGGATTGGGGGTTTTTTATGCAAATGGGTTTTCGCTGGTATGGCGAAGGAAACGATAATATTAAATTGTCAGATATTAAGCAAATCCCAGGAGTTACAAGCATCGTGTGGGCACTGCACGAAAAGCTGCCGGGGGAAGTCTGGGAGGTGGAGGAGATTGCAGAAGTACAGAAACAATTGCAACCGTATGGTTTTAATATGGATGTGGTCGAATCGGTCAATGTACATGATGATATCAAAATCGGTCTGCCTTCCCGTGAGCAGTATATTGAAAATTATATTCAGACGATCTATAATCTCGCAAAGTTTGGCGTTAAGGTTATCTGTTATAATTTTATGCCAGTTTTTGACTGGACTCGAACAGATTTGTTTCATCCGGTAGGCGATGGCTCTACTGCCTTATATTATGAAGCGGACAAGATTTTAGATGATTCAAAGAAAATGGCAGATTATATTTTAAATAATCTGCATGGGATGACCTTTCCAGGCTGGGAGCCGGAACGTATGGAAAAGCTGGATGAATTATTTGAGGCATACAGGCCGGTTACAAAAGAAAAGTTGTGGGAGAACCTGAAGTATTTTTTGGAAAAACTGATGCCTGTTTGTCATCAGTGTGATATTAAAATGGCAATACACATGGACGATCCTCCATGGGATATTTTTGGACTTCCGCGTTTACTGGTAGATGCGGCATCCATAGATAAGTTTCTGTCAATGGTGGATGATCCCTATAATTGCCTTACCCTGTGCGCAGGAAGTCTGAATGCAAATCCGGGAAACAAAGTTTCAGAAATTATATACAGGCATTGTGATCGTATTGCTTTTGCACATATCAGAAATGTCAAACATTTTCCAAACGGGGATTTTTCGGAAGCCAGTCACCGGGACTGCGATGGGGATACGGGGATTCTGGATATTGTTAAGGCGTATCATGACTGTGGTTATCAGGGCTATATCCGTCCCGACCACGGACGGCATTTGTGGAATGAAGGGCCGGGAAATGTGCGCCCTGGTTATGGACTGTATGATCGTGCATTGGGAATTATGTATATGTGGGGCATCTGGGATATGCTGGACAAATTAAAACAATAAGTGCGGAACAGGAAAAGGCAGCTTGAGGGGCAGCTGCGGAACTGGAAATCAGCAGATGACCCGAAAGAGGCCCCAGAAGAAATGCAGACTGTGAAGCAGGAGGAATTTCTTCTGACGGAAAAGGCAGCTTGAGGGGCAGCTGCGGAACTGGAAATCAGCAGATGACCCGAAAGAGGCCCCAGAAGAAATGCAGACTGTGAAGCAGGAGGAATTTCTTCTGACGGAAAAGGCAGCTTGAGGGGCAGCTGCGGAACTGGAATAGAAAGGATTAGTAGGGTATGTTATTAAGTGATCAGGGACTAAAGGAGAGTGCTGTATGGGAAGCTTCCGGCTTTGCGCTTCCGCAGTTTGACCGTGAAAAGGTAAGAAATGCAACCAGAGAAACCCCATTTTGGATACATTTTGGGGCAGGAAATATTTTTCGTGCTTTTCAGGCCAATGTGGTCCAGTATCTTTTAAACAATAATATTTTAGACAGGGGATTAATAGTTGCGGAGGGCTTTGACTATGAAATTATTGGGAAGATGTACCGTCCCCATGATGATTACGGGATAGCAGTGACTTTAAAAGCAGACGGAACCATAGACAAGACAGTAGTGGGCAGTGTGGTGGAGTCCTGTATTCTGGATTCGGAAAATGATAAGGAATATGGCAGATTAAAAGAAATATTTGAGAAGAATTCTCTTCAGATTGCAAGCTTCACCATTACGGAAAAGGGCTATAGCCTTGTGGACGGAAAAGGGGAGATGGTACCTGGCGTGGCGTCAGACTTTGAAGCCGGCCCTGAAAAGCCTGAAAGCTATATGGGGAAGGTGGCATCTTTGCTGTATGTCCGGTATAAAGCCGGAAAACTGCCAGTTGCCATGGTAAGTATGGATAATTGTTCGCATAATGGCGATAAGCTGTATGCCGCAATCAATACTTTTGCAGAAAAATGGGCGGAAAAGAGACTGATTGATGCAGGGTTTGTTACTTATATTAATGATAAGACGAAGGTTACTTTCCCGTGGACTATGATTGATAAGATAACGCCCCGTCCTGACGCTTCTGTGGAAAAAATTTTAAAGGAAGACGGTGTAGAAGGGTTAGAGCCTGTAATTACCTCGAAAAATACCTATGTTGCCCCATTTGTAAATGCGGAAGAGTGCGAATATCTGGTGATTGAGGACGCCTTTCCAAATGGCAGGCCGGAGCTTGAAAAAGGAGGAATCATATTTACCCGGCGGGAGTTGGTGGATAAGGTGGAAAAAATGAAGGTGTGTACCTGTTTAAATCCACTGCATACCTGTCTGGCAATATTTGGATGTATTCTTGGATATCAGAAGATTTCAGAGGAAATGAAAGACAGGGAATTGATAAAGCTGATTAAAGCAGTAGGATATAAGGAAGGATTGCCGGTTGTGGTTAATCCGGGTATATTAGATCCGAAAGAATTTATTGATAAAGTGATAAATGTCCGTTTCCCCAATCCTTTTATGCCGGATACGCCTCAGCGTATAGCTACAGACACATCCCAAAAGCTGGCAGTTCGTTTTGGCGAAACCATCAAAGCCTATCAGAAATCTCCGGAAAGGAATGTAAAAGAATTAAAGATGATTCCGCTGGTTTTGGCAGGATGGCTGCGTTATCTGATGGGAATTGACGATGCAGGGAGGAGGTTTGAATTAAGCCCGGATCCTCTGCTTTCAGCGGTGCTTCCTTATGTTTCGGGATTGAAACTGGGCGGAACGGTGGACAGTGAGACTATCAGGCATGTTCTGGAAAATAAAAATATATTTGGCATAAACCTGTATGAGGCGGGCATGGCTGAAATGGTCACAGGATATTTAAATGAAATGATTGCAGGCGTTGGTGCGGTTAGGGCAACACTAAAGAAATATTTGCCTTAAGCTTTCCTGCAAGTATATGATATTTGATACAAAAATAAGAATCTGGCAAATTGAATTGTCAGGTTCTTATTTTAAAGTTTCATATGCCGTTTCCGGTATTTGCCGGGGGGACGGACAGATAAAAAAATATGTGCCGGACATTCTGTTTTATGTTTTGTAAGAATAGAAAGTCGGGTGTTTTTCTGTTTAAAATAATTGGTGAAGTTAGATTATGTTTTAAAAACTTTTAAAATGATTTCTGCATTAGTGCGTGATATACTATTATGTGAATGAACAGGCAGGTAGCAGCCACTTGGCTCGTTGCTGGTGGGAATAAATAATAAAGGAAATCTTAAAAAATGAAAAAAGTACTGATAATTGAAGATGACGAAATCCTAAATGCAGGATTGTGTTACAACTTACAAAAAAGGGATATTGAACCGTCCCCTGCCTACACGATAGAAGAAGCAAAAGGGTTATTATCTCAAAATTCCTATGATTTGATTATATTAGATGTTAATTTGCCGGACGGAAATGGTTTCGAGTTTGGTAGGGAAATAATCAGACGCTATGAGATATCTTTAATATTTCTGACAGCGCATAATTTGGATGAAGAAATTATTGAAGGATATCATTTGGGAGCAGACGATTATATTACAAAGCCTTTCAGCGTTAAAGTCGTTATGGAGAAAATACAGGCAGTGTTGCGCAGATGCGGGGGCCAAGGGGAAAATAACCAGTGTTCCTGCGGAAACCTGGACATGGATTTTGAAAAACGGATTGTGAGAAAAGGCGGAGAAATTCTGTCTCTTACCCCCACAGAATTTGACCTGCTTCATTTTTTTTATAAGAACCGAAGACAGATTTTGACCAAGGAAGCTTTATTGGAAAATATATGGGACAGTAAAGGCAATTATGTAAATGAACATACTCTGGCTTTAAATATCAGCCGTTTAAGGAATAAAATTTCTGACAAAGATTTCTGTTATATTAAAACAGTTTACGGTATGGGGTATAAATGGATTGGAACCGGGGAGGAATAAAATGAAGCTTTTTAAATCAGCATTGTCAGCGGCCAATGTCTTTTTGTTTGTTATGGGTGGCTGTTTTCTTATGACACAAATACCGGAGAGCAATGGAAGGTCCGTCTTATTTGTAATTCTGGTTTGCATGGAGATTTTGAATTGGGGATATTATATTTATTTTCGAAAAAGATTTATTGAATTTTCGGAGGAAGTCTGTCGCAATACGGAAAGGATAATGCGGCATGAAAAAGAAAGGTTCCATTTAAATAAGGAAACCCTTACATCGAAGATGGTTATGGAACTAGAGAAGATGGAGGATGTTGTCAGTAACCGTCTGCAGGAAAGCGAACGGGAGAGGGACAGACTTAAGCATACAATTTCTGAAATATCACATCAGTTAAAAACCCCGCTTTCCAATATATGTATGTATCACGATATGGTTTCCGATCCGGATATTACGGTTGATGAGGCGGAAAGTTTTATGGGAATTATCCGTCAGCAGCTGGAAAAACTGGAATTTCTTATTGATTCTTTGATTAAATCCTCCCGTTTAGAGAGCGAAATGATGAAAATGAATATAGACAATAACAGCATCTTTCGTACAATGGAGCTTGCGGTTAATGGAATTGTCCAAAAGGCTGATAAAAAGGATATTGATATTTCATTCAATTGCCATAAAGGGGAAAAAGCGCTGCATGATATAAAGTGGACAGCGGAGGCAGTTGAAAATATTTTAGATAATGCAGTGAAATATACGGAAAAAGGAGGAAATATCTGTATCAATGTTATCTCAGGGGAAATGTATGTTGAGATAAAGGTACAGGATACAGGAAGGGGAATATCTCCTGAGCATTATAACGATATTTTTAAACGGTTTTACAGGGAAAAGACAGCTCCTTTGGACGATGGGTTAGGACTTGGCCTGTATATTGCCAGAAATATTATTGCACTTCAGGGCGGTTATATTATGGTACATTCCATAGTAGGACAGGGCTCTTGTTTCTCCGTATTTTTACCGAAAGGGAAAAGCAGGTAATTGTTTCGGTTTTGATATAATTTCTTTTAAAACCGAAACCGGAACGATAACATCTCCTTTTAAACTGAAAGTATAAAAGAAAAGGAGAGATGCAGCTTTACAGAAAAAAGCTGCAAAGGGGCAGTATATGAATATTTTACAGACAAATAATTTAACAAAATATTATGGTAAGGAGCCATTATTGGTCAAAGCGCTTGACGGAATTACGTTAGAGATTGAACAGGGCATTTTTACCGCCATTGTCGGAACTTCCGGTTCCGGTAAAAGCACGCTGCTTCATATGCTGGGAGGGCTGGATATCCCAACAAGCGGAAGCGTCATAGTGGACGGACAGGAGTTGTCCCAAATGGAGAAGAGTGAGCTGGCTGTTTTCCGCAGGAGAAAGATCGGATTTATTTTTCAGAATTATAATCTCCTTCCCAATCTGACTGTTTATGATAATATTGTACTTCCGGTGGAGCTGGACGGAAGAAGTGTGGACGGACAATATTTTAACGAGATTGTAAGTGCCTTAGGACTGGAGGATAAGCTGAAAAGAAAGCCAGATAAATTATCAGGAGGACAGCAGCAGAGGGTGGCGATTGCCAGGGCTTTAATTACAAAGCCTGCGATTATACTGGCGGATGAGCCAACAGGAAATCTTGACAGCCATACCAGTCAGGAAGTGATAGGACTGCTTCAGGCAGCCAGCAGGAAATTTCACCAGACACTTGTTATGATTACCCATAACGATGAGATTGCACAGATTGCGGATCGGTCTGTCCGTATAGAGGACGGACGGATTGCAAAGAGCAGATGGTAAAGGTGAAAAGAATTTCAGGGCCTGCGGTATGCGGGGAAGGAGGTAAGTCATGAAACTGGATTCGAATAATAATGAAGGCATTATTTATCGGATTGCAAAGAGCAATTTGATGGGGAAAAAGCTGTATACCTTTTTTACCTTATTATCAATTGTGCTTTCAATTTCCTTTGTGAGCGCAATGGTGTTTTTTTTACAGGGAAAACAGATGGCGGAAAAACGTATGCTGGAGGGGATGCAGCATGTTATGTTTATGAATTTATCTGAGGAGCAGATGGAGAAAATTGGGGCAGATCCCCAAACGGAAATTATGGTTCCCTATAAAGAAGGAGGAGAAATATTTAGGACGGAAGGTATAAAATATAGATATAATTATCTGGAAAGTCAGTCAGAAAAAATAAAAACATTTGTGCCTGCGGAGGGCAGGGCGCCGGAAAAATACAATGAAATTGTTGTGGACAGACGCTTTATGGACAATATAGGTCAGGAGTGTAAAATCGGTGGGAAAGTATTGCTGCAGGCCGGGGATGCACAGGAAGAATTTGTAATCTGCGGCTTTACAGACAGACCTGATGGGGTGTCTGTCTGTCCGGTGTATGTATCCAGGGAGTTTGCAAGGCGGAGCCCCTTGATGAAGGAGACAGGATTTACGGCTCTTGTGCGGATTGTGGATGCCGCCCAAATGGAATCGTCCGGATTTGAAACAATCGTATACCAGATGGCAGCGGATTATAGGGTTAAAAGAGCGGATGTCAATATAAATGGCAGATTTGAGGAATTTTTGCAAAGGGGCAATACCATCGTATATGCAGCTGTCTTTATTTCACTGTTTATATTAACTGCCTGTGGAATTGTTATATACTGTATATTTTATCTTTCTGTTTCTTCGCGGACCAGACAGATTGGACAGCTTCAGACAATTGGCATGACGCAAAAACAGATTAAGAAGATGGTTCGAAGGGAAGGCTTTTTGCTAAGCAGTACAGCCATTCCTTTGGGAATCGTTTTAGGAGGCATTATTGCGTACCTTTTAGAACCCCAGGGGTGGAACTTTCAAAATAATGCACTGGCAGCAGGTATTATTGGACTCTTTGGTTTGATTGTAGTGCAAATTTCCGTAGGAAAACCGGCGGCTCTTGCGGCAAAGGTATCACCGATTGAGGCGGCGGAAAATTTGAACAGGGGGGATAATCCTAAAGAGCATACCTGGAAGCACAAAAGGCTGAGTGCGTTTGTACTGGCACAGGCAGGGCAGGAAGGGAATCATAAAAAAACAAGTCTTATGACAGTATCGCTGTCATTTGGGGGAGTGGTTTTTATGATAGCGGCTTCTTACCTGTATGGCTGGGACGAAGCTTCTTTTTCAAGGGAAGGAGAGTTTGAAAATGCGGAATATATTTTATCATATAATTACAATGCCCACAATCCGTCCGCCTATGGGCCTACGGAAATGCAGATGAGAGGGCAGCTAAGCGAAGAATTAAAAGAAAAACTGCTGGAAATTCCCTATATCCGGTCTGTAAAGGCAGAAGAGGCCGCCTATGGAAACATAGAGTATCAGGGGGCTACCTGGACGGAAGCGTTTTACAAGCTTACCGAAAGTTCTTATGAGCAGTTTGATATGGATGTGGAGGGGAATAACAGCTATGAATATCTGTGCGAACATGATGGGGTTATAATTACAAACAGTGAATTTATAGAAGGAATTAACGGCGTGTCATTTAAGGTGGGGGATAAAATTACATTACGCTGGTTTGATGGGGAGGAACATGTGTCAGAACTGGAAATTGCAGCGGTTACTCCGGCTGAAATGGACACCAGTGCAGGTACTATGTGTATGGCAGACAAAACCATGGAGAAGCTGTGGAGCGGCATGAATACTGCCTGTTCTTTCCAGATTTCTGTTACAGAATACGAAAAATATGGCGGGCAGGCGGAACAGGAAATTCGCAATGCTATTGAGCCGTATACCGATTTAACAATGGAAACACTGCGGGAAAAGATGATAAGTGATGCTGCCAATATAAAGAAAATTAAAATACAGATTTATGGAATTACTTCCTTTGTTATTCTGTTTAGCATATTGAATCTGGTAAATATGCTGATTGGAAATATAGTTGCGCGAAAAAGAGAACTTTCTATGTTGGAATCTATTGGAATGGAGGAAAGACAGATAAGAAATATGATGTTTTGGGAGAGCATTCGGTTTGTATTTCCTGCGCTTTTGATTACGTTTGTCATTGGCGGCATAGCGGGATATGGTTTTGTTGTTTTCCTGCAGAAGACCATAAGCTATATGGATTACAGATTACCAGTTATTCCGGGCATACTGTACGGCGTGGGAGTGATTTTGATGCCGGTTGTTATATCGTATATCAGCCTGAAGGGGATGAGCAAAACTTCTCTGGTAGAACGGATTAAGCATGTGGACTGACAGATGTTGACTTTAGGAAGTAAATACCCCGCTGTAAGCATCGCTGTTTACAGCGGGGCTTTTGGTTTAGGAACAATTCCTAAATACCGACGGACCTTTTTCTGATATTCCAAATAGTCCGCTCCAAATGTCTCAATCAGAAAAGTTTCTTCTACATTCACAATTTGCAGATGCAGCATAACAACAGCAAATATAGAGGCTGTCAGCAATACCCAATTAAAAAACATCATCAAAATGCTGATATATACAAGGTCAAAGCCCAGAAAAGCAGGGTTTCGGCTAATCTGATAGATACCTCTTGTCACAAGTTTCGTTTTTTCTGTTTTTGAAACTCCAGCTCTCCAGCTATCCTGCATTGTAAGTACGGAAGCAGTAAATATGGCAACGCCAGCTATTCCTACAAAAGTGCCAATTATTCTGACAGGCATTGGAAAAAAACTGGCATTAAAAATGATACTTGCAATTTCTACAATAAGAACTGTATAGGTAGCAGCCTTCATGGTTAATTCAATGAATTTTACAGGCCCCGTTTTCCCTATACCTATCTGGTCAGTTTTAATTCCTTTTTTCTTCTGACTTATCATCTTAATAAGATAGCATCCATAAAATAAAAGCAAAATGGCTGCGCCTGTTATTTGAAATCCCATTTTTATTCCTTTGCTTTTTACAGACTAAATCTGTGAAACCATATCAATAGACAAAAATAGACGCTTTGTATACGGCGGATCTTGTCCGAAGAACCGTATTCTTATGCAGCTATATGATACCACAGCCCTGGATTTGGGTCAAATTTTTTAGAATTTTTCCATGGAAGTGAAGTTTTCAACTTTTCCCCCATGGAAATTCTTGGGTTTTCTTCCGGGGCGGCCTGCATAGATTTGGGATAAGCTTCAAATAGGGCCAAATCCAATTGACTTTAGCGGAAGAATATAATAAGATGATGTCAGAAATCAGCGAATAAATAGACAACCCAAAAGAGGAAAATCCAATGCTGGGAGGTGTAAGTATGAAAGGACATAAATTTTGGTCCTGTCTGTTGCTTGTCAGCTGCATTATGTGCATTATCACAGGACATCAGGTGGTAAAACAAAAATGACAGGTCAGGAGAAAAGGTTGATAAAACATAAAATAAAAATAGTTTTGATTCTGGCCTTTATGGGTATATTATGTTTGAACGGCTGTCAGACAGGCACCGTCAAAGAAAACGGCAAAGCATCGGAGAATTCCTATATGAAAATATCCGCAGAGGAAGCAAAAGAAATCATGGACAGCACGGATGATTTTGTGCTTGTTGATGTAAGGGAAGAAGATGAATATGCCCAGGAGCATATTCAGGGCGCGCTGCTCATACCCTATGGTGAAATCGGACAGAGGGCTGAAACGGAACTTACTGACAAGGGACAGACAATACTGGTATATTGTCGCAGCGGCAGAAGAAGCGCTATAGCAGCAAAGACGCTGGCGGAGCTTGGTTATACGAACGTGAAGGATTTTGGCGGAATAATCGACTGGCTGGCTTATACCGAAAGTTTGCAGGAGGATGAATAAGAATGTGGAGTGGGAAACTGCTTCGCATTTTTAGTTTGTAAGGCATACATCCTGATCTGGCCGGCATGGGCAGAAAAGTTCGGGTCAGCGATAAAAACCTGTGATATAATGATAGTCAGCAAAGGAGAGTATATGTATACTTTAATAGCAGGGATTCAGGACGCCATAGCCTATATTGAGGAGAACATTACAAAAGAGATAACAATTAAGGACATTGCAGAGGCGGCAGGTGTGTCAGAGTTTTATTTTCAGCGTACTTTTACTGCTTTGTGCGGCTTTACGGTAGGCGAATATATCCGAAACAGGAGACTGACGCTGGCGGCCTTAGAAATATCAGGAAAAACAGACAGGATTATTGATATTGCAGTTAAATATGGCTACACGTCACCAGAGGGTTTTACGAAAGCATTTTCCAGGTTTCATGGAGTGACGCCCTCTGCTGCAAGAGAAAAAGAGGTAAAACTGCGCAACTTTACGCCGTTAAAGATAAATATTTTATTGGAAGGCGGGACTGCGATGGACTACAAAATTGCGGAAAAGCCGGCTTTTACAATTATGGGGAGGAAGAAAAGATGTAATACGGACAATTCCTATCTTCAGATACCCAGGTTCTGGAATGAACACTGGAAAAATGGCGGTAGCCAGGTGGTCATGGGGATGTATGGCCTGTGTATTGACTTGGACGGCAATTATTTTGACTATTACATTGCTGATAATTATAGGCCTGAGCAGGATATACCGGAAGGATATGAAATAAGAACGCTGCCTGGGGGAACATGGGCAATATTTCCCTGTACCCTGGAAACATTACAGGATACGAATACAAAAATGTGGGGAGAGTGGCTTCCGTGCTGCAGAGAGTACAAACTGGGAGGAAACTATAATATTGAATATTATTTTCCTCTTTGTAAAGCTAACCCCCAGAAAAGCCCCTGCGAGCTGTGGCTGCCGTTGGAAAAAGTTAAGGAGGATTATGTATGAAAATGAATAAATGTGTTAAGGAGTCTTTTGTTGTCATAGGCAAGGAAGGAGCAACAGAAGATGGAGACGGATTTATCCGGAAATTATGGGAAGATGCAAATAGCCATTTTCAGGAAGTTGCGCATCTGGCAAAAAAGAATGATGACGGAAATCTAATTGGTATTTGGGGGGCCATGTCAGATTTATCACATTCTTTTCTGCCATGGGAGGAAGATTTTACAAAGGGTTTATATCTGGCAGGGGTTGAATGCACAGAAAACGCAAAAGCGCCGGAAGGCTGGACAAAATGGGTGATCCCAGGATATGAATATATTGTTGTGGAAAATGAAAATGGAAATATTTTTCCGGAGGTGATACGGTATCTACAGGAAAATGACATTCCGCTTGTAGGAGCGGTACACGATTTTACCTGTCCCTGGACGGGAAAAGGATATATGTTTTTTCCAATCCGCAAATTGTGTTCTTAGTTTTTATTATGTACGGTTTGGTTTATTTAAACTGGCGGGCAGATCAAAGGATTTTGGTTTGTCTTTTTTATGCGGAAGTTCCATGCAGATATCTGATGAAATTATAGCGGGATTTCTTGCATAAAAATGGAGGTGAATCTTATCCTGGAAGGTGTTATAATTTATGTGTTGTCATTGAGGATAAGCTTTAATTGTTACTAAATTTACTACTGGTGCAGTATCGCAAGCGTTGCCTGCGATATGCGGAGCTATTATAATGGAGTAAAAAGCAGTATGAATAATATACAGGAAGAGAAAAGAAAATTTAACCGTTTTATTGTAAATCCGCAGGATTTAGTTACAGCTCATAGTCAGACACGCGCAGGTTTTTTACAAATTGCACTGGAAAAGAATATGCTTGGCGACCCCTACGTGAAAAATGCTTTGGCATTTAAAACTATGGCAGCCGGAACTTTAGGAGCAAATGAGCTTCTTTATAAATCATCAGTACGCCCTTTTATGCTTACTGCAGCAGGTTTATCAGGAAGAATGCTGCTTTTAAGGAAATAATATATGCACTTGAAAAAAGGAAGGAGAATGGGGATCTTAATAATAATGGTGTTATCCGTATGGTTGAGGGATATTTTACAGAACTTGCATTTATTTATGCAGAGCTTTACAGGGTGTGCAGGAAAGGTGCAATGGTGGCCTTTGTAAATGATAATGTCCGATATGGAGGGGAAGTTATTCCTGTAGATTTTTTAAGTTCATCTTTAGCTGAACAATTTGGATTTAAAGTCAAAAAGATCTATTGCCTCAAACAGCAGAAAGGAAATAGCAGCCAGCAGATGGCTAAGTTTGGACGGGTTGCGCTGAGAAAAAGTATAACGGTTTGGATAAAAGAGGAATAATAAAAAACTGCCACTTCAATAACAAAAAAATTCCATAAATTGTTAAAAAATAATTAAATTTTAAAAGAAAATCTTGACGAAAAGACGAAAAAAATGATATGGTAATTTTGTGAATGACAGATGAAGTCCCAGGAATATTCATATTTTAAGTGGTTATCAATTTTTTGAATGACTGAAAGGAAGGTTAAAATATGAATAATGAAAACTTAATACAACAAATTTATGATGAGATGCAGGAAATGAAGGAGCAGCAGGAGAGTATCCATAAGCGTCTGGACGATATGGATGGGCGTTTTGAAAGTATGGACAAGCGTCTTGATGTAATTGAGGGGCATGCGCTTGACAATGCGGAAGAATTGAAAAGTATTAATATCTGCCTTGAAAATGAAATATGGCCCAGCATCAAACGGGTTGCGGAAGGGCATCTGGATTTAAGTAGAAATTTGAAGGAAGCCTTAAAGACGGACCAGGAGAAAGAAACAATCATTCTCAGAATTAATTATCTTGAGGGTGAGCTGGGACGGATAAAGGCAAAGCTGGCATCTGCCGGTCGCTAAAGCGTGAAGTGCAGATGCGGAACTGTAAACAGCATAAGCCTGTATGATGCCCAGAGCATTTACGGACGCAGGGTAAAAGCGGCCGGAAATGACTCTGCCAGAAGAGGCATCGGGAAGGCAGATGCGGAACTGTAAACAGCATAAGCCTGTATGATGCCCAGAGCATTTACGGACGCAGGGTAAAAGCGGCCGGAAATGACTCTGCCAGAAGAGGCATCGGGAAGGCAGATGCGGAACTGTAAACAGCATAAGCCTGTATGATGCCCAGAGCATTTACGGACGCAGGGTAAAAGCGGCCGGAAATGACTCTGCCAGAAGAGGCATCAGGAAGGCAGATGCGGAACTGTAATAAGGAGGTTTACTGTGAGGGAAGAAACAGAGAAAGCAATGCTTAAAAAGTGTACGGAATTAAATATTCAAATGATCGGAGTAGAACACCAGCTATTACTAATAAAAGAAAAGCTGGATGCTATGTGTGCAGGTCAGGAGGAAAAAGAGGACCTTTCACAGATTCAGAAAATCCTTGTGGATAATGTGATGAATGCGTTCCAGAAAACAATGGACAGCTGTTATGAACTTTACCGGAAGGTAAACAATGAAGCAGAGACAAGAGAAATGAAGCGTCTGGTGTTACTGCGTCTGGATACATTTGAAGAGGAAATAGCAAGTGTGAAAAAGCAGCTTTCTTTGCAGTAACCGGGTATTTTAATGATGTGGTTAAAAATGCTGTCCCATTTAAAAAGGGGCAGCATTTTTGGCGCAAGAAAATCTTTATTTTTCACTCATCTGGTCCAGAAGTTTTATTTTTATGTCATATAATTTTTTGGATAAGTCCACGTAAATTGGGTGAGGGTTTACAAAACGTTTTGTCTCATCCCAGAGGGTACCCAGTTCTTTCTGACAATAGGTTCTGATATCCATTACTTTAGGGGATTCATAGCAGCACGTTCCACTTTTGAATACAGGAACCATCAACTCGCGCAAGGTATAAGTACCGGCGGGAAGCTTTGTCTTTTTCCAGGGCTCTAACGGGTCAAACAGATGGAGAGGTTCATTTTCATTAAATGTTTCATCCACAAGGCAGATTAAGTCAGCTTTTACCTTTCCGCTGTCTTTCTCATAAATTCGGTAGATAGTTTTATTACCCGGATTGGTTACTTTTTCTGTATTTTCCGACAGCTTGATTTTTGGAATGAAGGTTCCGTCTGCGCCTTTGATGGCGGACAGCTTATATACCCCCCCAAAGGCTGGATTATCTTTTGCGGTGATTAGGTTGGTGCCCACTCCCCAGGAAGTGATGGCAGCCCCCTGCGCTTTTAAGCTTTCAATCAGATATTCATCCAAATCATTGGAAGCGGAAATTACAGCGTCAGTAAATCCAGCAGCATCCAGCATTTTTCTTGCCTTTTTGGAAAGATAGGCTAAGTCGCCGCTGTCTAAGCGTATGCCATAGAAGGTAAGGGGAATATTTGCAGCCCGCATTTCCTGAAAAACGCGTATGGCGTTGGGGATGCCCGATTTTAAAGTATCGTAGGTGTCTACCAGTAATATGCAGGCGGATGGGTACATATCCGCATAGGTCTTAAACGCTGTGTATTCATCAGGAAAGCTCATAATCCAGCTGTGTGCATGGGTGCCTTTGACGGGAACATCAAAAAGCTGCCCGCAAAGAACATTGGAGGTTCCGATACAACCGCCAATAATGGCAGCTCTTGCGCCGTAAATACCAGCGTCAGGCCCCTGGGCACGGCGCAATCCGAATTCCATAATGCCGTCTCCTTTGGCGGCATAACAGACTCTTGCCGCTTTCGTGGCGATCAGACTCTGATGGTTGATAATGTTTAAGATAGCAGTTTCCACCAGCTGGGCTTCCATGATGGGTGCGATAACTTTTACCAGAGGTTCTCTGGGAAAAACAACAGTACCTTCCGGGATGGCATAGATATCACCGGAAAACCGAAAGCTGGAAAGATAGTCCAGAAAATCTTTATCAAAAATACCCAGGCTGGAAAGATATTTTATGTCTTCAGGAAAAAAGTGCAGTTCTTTGATATATTGAATCAGCTGTTCCAGACCAGCGGTAACTGCATATCCTCCGTCACAGGGATTGGTTCTGTAAAAGGCATCAAAAATAACGGTTTCGTTTCTGTCTTTGTGTTTGAAGTAACCCTGCATCATGGTAAGTTCATAGAGATCAGTGAGAAGCGTCAGGTTTTGTCTGTCCATTGGAAGTCTCCTTTTGCGGTTTTTTCTAATATACACCTAATTGCAGGCAGTGGCAATAAAAAATTGGTTTCTGCACAGTTTCCTGCTATGAAAAATATATGTTATATTTTATGGCTTGCCGGCCTGTAAACTACAACAAATAAATTGAGTAAAGAGGGGGGCTGTGTTAAACTAAAGGTCAGAGTTGTCAGTCAGCGCAGTAAGACTGATATTTTACAGTTTATAGTGGCTATTGACTTTGTGCGGCTTTGGCTGTGTATGAAAGAGGATATGGTTATGATAGATAAAAAGAAGATAAAAAAACTTACCAATACAGCAACCTACAATAAAGGGCTTGATATATACTATCAGGATAAAGTGGTGATGTTTGAGACGGATAAAATCGTTCAGGATCAGATTACAATTAAGGCCATGGTAAAGGGCAGCGGAAGGAAAAGGTATGAGGTGGAGTTGTTGTATGACGAGGAATACGATAATATTGTGGAAGAATATTGCGAATGTCCGGCCTTTTACAGTTATAGTGGAATCTGTAAGCACTGTGTTGCGGTTCTTTTGGAATTTGAGAAATATCAGTATAAGCAGCAGACGATTTTTGACTTCATAGATGAGCATTCCCATAAAGATGAAAAGACATCTTCAGGCAAGAGCAGGGAAGAGGGCAAAAGCGGATATGGAAGACGAATGCTTCCGGCACATGCGAAAGAAACGACGCCGGTTATGAAGGAGCTGCTCCATCGCCAGATGGTGAAGGCAACGCTGCCTTTGCTCGCCCAGGATACTTATGGAAAAATAGAACTGGAGCCTATCTTTGAATGCAGCCCTGGCTATATCGCGGTGGAGTTTAAAGTCGGGGCTGCTGTGAAATATGTGTTGAAAGATATATTTGAATTTGTCAGAAACCTGGAAATGGGTCTTGAGCATTCTTATGGAAAAAAACTGAAATTCGTACATGTGGCAGGGGCATTTGAACCCTCTTCCTGGAAAATGGCAGAGTTTATATTACGATGGGTGAAAGAAAATGGAAACAGGTATATTCAGTACACGTATAGCAATTACTCTTATGGAACCGCCTATTCCAAATTAAGAAAAATTTCCCTTAGCGGCGGGGAACTGGAAGAACTTTTTGAAGCGCTGGGGCAAAAGCCGGTTATGATTAATGTCAATGGGACAGGGGAGCGCATGTGGGAGTTTTCAGATCAGAAAATGCCCAGAAATATGCGGATAACCGGGCAAAAAAACGGGATAGAGGTGGAGGCGGATCAGATATTTGGCTACCAGTGTGTGTACCATACGATTACATTTAAGGACGGATTTATTTATAAGGAAAGTAAGGAAGAACTGCTGCCTATACAGGATTTCATCCACTGCATGGCAGAGCTTCCGGACAGGAAATTTTATCTGGACAAAAATGATGTGCCGATATTTTGCAGAGAGCTTCTTCCCCTTTTGGAAAAGCAATATAAGTGTGAAAAGACGAATTTTGACGAGGCCGTTTATGGCGTGACGCAAGTTTCTTTCGAAATTTATCTGGATGCGCCTCAAAGAGATTTTATCACCTGTAAGGTCTGGGCGGTGTATGGAGAGAAAAAGTATGAGGTTTACAAAAAAGGGGAGGAAAGCGGTGGAAGGGACATTGTAAAGGAAACCCAGGTTGGAAACATTGTGGCTTCTTTCTGTAATGCTTTTGATGAAGGAGAACATGCCATGGTGATTTCCGGCGAGGAGGATAAAATTTATGAGCTTCTTGTTCATGGCATTCCCAGACTGCAGGAGTTAGGGGAAGTTTTTATCTCTGATACCCTAAAGCGGATTAACGTGGTGCAGACCAGCAGAGTGGAGGTGGGCGTATCTCTTTCCGGGGACATGCTGGAATTAAAGGTTACGGCATCGGATTTATCCAGGGATGAACTGGCGGAAATTCTGTCAAAATACGACCGGAAAAAGAAGTACTATCGCCTTAGAAGCGGCAGTTTTATTAATGTGGAAGATGAGGGAATGCAGACGCTTCTGGAAGTAAAACAGAACCTGAACCTGACAGAAGCCCAGCTGAAAAAGGACAATGTAGCGGTGCCCAGGTACCGGGCCCTTTATCTGGATGGTGCGCTTAAGGAAAAACATAATGTGCTTGCAGTAAGAAACAGGACGTTTAAGGAACTTGTAAGAAATATGAAAACCATAGAGGATAATGACTTTGAAGTTCCTGCCAGTCTTGAAACAATTCTCCGCCAGTATCAGAAAACAGGATTTACCTGGTTAAAAACTTTGCGGCATAATGGATTTGGAGGAATATTGGCCGATGATATGGGACTTGGAAAAACTTTGCAGGTTATAGCATTTCTTTTGTCCGAGTTTTTGGAGGCGAAGGCGCAGGACAACCGGAGGGCGCTGATTGTGGCTCCAGCATCTTTGGTATTTAACTGGAAAAGCGAGTTTGTGCGTTTTGCCCCCAGCCTTCCGGTGAAGATGGTGACTGGTCCGGCGCCGGAGCGCAGGGAGATAATACAAAAGTCCCAGGGCAGGGATATTCTGATTACCTCCTATGAATTGCTGAAAAGAGATATTAAGGAATATGAAGGAATTCAGTTTTTCTGTGAGGTGATAGATGAGGCACAGTATATTAAAAATCATACAACACAATCAGCAAAAGCGGTAAAGGAAATTGAGGCGGGATGCCGCTTTGCCCTGACAGGAACGCCTATAGAGAACAGGCTCAGCGAGCTTTGGAGTATCTTTGACTACCTGATGCCGGGATTTTTGTACAGTTACCAGCATTTCCGGTCTGACATAGAACTGCCTGTGGTACAAAACCAGGATGAAAAAGCTATGGGGAAGCTGCAGAGAATGGTACGGCCCTTTGTATTAAGGAGACTGAAAAGGGATGTGCTTACGGATCTGCCGGACAAGCTGGAGGAGTGTGTGTATGCCCATATGGAGGGTGAACAGTGGAAGCTTTACTGTGCCCACGTACAGAGGCTGAAAATGATGATTGACAAACAATCAGAAGAAGAGTTTAAAAGCGCAAAAATACAGGTTTTAGCAGAGCTTACAAAGCTAAGGCAGCTATGCTGTGATCCTTCCCTGATTTATGAGAATTATGAAAATCCTTCAGCGAAAGCGGCCATGTGTCTGGACTTAATTAAAAATGCCATAGAGGGAGGACATAAGGTGCTTTTGTTTTCCCAGTTTACTTCTATGCTGGAAAACCTGCAAAGAAAGCTGGATGAAGAACAGATATCCTATTATGTGCTTACCGGTGCAACTCCTAAGGAAAAAAGGCTGAAACTGGTGGAAAGCTTTAATAAGGATGACACCAGTGTATTTTGTATCTCGCTAAAAGCAGGAGGCACAGGATTAAATCTGACTGCCGCTGATATTGTAATACATTATGATCCCTGGTGGAATCTGGCAGTACAGAATCAGGCAACAGACAGAGCCCACCGTATTGGACAAAAAAATGTGGTAAGTGTTTATAAGCTTATTATGAAGGATACCATTGAAGAAAATATTATAAGACTTCAGGAGCGGAAAAAAGAACTGGCGGAACAAGTGCTCTCCGGTGAAAATATAGGGAGCGGAAACTTTTCGAAAGAAGAACTGCTGGAGCTGCTTACAATGTAGATATATGAAAGTATGTTTGAAAATTGCACTCCTTAAATGCAATTTTCAAACATACTGTGGATCGTTTTTTAAAAATAATCAGAAAAGTATGGCTTTTCCACTGGAATCAGCCGCTCCAGCCAGGTGAGCATATAGTATTCGGTCTTGATTTTTTCATGGTCATAAAGGTAGGAGGGACGTTTGTATCCCATCAGCATTGCGGTTAAAGTGTTTACGTCAAGCTCCACAACATTGATGGACTGGTTGTTTTCAACCTGTTCGCAGAGGGTTTCCCCATCATGCCAGGACACCATATAATCCCCTTCATTCCAGGGGGCCATATTGTCATGTACTTTAAAGTGCAGTTTTAAATCTTCCGGCTGTATCTGATAAGGGTAATCCTCCAGGAAATCCCGCACATTTACGATTCGGGCCATAATGTAGGGGGAGATGGTTTCCGTAATTTCACTGTCTTCAAACAGATAGGCCATAGGTTCGCCGGAATAATTGTCTCCCTGAACCTGGTCAATCATGGAAAAGTGGGCAGTGATATAATTCCAAAGCCCGTAATTGGCCTCTATATTTAAGTATACCATTTCTTTAATATGGAAAATGTCATTTGCAATGTAATAAACCACATAACCTAAAGGCTTATGTTCTTTATTATAATAAACAGCAGCGATCATATCATCATTGTCCCAGCGCCAGTATTCCTCCCATGAGAGATTGTCCCGAATCAGGCAGCCATGCCGCTGCAGTGCAAAATAGGAATGGACATTGTGGTAATCGGCGGAGTCTAAAGGGACACGTTCCACCATTCCGCTGACAGGGCGGGCTTTGGGAAGCTGGGTATCTTTTACGGTGAAGGACAATTTATCTGAAACGATTTCCCAGCCCATCTTTCTGTAAAAAGGGATGGAATAGGGGTATAGAAAGGAAATGGGCATTCCCTGTTCATGTATGTAATTCAGAGCATGTTTCATAAGAGAATGAATCAGACCTCTTCCGGTATATTCCGGATAAGTGGCAACGCCAGTAATGCCGCCCATATCCATAATTTCATCGTGGATGTTAATTTTCATGGAGTAAACCACAATCATGGAGGCAAGCTTTTCCTGATAAAACCAACCGATTACAAAGGCTTCTTCCAGAATGGGTCTTTTGGCGTATTTAATTTCATCCTGTTCCCAGCCTGTCTGGAACAGGTCATAGGATGTTACCTGAAAGGCGTATTGGAGTAAGGCGTTAAACTGTTCCAAATCACTTTTATCAAGTTCACGCATTCGGAAATCGCCGTTGACTTCAAGGTAAACATGTTTTTCTTTTTTGTCCTGCATAAATATAGCCTTTCCATAATTATTCCCCTAGAGCGTGTTTGAAAAATCATTTCCAACATCTGCACGCGGAAAACCGCGTCCCCACATTTGCTGGGAAGCATTTTTCAAACACGCTCTAAGACTGCAGATTGTTATTTCATGACCAGGGAAGAGATATCCTGCCATGTAAATGATGGCTTTGTTAAAGCCTTGTCAGTCTGGTGCGGGATTTTTGGCCTGCTGGCGGATTTGCCTTAGCCAGCTTTATTTTACACCAGAAAAAAAGATTATTCAACTTTTTCAATTAATTCCGTTATCCTCCGGCAGTAATTAAAAATTGATTACTATGCAAAAATTGCTATGCAAAAATGATTATGGGGCTTGACAAAACAGGCATTTATGGTGTAGCTTTTAATAAAGTAAACGATTATCTGTGTAATTTATATTAAAAATGCTAAGACGAAGACAGTAGCTGGTTTTTGAACGTAACAGCGAGCCGGAAGGGTGAGAGCCGGTACCAGTAGGAAAGCAGGGAAAATCACTTTCGAGCAGCGGGCTGAAAATAAGTAGGCTTTGCCGGATTCCTCCGTTATGGGAAAACATATTAAGCCGTAGTATAATCGGTGCGTATGGTAAACAGGTGGTTAGCGTGATATACATCCCGTCCTTTTTACGGACGGGATTTTTTTGTATCCTGGAAAGGGTACGACTGTTGCCACCTTTGCCTGATATTCAGAAAGGAGAAAACAATGTACAAAAAAGTATCTACTGATTTAAATTTCGTGGCGCGGGAAAAAGGTATAGAAAAATTCTGGCGTGAAAATGATATTTTTAACAAAAGTATGGAAAACAGAAAGGACGGACCGACTTATACCTTTTATGACGGACCTCCCACGGCAAATGGCAAGCCCCATATCGGCCATGTGCTGACCCGTGTTATTAAGGACATGATTCCCAGATACCGTACCATGAAGGGATATATGGTGCCCAGAAAGGCAGGCTGGGATACCCATGGGCTTCCGGTAGAGCTGGAAGTGGAAACGCTGCTGGGACTGGATGGAAAAGAACAGATTGAGGAATATGGCCTTGGGCCTTTTATAGATAAGTGTAAGGAAAGTGTGTGGAAATATAAGGGAATGTGGGAGGACTTCTCTGCTACAGTTGGTTTCTGGGCAGATATGGACGATCCTTATGTGACATATCATGACAATTTTATTGAATCTGAGTGGTGGGCGCTGAAGCAGATCTGGGACAAAGGGCTGCTGTATAAAGGGTTTAAAATTGTGCCTTACTGTCCAAGATGCGGAACCCCGCTTTCTTCCCACGAAGTAGCACAGGGGTATAAGGCGGTTAAAGAGCGTTCTGCGGTTGTACGTTTTAAGGTTGTGGGAGAGGATGCGTATTTTCTTGCATGGACTACAACGCCCTGGACTCTTCCCTCTAATGTGGCGCTGTGTATGAATCCTGAAGAGGTTTATGTGAAGGCAGCGGCGGCGGATGGTTATACCTACTATCTGGCACAGGCTCTTTTGGACAAAGTTTTAGGAGGGCTTGCAAAGGAGGATGTGCCTGCCTATAAGGTACTGGAAACTTATACAGGGAAGGAACTGGAATATAAAGAATATGAACCTTTATTTGCCTGTGCCGGGGAAGCAGCGGCAAAGCAGCATAAAAAGGGACATTTTGTAACCTGCGACGGTTATGTTACCATGACAGATGGTACTGGTATTGTTCATATTGCTCCGGCATTTGGCGAGGACGACGCCAAGGTGGGACGCCGGTACGATCTGCCTTTTGTACAATTTGTAGACGGAAAAGGAAATATGACGGAGGAAACTCCTTATGCAGGAAAGTTTGTAAAGGATGCAGACCGTGACATTCTGGTAGATCTTGAAAAAGAAGGGAAGCTTTTTGACGCGCCTAAATTTGAACATGATTATCCATTCTGCTGGCGGTGCGATACGCCCCTTATCTATTATGCAAGAGAGTCCTGGTTTATTAAGATGACGGCAGTGCGTGATGATCTGGTGCGCAACAATAAGACGGTAAACTGGATACCTGAGTCCATTGGGGAAGGGCGTTTTGGAAACTGGCTGGAAAATATCCAGGATTGGGGGGTTTCCCGTAACCGTTATTGGGGAACACCTTTAAACATCTGGGAGTGTGAAGACTGCGGACATCAGGTATCCGTAGGCTCAAGGGAAGATTTGGAAAAGCTAAGTGGCAATCCGGCGGCTGGAACGGTAGAACTGCACAGACCTTACATTGATGAGATAACCGGTGTCTGCCCCAAATGTGGTAAGACCATGAAACGGGTGCCGGAAGTAATTGACTGCTGGTTTGATTCCGGCGCCATGCCTTTTGCGCAGCATCACTATCCTTTTGAGAATAAAGAGCTATTTGAATCCCAGTTCCCGGCCCAGTTTATTTCAGAAGCAGTGGATCAGACCCGTGGATGGTTTTATTCCCTGATGGCAGAATCCACCCTGCTGTTTAACAAAGCTCCTTATGAAAATGTTATTGTCCTTGGGCATGTACAGGATGAAAATGGGCAGAAAATGAGTAAATCCAAGGGAAATGCGGTAGATCCTTTTGATGCCCTTGCCACTTATGGGGCAGATGCTATCCGCTGGTATTTTTATATCAACTCTGCGCCATGGCTTCCAAACCGTTTCCACGGAAAGGCAGTGATGGAAGGACAGCGCAAGTTCCTTGGCACCTTATGGAACACTTATGCGTTCTTCATCCTTTATGCGAATATAGATGAATTTGACGCAACCAAATACACTCTGGAATATGACCGGCTTCCGGTAATGGATAAGTGGCTTTTGTCCAAATTAAATACGGCAATTAAAGAAGTGGACGAACATCTGGACAACTACCGGATTCCAGAGGCAGCAAGGGTGCTGGATAATTTTGTGGATGAAATGAGCAATTGGTATGTCCGCCGCTGCCGGGAACGTTTTTGGGCGAAGGGCATGGAGCAGGATAAAATTAATGCTTATATGACTTTATATACTGCGCTGACCCAGATATGCAAATGTGCAGCTCCGCTGATCCCCTTTATGACAGAAGAAATATACCAGAACCTTGTAAGAAGTAATGACAAGGATGCGCCAGAGAGCATTCATTTGTGTGATTTCCCTGTGTCAGATGCGTCTATGATTGATAAAGAGCTGGAAGAAAATATGGAGGAGGCGCTTGCTATTGTAGTGATGGGACGTGCAGCCCGTAATGGCGCCAATATTAAGAACCGCCAGCCGGTTGGATGTATGTACGTAAAGGCTGCGCATTCTCTTGACGGATACTTTAAGGATATTGTGGAGGATGAGCTGAATGTAAAGGAAGTCGTATTTAAGGACGATGTCAGCGACCTTACCACTTACAGCTTTAAACCCCAGCTGCGCACAGTGGGCCCAAAATATGGAAAACAGCTTGGTGGTATCCGTCAGTATCTGTCAGAAATTGACGGGACAAACGCTATGAAAACGCTGAAAGAAGAAGGTGCAATCACTTTTGAAACAGGCGGCGTGGTTGTGTCTCTTGCAGAGGAGGACTTGCTGATTGAGACAGCACAGAAGGCAGGATTTGTGACAGAAAGTGACGGTCAGATGAGCGTTGTGCTGGATACAAACCTTACGCCGGAGTTAATTGAGGAGGGGTTTGTATATGAAATCATCAGCAAAATCCAGACTATGCGTAAGGAGGCTGGTTTTGAGGTGATGGACCATATTGCGGTAGCCATAAATGGGAACGGCAAGATTGCTGAAATTGTGAATGCAAATAAAGAGGCAATTTCTGAAAAGGTACTTGCAGATGAAATCCTTACGGATAAAGAACTGGCAGTTTGTAAGGAATGGAATGTTAACGGTGAAAAGGTTACGGTTGGTGTTGAAAAGAAATAAATTAAAAAGGTTCAGGAGCTTTGTTTCCTGAACCTTTTTTAACAGTTCCTTGTTTATGACTGACGGGAGCTGCGGCTGACAGCAAGAAGCTTCTGGCGCATCTCCTCTTCAATTCTTCCAAGCTCCTGTTCAGCGTTTCTCCTTTTGGCGCGTCCGTCCTCCTGGATTTTCATTACTTCATCCAGTGTACTGATAAGCGTCTTGTTTGTGGCAGTAAGGGTTTCAATATCCACAATGCCCCGTTCGCTTTCCCTGGCAGTTTCAATGGTTGCCATTTTCAGGGTTTCTGCATTCTTTTTAAGCAGAGCATTGGTCATATCCGTTACTTCCCGTTGTGCTCTGGCAGCCTCGCTGGAATGATTCAGCCCGATAGCAATTACCATCTGGCTTTTCCACAAAGGAATTGTGTTGACCAGTGTGGACTGTATTTTTTCTGACATGGCAGTGTCGTTGCTTTGAATCAGACGGATTTGAGGGGCCATCTGCATGGAAATGGTTCTTGTCAGTTCCAGATCGTAAATTTTTTTCTCAAAACGTTCACACATGGAGGCATAGTCGTTGGCAGCCTGCGTGTCCTCCGGCAGTCCGCTTTGTTCCGCTTTTTTCAAAAGAGCGGGAAGCTCCACGCTGCGGGCCTGTTCCAGTTTTTGTTTGCCAGCAAGGATATACATGGACAATTCCTTAAAGTAATTCAGGTTTAAGTCGTACATTTTGTCCAGCATGGCGGCGTCTTTCAGCAAAGTCACCTGATGGTTTTCCATTACCTTACAGATTTTGTTAATATTGGTTTCCGCCTTGTCATATTTTAATTTTAAATTCTCCAGTTTGTTACTGCTTTTTTTAAAAAAGCCCAGAAATCCTTTTTCCTCTTCTTCCGCTTCAAAGTCTTTTAATTCAGACACTACATCTGCAAGCATCTGACCGATTTCCCCCATATCCTTGGTGCGCACGTTATTTAAAGCGCCTTCGGAAAAATCCGCAATTTTTTTCTGGCTGCCTGCGCCATACTGCATCACCATCTGGGTATTGGTAATATCAATCTGGGCGGCAAAAGCATCCACCATTTTCTGTTCTTCCGGTGTCAGAACCACTTCCGGTATTTTCGGTTCCTCTTCCTGAACGGCGGGAACGCTGTCCGGCTCATTTACTGACTGGGAAAAAGGGTCAAGGGTTAAAGAAGGGGCTTCCTTCAACATTTCATCCAAATTACTGCTCATTTTATCCTCCTATTTATAGTTCCGCAGCCGCCCATCCAGGGCCAGAATCCGGCAGAGAAAATTCTGTCTGTAGACAGCCAGTATTTTCTCTGGGCGCCTGTCCAGGCGTCTGCTGATTTTAAAGTTCCGCAGCCGCCCATCCAGGGCCAGAATCCGGCAGAGAAAATTCTGTCTGTA